>DATNNZ010000568.1:0-16616 GCA_035601575.1 Chthoniobacterales bacterium
CCAGATGGGCTTTGCCAAACGTGTGGCGGATCAGGTGGCGCTTCTGAGCGGCGGCAAAATTGTCGAGTACGGACCGCCTGCTCAGATTTTGGATGATCCGCAATCAGAGACCGGGCGACAATTCCTGGCCAAGATTCTGAAGTACTAGAGGCTGTCGGCGACTGTCCCCCCGAAGCCCAGCGCCGTACTGGTCCGTTTCCAGTATCGCGGAGTGATCAGTTAGGCACACCGAGAAACGCAGTCGCCATCGCTCGGCAGAAGGTTACAGGCTGTAAGTTAGGAGTTGAAGTGCCTCATCGGTAGACTGTCCGAAACAACCTTGCATATGCCTTCAGAACGTCTGCTTGGTGTGAATGAATTCTTCTACAAACGCAGTCGCCGGCTGATCTTGGATTTCACTCGGGGTTCCGATCTGCTCGATTCGGGCGTTGTTCATCACGGCCACTCGATCGGCCATTTCGAGCGCTTCTTCCTGGTCATGGGTAACAAAGAAGGTGGTGATTTTTAGCTGATGTTGGAGCTCTTTTATCCAGTTCCGCAATTCCTTGCGCACTTTCGCGTCCAAGGCGCCGAACGGCTCATCCAGCAGAAGAATCCGCGGATTGATAGCCAGAGCTCGTGCTAAGGCGACCCGTTGCCGCTGTCCACCGGAAAGCTGATGAGGCAGTCGGTTCTCAAATCCTGGGAGCTGCACCAGCTGCAAGAGTTCGGTTACCCGGTCGCGAACTTTCGCCTTGTCCAGACGTCCCTGGCCGCGCATCACCTCCAAACCGAACGCGACATTTTTGAAGACCGACAGGTGGCGGAAGAGTGCGTAGCTTTGGAAAACAAAGCCGACGTGGCGCTTTTGGATCTTCAGCCGGGTGGAATCAATCCCGTCGAAATAGACGTTCCCGTCATCCGGGAAGTCCAAACCGGCAATGATCCGCAGCAAAGTCGTTTTGCCCGAACCCGACGGACCAAGTAGCGCCACGAGCTCCCCATCGTCCGCGTCCAGGGAGACTCGGTTCAAGGCCGTGTAGGCGCCGAATTTTCTGATCAAATCTCTGACTTCAATTTTCATCCGAAGTTGAGCAGTTCTGCAGCGATCGGAGTGGCGCGCATCCGCCATTCCAGGAAGCTCTTAATCACCAGAGTTAATAAGGCAAGAAGAGTCAGCAATGACGCCATCGCGAACGCGGCGACAAAGTTGTACTCGTTGTACAGAATTTCGACGTGGAGGGGGATTGTGTTGGTAAGACCGCGGATGTGGCCCGAAACCACGGACACTGCTCCGAATTCCCCCATGGCTCGCGCGTTGCAAAGGATAACACCATAAAGCAGTCCCCATTTCGCTTTTGGCAGTGTGATCCGCCAGAAAGTTTGCCAGCCGCTAGCACCGAGTGATAACGCCGCCTGCTCCTCCTCGCTCCCTTGGGCTTGCATAATCGGGATTAGCTCACGAGCGACGAATGGGAAGGTGACAAAGATTGTCGCCAAGACGATGCCCGGAACGGCAAAAATGATCTGAACGTTCCAGGCACTTAAAAGCGGGCCGAACCAGCCTCGTGAACCAAAGAGCAGGACGTAAATCAAGCCGGAAACAACTGGTGAAACCGCGAAAGGAAGGTCAATAAACGTTACCAACAAACTCTTGCCCGGGAATTGGAACTTGGCGATTGCCCAACTTGCGCAAAGGCCGAAGATCAGGTTGCATGGTACGGCGATCGCCGCGACCAGCAATGTGAGCCCGATTGCCGAGCGGCCCGCCGAATCCTGGAAAGCGGCAAAGTAAGTGCCAACTCCCTTAGCTAGAGCTTCGTGGAAAACCGTCCAAACCGGAATGACTACGAATAGCAATAAGAAAGCGGAAGCCATTGTAATCAGGCCAATCCGGAACAACCACGGATCGCGCACCGTTGGATGCGCCTTCGGGATAGGGGAGACGACGGCGGACGACATAGAAAATCAGGTTGCTACCCGGATATGATGGGACCAACGCTGGAGCGCATTAATTCCGAACAGCAAAACGAAAGATATAACCAGCATTAGAGCGGCGATGGCTGTGGCGCCCGCATAATCGTACTGTTCGAGCTTGGTAATGATTAGGAGGGGCACAATTTCGGTCTTCATCGGCATGTTACCGGAAATGAAGACGACCGAACCGTACTCGCCCACGGCGCGCGCGAACGCTAGCGCAAAGCCGGTAAGAATAGCGGGCAGAATCTGAGGAAACACGACTCGACGGATCGTTTGCCAGCGAGATGCTCCCAACGATGCTGCTGCTTCCTCGAATTCTACCTCCAGGTCCTCGAGCACCGGTTGCACCGTTCTCACCACGAATGGCAGCCCCACGAAAATGAGTGCGATCAATATTCCTAGCGGCGTGTACGCGACCTTCAGCCCGGTCAAGGCGACCAGTGGTTGCCCGATCAATCCGTTCGCAGAGTAAATGGCAGTAAGTGCGATACCAGCCACCGCCGTTGGTAATGCGAATGGCAGGTCCACGATCGCATCAACGATGCGCCGCCCGGGAAAATCGTAACGGATCAGGACCCAACCAACGATAGTGCCGAGAAAGGCGTTAATGAGCGCCGCATAAAGCGAGATGGAAAAACTCAATTCGAAAGAGGCAACGACCCTCGGGCTAGTCAATGCACGCACGATTCCATCCCAACCAAGGCCCGACGCCCGCAAGAACGTCGCAGAAAGCGGGATGAGAACGACCAGGCCAAGATAGGCAACGGTGATTCCCAATGTCAGCCCGAAGCCAGGCAAGACCTTGCGTTGGTACCAAAGTTGAACTGCACGCCAGCCCATTAGGCTACTACTATGGTATAGAATTGGGAGAGTGGCTAATGCGCAAATGCTTTTGCTGCGGAAAATCAGGCTGACCCAACGTGGCCCCGGATCCTGAAGTATTAGGGCTCCCGGCCCGGTAGGACCGGGAGTCCGTTCCCGCCCGAAAATTATGGCTTATAAATCTGATCAAAAACACCGCCGTCAGCGAAAAACTTCGACTGAGCTTGCTTCCAGCCACCGAAGAGCTCGTCGACGGTGAACACCTTCACCTCCGGAAATTGAGCTGCGTACTTTTGAAAAATCTCTTGGTTGATTGGGCGATAGAAATTCTTTGCAGCGATCTCCTGGGCCTCTGGCGAATAAAGGTACTCGAGGTAGGCCGTGGCCACCTCTCGGGTGCCCTTTTTTTCCACCACTTTATCGACTACGGAGACGGGCGGCTCCGCCCGAACACTGATCGACGGAGTCACGATCTCAAACTTGTCGGCGCCGAACTCCTTTAGGCTAAGGTGCGCTTCGTTCTCCCAAGCGAGAAGCACGTCACCCAGCCCGCGTTGACCGAAGGTTGTAGTTGATCCGCGGGCACCGGAATCGAGCACCGGAACATTGGCATAAAGTTTGGATATGTAGCCCTTGGCCTTACCTTCATCGTTGCCGTTTGCGTTCAGAGCGTACCCGTACGCAGCAATAAAACTCCACCGCCCGCCCGCAGAGGTCTTCGGGTTCGGAGTAATGACGACTGTGCCGGGCTTCATGAGGTCGCCCCAATCCTTGATGGCTTTTGGATTTCCTTTGCGTACCAAAAAAACCACGGTCGAAGTATACGGAATGCTGTTGTTCGGAAGTCGCTTTTGCCAGTCGGCTGCCACCAGATCGCCATTGTCGTGGAGTGCGTCGATATCGGCAGGGAGACCGAGAGTAACAACGTCGGCTTGCAACCCGTCGATGACGGAGCGGGCTTGTTTTGCCGACCCCCCATGAGATTGCTGGATGGCCACCTGTCTACCGGTTTTCTGCTGATATTGCTTGCTAAAAGACTGGTTGAACTGCTCGTAAAACTCTCGTGTTGGATCGTATGAGACATTCAACAACTGGATGGTCGCTCCTGAGGCGCCGGTAACGAAAACGGCTACCAAGGAGAAAAGTGCCAACTGACGGTAGATGGAGCGGATCATAACCCTACTTGAATTATAGGGATTAAAAGCATACAAATCTATAGGAGTAAAGGAGAAATGCTGGGTTGGAACGTTGCCAGCCGCCGGCAACACTGGGGAGCGGCGAAGGCGCGGCTCAAGAAAGCCTAGGGCTTCGCCTGGGCGAAGCCCTAGGAATCGGGTCCCCAAAAGGTCGCGCACTGAAGGTGCGCTTCAATCTAGGGCTTCTGCTAGCCAGCCGTTCGTCGAAGGCCCTTGGTGGCGAAATACGCGTGTACCCTTTGTTAAAGATCCTTGTCGACGAGGGGTGGCTCGACACTCTTGGTCAAATTAGACGAACCAAAACGTTTGCCAGCGATTGCGTCATTCCTTAGGCTTCGCCTTAGGCTTTCTTGAGCCGCAGCTTCGCTGCGCCCATCCTTCCCGGTGTCACCGGCATTCCCGGTCCCGGCCTCAGCTCTTGCGCTCGCCGTTTGCTCGAGGGACGACAAGCCCACTATCGCTGCTCTTGGGTCGGGCGGCTCCGATCGGATCAGCGGCAAACGGAAGCGGGACATTATTACGGCGCATCTTCCGCAACGTGACCTCGACGACGTCCGCTAACGAAAAGCGATCGAGAATATTAGAAATCGCGTTGCGCACATCGAGCATGACCATCCGCAGACCACAGTGTTCTTCATCAGGGCAAGTGCAGCGTTCGTATGCAACCTGACTTACGCACCTGATTGGAGCCAACGGTCCATCGATCAAGCGAACTACCTGTCCGATCTGAATATCCTCTGGTCGCCGGGCCAGCAAGTAGCCGCCATGTTTTCCGCGTCTGCTTTCCAAATAACCGGCGGCCTTGAGTTGCATCAGAATCTGTTCGAGAAACTTGACCGGCAGATCTTCCTTCGATGCGAGCTCGTTTACCTGCAGCAGCGGTTTACCCATCGCTTGAGCCAGTCCAAAGTCGATCAATGCCCGGAGGGCGTATTCGCCCCGTTTCGAAAGTTTCACAGCCCGCGAGTGTAGAACGGCATGCCGGTAAACTCAAATCTTTGTGCGGGTTGGGCCGCGTGAGTGTCATCAGCCACCGCCTCGGCTAAGCCTCCATACCGCCAGTGCTGCCCGAGGTGTTGGCCAGGGCGAACCAAAGGACGACGGTCGGTGGTTTGTTGTTGCAAACAGGTTGCAAATAAATCAATTTCGGCGATGAGGTTTGGTCCACTTCTGATTTCCGTAGCGCTCCTAGCTCACATCGCCCTCAGCCACGCCCAGGCTGAAGATAAACTGGCCATCGCCAGTTTTTCCACGATCTTAACCGAAATCGCGCAAAAGGTAGGCGGCCAGGAAGTGACAGTCAACGGTTTGATCCAGCCCGGTCAAGACCCGCACGAATTTCAGCTCAGTCCGAGCGATCTTCAGGCGGTAACCGGGGCGAGGCTGGTGCTCACTTCTGGAAAGAACCTCGAGCACTATTTCAATAATTTACGTGATGCGACGAAGGCAGATTTGCTTCCGGTTGGGGACAAGTTGCCCAGTTTGAAAATGCAAGCCGGAGAAGACGACAAAACGGCCAAGAGCGGATTCATTGAAGATCCGCATTGGTGGAACAGCGTCCCTAACGTCGAAAAGGCGACCTTCATCGTGCGCGACGAATTAGTAAAGCTCGATCCGGCCCATGCCGACGAGTATCGAACTAATGCCCAAACCTATGTCAACCAGCTGCAACAACTCAACAGCTGGGTTAAGCAGAAGATCGCTGAGTTGCCGCGCGACCAAAGGAAACTGGTAACTTCCCATGATGCGTTCCAGTACTTTGCCAAAGAGTACGGGTTCAAGATCTACTCCATCGAAGGGTTGAGTACGGAGGATGAACCATCGCTGCGCCACGTTTCCGACTTGATTGACCAGATCCGGAAGCAGCGGGTCAAAGCGATTTTTCTCGAGAGTGCTTTAAATCCGAAGGTGAGCGTCGAAATTACCCGCGAGAGCGGCGCCAAAATTGGTGGTACCCTCTACGCCGACGGCCTGGGAACTGGAGATGGCGCTACCTACGAAGGAATGATCAAGCACAACGTGACTGCGATCGTTGATGCGCTCAAATGAGAGGATCCCCGCTCCTACAGCTACTTGGACTAGTGATTGCGCTAGGGCTTCTCGCTTTCCCATTACATTATCTGACTTCTGCGCCCCGAATAGAGACACCGCCATCGAACTCGGACGCCACGCCATCGAACGTGAGACAGGTCGAATTGAAACTGGTTTCCTCGGCCGTCCCGTACAGTTTTGAAATTCAATTTCTGGGAAAGCCACTCTGGACAGGAACCGCCCAGCGAGCGACCGACACAAGGACCGTCCGAATCCCGTTTCCGCCGGAAGGAGTGGATCTGACAATTGAAGCGCGTTGGAGCAATCCTGGGATGGCTGCTCTCCAACTAACCGTAACTCCGGCCGATCAACCGCCGCTCTCGCAAACCCTTTGGGGAGATGGAAAAGTTAGTGATACAATCACGCTCAGAGAAGGAACGCAGTAGCCCGATGAGCAGCGAGCCCGGTCACGTTCTACGGATTAAAGACCTTACCGTCAGTTATCGGAGGGTTCCAGCCGTGCATCACGTCAGTCTCGAGCTCCACTGTGGAAGGTGCGTCGGCTTATTGGGACCGAACGGGGCAGGCAAGACTTCGCTTCTGAAAGCGGTCGCCGGCCTGATTCGGCGTGAGACCGGCACTATTGAGATCGGTGGACACGATGGGAGCGCTGGTCACGGAGCGTATGTGGCCTATTTGCCTCAGCGTTCGGCGGTCGATTGGGATTTTCCCACGACCGTTCGCGGCCTCGTGGAGATGGGGCGTTACCCCGCATTGAGCTGGTGGAAACCATTCGGAGAGGGAGATCGAATGGCGGTAGACGAAGCCTTGAACGCGATGAAACTGAGCGAACTGGCGGATCGGCAGATTAGCGCCCTTTCCGGAGGCCAGCAGCAGCGAGCGTTCCTTGCTCGATCACTGGCTCAAAACGCACATGTATTTTTGCTGGACGAGCCATTCACCGGATTGGATAAGCCTTCGCAAGACCTGTTGGCAGAAATCCTGCGTGACCTCGCTCGGGTTGGGAATCTCGTCATCGTCTCTCATCACGATCTGCGGATGGTTCCGGACTTATTTGACGAAGTCGTTTTCCTGAATGGCGAGCTGATTGCCTACGGGCCCACGACGGTTGTTTTTAATGACGAGAATCGCGTCCGCACCTTTGGAACAGAAACTTTTTCCGGGCAACCCGCGTGAACTTTGATTGGTTTCTCCGAGCACTGCAAGAACCGCAGATTCAGCGAGCGCTTTTTGGCGCGGTATTGATCGGTTTTACCAACGGCATTTTGAGCGTCTTCATCGTAATTCGCCGCCTTTCCTTAATGGCTGACGCGATTTCACACTCTTTACTCCCTGGACTGGCGATCGCCCTCATATTGTTTGGTGCAGCACCGGCTACGTTATTTGTGGGTGCCATTGTCGCTGCCGCCCTAGTTGCATTCGGCACGCAGATCATTTCCAATAGTTCGCGCATTAAGGAAGACACTGCGCTTGGTTTGCTTTTTGCCTGCTCTTTTTCATTGGGACAAGCGCTCTTGAAGTTCTCACCAACGCACATAGCGATCTCCGATTATCTCTTCGGTAATATCCTCGGGATCAGCGACGCCGATCTTATCCTGATCTATGCAGTAAGCTGCTTATTACTGCCGGCCCTTGTCCTGCTCCAAAGGCCCTTGCTACTGATGCTTTTCGAGCCCTCGGTTGCGGCCACTCAAGGCGTTCCGGTTGGTGCGCTGAAGTATGTTCTGATGGGTATTTTGGTGCTAGCGATGACTTCCTCGCTGCAGGCAGTCGGAATTATCCTGGCTCTCGGTACACTTATCGCGCCGGCCGCAACTATTTATCTGTTCGTGGATTCGTTTCCAATCCTCTTTTGGGCGAGCGGTTTTCTCGGAGCAATTGGGTCCGGACTCGGGCTGCTGGTCTCTGCGGTGACCGATCTGCCGGCTGGTGCCTGTATCGTGCTTGTGCTCGGCTTCTTTTTCTTTATTGCTTACGTCTTTAGCCCAAAATACGGCTTACTCCGCAAGCTGACGAAAGGGCATTTGCATGATCAGTCGTTGGCGCGATGGCGGGGAAGTGCGAGCTAGACCCGCCGCTGCGGCTGCCCTCCTGAGTTAAGAAAAAGCATCCGATTCGGCAAAAAGCGGTACCAAAAACCGGTGCAAGTTGGAGTGGCGAGGCGAATCCGCACGAATGGCTCAAACCCGCCGCATGGGGATGCATAGCGAAGGATGCAGCCAACAAATGCGCCGAGGGTTTCGCCCGACCTAACTACGTTCATTCCCTCACGGGATCGACTTTTGTCCGGGCGGGACCAGTCCTTGTTGAAATCCCCGCTAAAACTTGGTTCTCTTCATTGCAACATTTCGATTGTTGGAATATTCCTCTCAGGTCTTCAGCAATCCGTTGCGTTTCTGCTGGTCGCGAATGTTGGCGTCTTAACTTGGCCTCTAGCAAGATAAGCAACGGCAGAAGCGATAGTCCGGAGCGACTGACCCCGAGTTCAGAGTTGTTTCGGCGCGAGCTGAGGAAACAAACCAATCCAAAGTCAATCCCCCAAGGTATGAATGATTCAACGCTCGCTCGATTTCATCGGTGGCTATCACCGGTGGCATTTCTTCTCTCGATCACTGCCCTCCTGATGCCGCTCGCCAACCGGGTGCAAGCGCAGGAAAAGAAGAAGTACACCATCGCGCTGATCCCGGGCCTCACCACCGATGCGTTCTACATCACGATGCACAAAGGCGCGAAGGCAGCAGCTGATGCGCTCGGGGCTGAGTTGGTTTTCCAGGGCGCACCGGAGTTCAACCCCGTGCAGCAGGTACCGGTACTCAACGCGATCATCGGGCGGAAACCAGACGCGATTCTCATCGCACCGACCGACAAAGGCCAGCTCGTAGGTCCGCTCAAGACGGCGGTCGACAGCGGCATTCCGGTAATTACTGTCGATACGTTCATCGGCGATGGACATTACCAGACCGGCACTGGCGATGCTGATTTCCCTCTCTCTTATATCGCGTCGGACAACATTTTAGGTGGCGAAATTGCCGCCAAGGCGTTGGCCAAAGCAATCGGGGACAAGGGCAAGGTCTATGTTTCCAATGTGAAGCCAAACATTTCAACCACCGATCAACGGGAGCAGGGATTTAAGCAGGAAATGAAAAAGCACCCGAACATCACGGTCCTGGAAACGCAGTTCAATGGAGATGATGCCAACAAGGCGGCCTCCCAATTTCAAGCGATGTACGCGCGAACGCCGGATCTCGCTGGGGTCTTCGGCGCGAACCTATTTTCTGCCACCGGTGCCGCTAACGGAGTGAAACAGGTCAACGCCAAAGGAAAGGTCAGGGTTGTTGCGTTTGATGCGCCGACTTCGATGATCGACGATATCAAAGCCGGAAACATTGATATCGCCATTGCCCAGCATCCGGCCGAGATCGGATTTTACGGAGTAGTGACCGCCTATGCGCATCTCACCGGGCAATCAGTTCCTCCTTTGATCGGCACGGGTTTTACCGTGATCGATAAGAGCAACATCGATGACCCGAAAGTGAAAAAATTTATCTACTCGGATTAATCAGGTGTGACGGGCCAGTCCGACGACGTGTCCGCCATAGTCCCGCGAAGGCGGGACGGAGGAGGAAGCCTCAGTTGTTGTTAATGCGAATGTCTACAAGTTTGGCGTTGTCGGAAACCCCACCTTATCGAATTCGACCGTACAGATTTTTGGTAACAGAGCGGGAGTTTGATCTCCCGCTCTCGCCAAGGTGGAATTTTGCGTGTCATTAGAAGAAAGTTGACTGCCTCAGGTGAACTCAATCCCACTTCAAGCCACCGCCGAACGCCTCGGTTGGAGCGGATCTCTCCGATATTGGTTAGCCTCGGCCCGAGCATGGATCTTCTTGATCGTTCTGGTGATCGGTTTCGAGGTCTGGGCGCACTTCGCCTATCATACCAGCTTTGTTCTGAATCCTTTCAATGCACAATCGATCGCGGTGTTTGCGGTCGGTCCGCTGTTGCTGGCACTGGGTCAAACGTTTGTCGTGATCTCAGGTGGGATCGACCTATCGGTCGGATTCACGATGGGCTTCGCCGCCGTGGTATTCTCGAAGATTTTGAATCTGACGAGGGACTCGCTCGGGGAACCTGGAAGTCTGGTTGTTGCCGCAATTGTCGCCTTGGCAGCCTCTGCGATTCCAGGGCTGATCAATGGCCTGCTAATCGCGCGCCTTCGTATCCCTCCTTTCATTGGAACACTCGGGATGTACGGGGTCGCGCGTGGCATTGCCTATTTGTTGGCCGGAGGAACGACGGTACCGATCAGTAACTCGATCGTTTCGTTTGTCGGCAACGGCACGTTCCTCGCCATTCCAATGACCGTACTGATCACCATCATTCTGACTGCCGGGATGATGTATTTGCTCTCCCAAAGCCGTTTTGGCCAGCACACCTATGCTGTTGGCGGGAACCGGCAAGCGTCGCTTCGGGCGGGCATCAACGTCTCGCGCAACACCGTTACCCTTTACATCCTGTCTGCGCTCACCGCCGGTATAGGAGGTATACTTTACACCGCTCGCTTTTCGGCCGGCGCGGCCCAAGCTGGTGAACCGCTTCTGCTGGATAGTATCGCCGCAGTGGTGATCGGCGGAGCGAGCCTGTTTGGCGGCTCGGGCACAATCACCGGCACCATTATCGGAGCGCTGATTATCGCCATCATTCAGTATGGGCTGGTCTTCGTGAATGTTGAGCCGTTTTGGCAATTTGTTGCCGTCGGCATCGTCATCATTATCTCTGTCCTGGTCGATCAGACCCAGAAACAATTAAGCGGCGCGAGGCTCGATGAGTGAAACCCCAATCCTAAAGGTTCAAGGTGTATCCAAGCGTTTCGGTGGCGTCCACGCTCTGGAAAATGTTTCGCTGGAGCTTTACCCAGGTGAGGTCCTGGCGCTGGCCGGCGACAACGGAGCCGGCAAATCCACGCTGATTAAGATTATTTCTGGAGTTCACCATCCCGACGAAGGAACGATCTGGTACAGCGGCAGTGAGGTCACCTTTGAGAATCCACAAAGGGCGCGAGAACACGGAATCGAAACGATTTACCAGGACTTGGCTCTGGCTGATAATCTCGATGTCGGCGCAAACGTGTTTCTTGGCCGTGAGCCGCTCAAGCGCGTTCTCGGGTTTCCGGTAATTGATCGTAAGCAGATGCGGACCCAAGCGGCCGCCGCGCTGCGGGTTCTCGATATTCAGATGCATCGATTTGATCTTCCCATTCGATCGCTCTCGGGTGGTCAACGACAGGCTGTCGCGATCGGACGAGCGATCCATTGGAAAGCCAAGATTCTGATTATGGATGAGCCGACTGCGGCGCTTGGCGTACCGGAACAGCGTAAAGTCATTGCTCTTATCAAAAGCCTGAAACAAAGCGGTGTCGGCGTAATTTTCATCTCGCATAATCTCGTCGATATTTTTGCGGTCAGCGATCGTATCGTCGTTTTGCGACGGGGCGTGAAAGCAGGCGAACGCCTCATGGCTGATACCAGTTCCGATGAGATTGTGCGGCTGATGGTCGGAGGGTGAGCAATTGCGGAATCCACGTTCGGCGATGCGCAATCTGTTATTTGCTATCTGCTATTTGCTATCCGAGCTTTTCGGATGAGCGACGTCCAAGATTTCCCCTACGATACGCGGCTTAATGTTTTGCACAGCGCCTTGGAGGTGATTAACGAAAAAGCGCTTTCCGACGCGAGTAAGCCTTGGTTCAATCAAACGCTCTGCCAGGTGAACTCCTCGGTCGTCCGCGTTGGTATTATCCAGGGCGAGTACCATTGGCACAAGCACGACAATGACGACGAATTTTTCTATGTGGTCGAAGGCCGGCTTTTGATCGATCTGGAGGGCCGCACGGTCGACCTCGCGCCGAGACAAGGATTCGTCGTTCCCAAAGGTGCGCTCCATCGTACGCGTTCCCCCGAACGGACGGTCATCCTGATGGTCGAAAATGCCGGGATTGTCCCAACCGGAGATTAGGCGGTAGAACGATTGCTTGCGGCATAGATCCCTCCGCCGGAGCGAACCGCCAGCACCAGTCACTCGATTCTTCCTCCGACCTCTTTTCTTCCGATTGCCGCGACAGTCGATCTCTGGCAGATTGAGCTGGTGCCTCAGAATTTCTATTTTCATATCACGCTCGAACCCCATCGCAAGCATTCAGGGGCGAGGACCGGTAGAAAAATCAATCTCATTGCTGAGGTGCCGATAACAGCTGCCCGGAAAACGGCCGGATCTCCTGACGATGAGCAATCCGTTTATGACGAAGCCAAACGGCTGGCGGCTAATCTCACAACCATGGCCATGACAGGTCAGCTACCTCAACCCGGAGAAGACGAGATGCGCGTTTCCTTCCACGCGATTCCCAAAATGTCCGAGGAAATGATCGAGCGCCAAGCCGATGCAGAAAAAGATGGTGTACGGTTGTGGTTATTGGGAGCCAACGCAGATTGAGCGCTGGCGGAGCTAACCCGCAAAAGACCACCTAAAAGCCGCTGACCCAGCCTGTATCGCTCGCAAATCCTTAGAGATTTGCGAGCGATACCGGCTAGGCAACCAATCAGATACCGGTCGAGGAGCTGCGTTTTTCGTGGGTTGTCGGCCTCCTCACGATCCAAGCCTTGGATCCATCCTCAGCCACCAGCGCGGGTTCTCCCAACTTCTTGGAATCGCCAACTTTGGCAACCGTTTCTGAGTGATAAGGGAAATAGGATTGCGAGCCGAAAAGGCTTTGCTGCTCCGCTACCCGCTTGGCGATATCAAGAGCGCGGGGGTTGGGAGAAATCCTTTCCTCGTTCATCTTAGCCACAATCTCTGGGGGCATCTCGACGATGATCACGAGCCGCTGAGCATTTGGTCTCATACCTTGCGAGAACTCTACCCGGATAGTCATTTTCTTGATTTCGCAGACATATTTCTCTGAGTTAATTAGGTTCCGCGTGCCATTTGCATCTCAAAATCCTGAGCGCGCCCGCCGCGAGAAGTGCTATGAAACGCACTCTTGTCCTTGTGCGATAGCGAAATCCGCTAGTTGGATGACCGCACAGAACGGAATGAACTTCATCCGGTACTAAAGGCCGGAAATCTGAAATGTCAGGCAAAAAGAAAATGAGTGAAGCTAGCCCACAAAGATCGAACGCGATGCAGGGCACTAGTGTATGCCGTATTCTACGCTTCGCGAAAACCGAGTTGTTGCCAACGCCCCGGATTAATCACCGCGATGTTGCCTGGATTCTCGCGCGGGAACGAAACCCGGGTGCGGTGGATGCCCGGCACGTAAAAATCGGATTCCGAGATCGGTTTCAGATTGACTGATCGGCCGGCGCGAAAATCGAAAAAATCCATGGCTGGCTCCGCCGAGAGTTGGCCTTGGTAAATGCGAATCTTGAGGACGGCTTTTGGTCCAAATCGAAATGAGCCGGTACACTTTGTCAGGTTTGCCAAAGAAACATCGACCGGCGGAGGGGCAATAAAAACCGGTTCTTCAGGTACGCTCGACAGGATAGCGTCCCACATCACTTCGCCGGCAATAGCATTGAGTTCGCGTAAACTCAGGCTCGTGCTGGAAACTTCCTCGGTTGAAAGGGCGAAAATAGTATCGCCATCGACATCGGTAGAAAAGGGCTGGATGCCGCGAGCCATCGATGTGTGGACCTGTACGGCAAGCCGTTGCAGCGCGGCATAGCTGAGCTTTTGGTTAGTGACGGTCAAGCTAGTAGTCGTGTGGCGCCCGCCAGTCTTATTGCGATCACTCGTTGGGGAAATCCACTCTTCGGAACAGCTCGCCGGCAGATTGGCCAGCAAATCGGACGCTTTCGGTAAATCCTTTGACTCATTCCTAAACTTTACCAGTCGACCAGCGCGATCGGTGACCGCCCCGCTCGAGTTTACGACAACGAATGCGGCCACTTTTACGTCCTCGATCTGGCGAAATGCGCCTCCTTGACCAGAGTGGACGCCCCATCCAAAGAAAGCACCTTGCATCGCCATTCGACCGGCCCCTTGTGCACCCAGCGGCAAGACGCCTGACCGAAGATCATGCAACGCGGCCTGAGCTAACCTCTTGTCCGGATAAAACTCATTCAAGCGCCGTCCCGCAAAATCGTATATGATAGCACCCGCAACCAACGCAACGTTGTCCCAATCGCCGCTGTAAACACCGTCATCCTTCAATCCGGTCGCAACCGCGGTGATTGTTTCCTCGCCATAAGCAGAGCCGCCCGAAAAGACGACGGCATCAACATTTGGTTGTTCGTAACCGAGGCGCAAATAATCGGTATTCACTGTGCCGGGAGATCCACCGCGAACGTCGACTGCTGCCACCGCTGAACCAGGGAAGCGAAAGATAGTCAGCCCGGTTGGTCCCTCCTCATACGATCCAATCCCGATTTGGACTGCCGGCCAGTCAAACTGCAGGATTGGCCCGTGTATTGCCGTATCAGTTTTAAGGTGATTTTGAGACGCTCCGGCAGATACCATAAGAAACGTGCGGTTAGTCAGTATCATGTAAGTTCGCCGAGATCTCCAGCCCTTCTGCCGACTTCCCGCGCCCCGCATCGAGGTGCTTTCGGTGTGCAAAAACTGCCCGTTCGAGCTATAGCTCCTGGGAAGCTTTTTAATAACGTTCTCGCGGCCGAGATACTGGTTGGGCCGATTTAAAAAGTTCATTCATGAATAAACGACTGGCCATTTGGGTCGCCCTGCTCGGCTTCGGCGGTGCAGTCGTGGCCGTGGCCCTGGTGTTAAACAACTACGCCCGCGCTGATGTGTTGGGTGGGCCACTTCCTGCCCCAAGCCCGCCCGCGGATAACATCCAACTGACTCCCGTGGAGAAGCTCGGGAAGTTGATGCTCTACGATAGCACCCTGTCGAATCCTCCGGGCTACTCCTGCGCAACTTGCCACGTCGCTGAGACAGGCTTTACGGGGCCGAACTCGGAAATCAACGCGTTCTCCGGTCCCCAGCCGGGGATCGTGCCGGGCCGGTTCAGTGATCGCAAACCGCAGAGTTATCTTTACGCCGCGTTCAGTCCCGAGGGCCCCTACTATGATCCTGGTCTGCGAACTTGGCTGGGCGGCAATTTCTGGGATGGCCGCGTTTCCGACCTCGCCAAGCAGGGGCTGCAACCGCCCATCAATCCGAACGAGATGGCGAACACTCCTGATGGACCCTATACGCCCGCTAATGGCGGATATTCACCGCTTCTCGTTCAGAAGCTCGCGAACCGGCCATATACCTCGCTATTCAAGCAGGTATACGGTCAGGATGTCTTCCAAGTGTACACTCCGAAGCAGATCTACGAACTTTTCGGTGAGGCACTGGCTGCCTACCAATCCTCGGGAGCAGTTTGTGCGTTCAGTTCGAAGTACGATGCCTCCAAGTATGGTACGCCAGCGATGAGCTTATATACGCTCTCCGCATCTGAGGAACGGGGTAGGCAATTGTATTTCGGCCAGGCCCAATGCTTTCAGTGCCATTCCTCCGCCACAGTACCCGCAATACAAGCGATCACGCAGGGGAAAAATACGTTCACGATGTACTGTTATGCGAACGTCGGCACCCCCAAAAATATCTGCAACCCCTACTATCAGCAGACCGACCAGGAATCCAACCCCCACGGGTATAATTCATTTGGGACCAAATACGTCGATTACGGCCTGGGCGCCAATCCCAATCCGGCGCCCGATGGCACCAGATTCTACAAGAATATTCCGGGCGACATTCCCCAATTCCGCGGCCTCTTCAAGGCGCCGAGTATGCGCGGCACTGACAAGCGACCAGCACCGGATTTCGTTAAGGCTTATATGCACAACGGCGTCTTCAAGAGCCTCAAAGATGTCGTTCACTTCTACAACAAGCGGAACATTGCTGTGGACGCCGATGGCAAAGAGATTGCCTTCGACCTCCGCAAAGATCCTCCGTCCGGTTACACCCCGCTATTCCCGCCGCCTGAGGTCCTCGAAAACGTGCAGAACGTCACCGGAGTGCCGCCCTCTCAGGCAACTTCGGCGACTGAGTCGAACGGCCAGGTCGGTAACCTCCAGCTCAGCCCCCAACAGGAGGACGACCTCGTGAACTTCCTCAAGATCCTTACCGACGGATATACCAAACCAAACCCGGTCTCGCCTTAAACCTCCTACCGAACACTTGCGTTTCGGCTGGAACGGTTTAACACTTCATCCCTGCTCAGCGGCCGATGTGGCGGAATTGGCAGACGCGCTGGACTCAAAATCCAGTGACCGCAAGGTCGTGTGGGTTCGATCCCCTCCATCGGCAGAGTCTCTTAGGTAGCTGTTCTTCAGCTTCTACAGCCGATCCACGAGCGCTTCGCAAGTCAAATAATGGTCGCGTATAGGATGAGCATAACTAGCCATAAACGAGCGTTTTCTTGACACATTTTTGACACACAAGCCTACGAGCTTGAGCCCCAAGCCGGCGCTGCGGCAGTTCTTTGGGAGCAGGAGGTCGCACGTTCAAATCGTGTCGCCCCGAGAGCAAGTCTCAGAGCCGATTGTCGGGCGATTCGGCGCCTTGAAAAAACACGATCCAGTAGAG
>DATNNZ010000569.1:0-5630 GCA_035601575.1 Chthoniobacterales bacterium
ACCACGGGCACAACATGATAGATAGTCATCCTCAGCCCTTATCCATCAGCTGGCCTCCGCTTCTCTGCCTCGATTTCCTTCAATGGGAGATCCGCTCATCTCAGCAGTCCACGACAATCCCGGGATGGCTAGGTGGGGTTGGCTAGATGTTTATCGGTAACGGAAGTCGAGAAGTCGATGCGGCCAGGGATGCAGAAACCACGGTCTCTTGGTCCTTTGGCGCAGAGCCTACGGATACTTGGACCTGCGTACTTTGGACCGTTGGCTGTGGGGCCAATGTACCGTGACGGTTGGGACCTGAGGCGGAAGGAGCGATAGCCGATCACTACGGAAAAAAAGGGGGTTCGTCGCCAGGCAAAAACCTTTCTTCGTGCCGTTTGGACAGAGTTGCTTAGTGAAACATCTCGTGGCTCTTCTTTGAATCGTCTCAGGTAGCTGAGATGTTACTGGAAAGAGATGCCGCCAGCCAAGCTCGGTTTATTGTCAGTGTTAACTTCCTTAGTCGATAGAGAGTCTGCAGACTTGGGGGAAATCGACCAGTGAGTACCGAGACAGTGGGGACTAGTTCGCTAAGCCTTGGCGACCGGAGGGAATTTGAAACCCAAATAGGTCCCGGAGCTTATCCCCATTAGAATCAGCAACGTTGAATCAAAGTTAGGCATGCCAAGCTTCGTTAGCACCTCGGAGCAGAATACGACGCCAAGAACGAGTGTCCAAACGATGATTTGAAACCGATGAAAGCTCATTATTTGGGGCTTCGACATATCATTCTCCTCACTAAGTAGGTCTAAGATCCACTGATTCCAGTGCAGCTTTCTCCAATCCTTTAATTGCTTTTTGAGTTTGCCTAGTTTGACTTTGGCGTCCTCCTCAGCTTTCCGGTCTTTCGCTGCTTGCGCTGTCCTTATTTCCTCTTTTGTCACGCGTATCTCAGCTAGGTAGTTTCGAGCGGGAGATTTCGCCGCGGCCTCCGGATCGGCCGTATTGCTCGTGATAAAAGCGGCGCCAAGGGCTGTAACTGCGCTTATTCCCATGAGGGTTAAAACGGTGGGATTGATCGTGTCGAGATCACCTCGACCGGTGATGAGCCAAAGAAAGAAAAAGCCAGTAATAACTAAGAAAAACCAAAAAGCCATCTGACATCTACCCAGGCTCACTGGTGGCAATCCATCATCACGAATGGGAAGCGCAGGCTCTCGAATCAATCCTCCAAGAAACACCAGAAAGATGAAGACGCCTATGGCCAACGCCAGTAGCACTACGCCGATGATCAACCAGACGTCAGTGTTTACCCGGTGAAATATGAATTCATGTGTCGGCTCTGTTTCACCAAGCCTGATCCAACTTGGGAGGGTCACTACACCATTGTTACTTGAATTATATAAACCTATCGTCAGGTTCATTTGGGACATGAGACCTGGCCCTTTCAGTACCTCGTTCCAATCCGCTTTACTCGCGATATCAGACGCGTCTCGGACTAAGTGAAAGTGAATAAAGTAGCGACGTCGTTTAGTCTCTTCAGGCGCCATTTGCTCATGCCATGGCCACGACGTGTCATCTCGGTACCAATCAACCGGTTGAAGAGTTCTCATGCACCTCCCATTAATGAACAAACGAAGCTTTGGCACTTCCTCCGTTACAATATCATCGTTGCTGTTATCGCTTGTGATGAAACCCTTCTTCCGTAATTGCATCAGCCAATCATCTAGGTTCTGGATGAGCAATTCCAGTGATTCGCCTAGATTAACCTGACAAGGCTGCTTATCCGCTGGCCTTGGAAAAGTTGTCACAAGAACAACTCCTGGTCCACCACCATCCGCTGGGGGCGTTTCTAAGAACACAGGATCACTCGCGTACAGGTGAGATGCAGTTGACATCATAAAGAATAGGAATGTCCACCTGTAGATGTGAAGTAACGAGACGAGTTGCTTGCCAGGCTCCTTCAAATGAGGTCCTGACTGTTTATCCATTCGTGAATAGCGCAGGCCAGGATTAGCATGAATCGGACTAGGATTGTCATTTGCTAACGAGTCGCATGACGACCTAATCGCCTTCCACAGTTTGTTCCATGATATTCGTAGAGGACGCTTTGCCATAGAGTTACTCGCTTATGCATATTGGGCTGGGAACGAAGAACGTTGGGAAAGAGAAAACGGCCTCAATGGAGCCTTCTTTATGAGCTCAATAATCTGAGTTCCAATATAGCGCGTCTTCGGCCGACAATTCAATACGTCAAATTGCGTACCTACGGACGAACTTGGTCCAAAGAGGCTCAAGCGAGTACGCCATTATTGAATCTTTGGGTGTGATTTCTGATCTTGGGCTCCGACAGCTTACTTGTCTCGCGGCCTACCTGGCAAGTCCAAGTATCGCCATTGCCAGACTTCCTTCCCGTTTTCTAGCTGAATATGGGCGAGGATAGGAAATTCGCCATTAACACTGAGCCAAACTGCGAACTGATGAGCTCGATCTGTGGTTGTAATTTGCATGTCGGGAAAGTCGTCCAAACCCGATATGTCACAATAGCGACTCCATTTAACTTGTTGTCAGCTTCTCCTTCGACCCATACGCGCGCCCGAAATAAGCCCGAACCTGGTGCAACTGGAGGTTGGATGATTTCCGCGGCATGAACTAGTTAATATCGCTCAGACAGGAGCTCTTTGTACCTCTGTTCGATGCGTTCCTCGAGATCGATAGAGAGCTCTTGTTTTTCGACCGCAAACCGGCGAGCGAAACACCTTAGACTACCAAGCTCTGGATTACGATCTGCGAACCAACAAGCATTTCAAGCTCAAAGAGAATCCTCTGAGGCGATCTGATCTTGATGACTTCGTCGCCTGCTATCAGCCAGAAAACCGGTGTCCTGCCCTGTCGGCCCAACAAAACGCGCCGTAGAATCTCATCGTACTAATGCCAAAATATTTCGGGTCGCGGCTCGGGGCTAATCCTCGCGGAACCAAGAACTTCAGACTCGAAGCTCCCAGGTAAGTTCTTCCACGGAAAGGGTCCAAAGAGCCAAAAGGTATGGACCTGTTGCCTTCGGACCGCAGATCCTTAGGTCCCGAAATCTTTGGCTCAAAGGTCCAGAGGACCAAAGGATCGTTGGTCAGAGGTATGAAGAATTAGAGCCTCGCTTAGCCCGGCTTTCCATTTTCTCGCGATAGACCAATCCAGGCGGAAAGATACTGACCAACTCGCTGCTCTCGAACGCTCGAGTGGTGTTAACTAACACTCCTAGTAACTCGCCTTCAAACCGCGTTTCTGATGCCCCCAATGCGCCACGGCATTTCTTACCACTGCGGAAAAGTTAAAAATGGGGAACGACTCAGACTGCTGGCGTCAGCTTAGCCAAATTGATCCCTTCCGCACGAGTATTCGACAATTCGATGAACTCATTCCAATCAAGTAACGCTTTCCAAGCAAGAATGCCTGAACCGCGGGATTTTTTACGCCTGCGCAAAGACAGGCTGTTTCTCATTGACGCCGAATAAGGCGAGTCGTCCATTGGGGTGTCGCCGAGAGACCCTTAACTAAGGTTTCCTTTCTGCCCCCTCGCGACACGGAGGTTCCTGGAGCCCGAGAAATCCCCGAAGCAGGTCCTTTGGCCGACGATCAATCTAATACACCGGGAGGAGACAACCAAATCCGCAGCGGATTTCTGAAAGCAGCAAAATTACTGCAGTTTCTTCCCAAGCGGCTTTTACATCGCGGTCATGTTCGGCCGCGACCGGGAAAAAAACAAAGCAATTATTGTGTTACGAAAACTGAATATGGGGATGGTCGGTGGTGGGCGTGACGCCTTTGTCGGGGGCATACATCGTATGGCGGCACGGTTGGACGGAGAGATTGAACTGGTGGCAGGGGCGTTTTCTTCAGATCCGGAAAAGGCTAAGCGATCCGGCGAAGATTTGTTCCTCGACCCAAAGCGTGTCTACCGCGACTACCAAACAATGGCGAAAAGCGAAGCCGAGCTGTCCGTAGGAGAGCGCATCGATTTTGTATCGATTGTCACGCCAAACAACCTCCATTTCCCAATTGCGGAGGAGTTTCTCGAAGCAGGGTTCAACGTGGTCTGCGACAAACCGATGACTTTCGGTTTGGAGGAAGCGTTGGCGCTACGCGACATCGTCAAGCGAACAGGCAAAGTTTTCGTCCTTACGCATAACTACACTGGCTATCCAATGGTAAAAGAAGCGCGCGAGTTAGTTCGGCGCGGGACTCTGGGCTCGATTCTAAAGGTGATCTTAGAATACCCGCAGGGTTGGCTGCTTCGCCCAATTGACGCCGAGGGGCAAAAACAAGCGGCTTGGCGAACTGACCCGGACCAAGCCGGCGCTTCTGCTTGCATCGGCGATATCGGCACTCATGCCGAAAACCTCGCACGGTACATTACGGGTTTAGAAATTGAGGAATTGCGAGCCGATTTTAAGACCTACGTCGCAGGACGCCGCTTAGAAGACGACGCGGACGTGCTCTTGCGATACAAAGGGGGGCTTGCGGTGTACTTCACGCCTCTCAGATTTTGGCCGGTGAAGAGAATGACTTCAACATTCGAGTGTATGGTACCGAAGCGTCTCTCGAATGGCATCAAGAAAACCCCGGCGACTTGATCGTTAAATACCCGGGGGCAGCAAAGCAGGTCCTTCGACGTGGGCAACCGCAGTTGAGCGAGGCGACTGTGCGCGCCACGCGGCTACCAACGGGTGCTCCCGAAGGATATATTGAAGGCTTTGCGAATATCTATCGTGAAGCTACGCGCGCAATCTACGCGGAGGTCAGCGGCGAAGTGACTCCGCAAGACTTGGATTTTCCCACTGTGGAGGACGGACTGAAAGGTATGGCGTTCACTACAGGAACAGTCCAGAGCGCAACGCGCTCAGCAAGCACCGCCCAGGAGGTGCTTTGCCCGCCGGCGTTACCGAGCTTGTGGCAGGAAATACAACTGCCTACCGCGATTTTCTGTCCTTTCGCGACTTCCGGATCGTTCCCGCTCTCCTTTGGCGTGAAACGCCCTAACGATTGGGTAAAGCGGGTCAGCTCAAGCGAGAAGACTGCGAACGCGATCCTTGGTTGTTCGACGTAACCGTAGATCGTCTCCGCAGGGCTAAACGATTCGTGAACGACGCAGTAGGGTCCAAGCCAGCTTCCGTGCTCCGCATTTGGCCAGTCGGCGGGTGGTTTATCATCAAATTTGAGTAGAAGAATCGGTCGATGCCTGGCGAGGTAGTTACGATCGTAATATTGTTTGCGTCCGTTGGAACACTTCGCAGCGATCACATCAAAGGAGGCGTCGGCGTCGAATGCCTCGAAAAGATCGCTTAAATAGATACCAGTATAGGTTGCTGGTGTGTTTGTGTTCGGATCACGCTCGGTTTTCACGGTCACCGCCGGTAATGTGAGCAACTGATCGTAGCTGTAATAATGGTCTTTGCCGGAATGCCTTGCGGATCAAGGGTGATCACTTCGAGATCCAGCGGGTCCTCTGTACGACACTGGTCCCGATTCTTGTTTTTCCGCGAGGATTCGCGCCTGGTCCGGCGCGCTGCGCTAAAGCACCACTCAGCGCGTCACGGCCTCGGCTCAAAGACAGTTGAACAGGAGCTAACGGAGAGAACAGAGGTTCTCCGTTA
>DATNNZ010000570.1:0-47918 GCA_035601575.1 Chthoniobacterales bacterium
TAAAAATTCTGCGAATCGTTCGGTCAGAGGGATTGGCCGAAGATCTCTATCTTTCGGCACAAAGTTCTCGTGTTTGGACACATGCAATAGCCCGTCCTCTAAATCGAACCAGTTGACTAAAGCTTCTGAGATTTCATTGCGTCGTAATCCGGCGTCAAACCCGCAAAGGAGCGCAAATTTGAGTTCCGGATCGCCGTTTGCCGCCTCCAAAATGCGCGTCACTTCACCTTTCCGCAGCCAATTTTTACGACCGAGCGCCGCAGGTTCAGGTACGCTAAAATCACTTAAAATCGTGGAGGGCAGATATTTCGGCACTAGATATTTGATGAAACTGCGGAGTCGCTGTCCGTGTGCCCAAAGGGTGTCGCGGGCTTTTCCTTCTGCTTTGAGCAGGGTGAACCAGTGCTGTATTTTAAGCGGTGTAATATCGCCTACGCGACTGACGGCACAATCAGTCACAAACTTCTTCAATATGTAACCGCGCACCCGGGCCGTCTCAGCCCGGAGTGGTTTTTTATTCCGCTCCTGGGCGTCTTTGAGGTAGCGGTCAATCACCCCTTGGATTTCGTACCGGCGCGGGGCCGGTTCATTGGGGGAGTAGGCACTGGCCGCCAGTAACCCCTCAGCGCGAATGGCTTGGGCTCGGGTGATGGCTTCAGACTCCTCGGTGGTACGCAAACTGACGGCGTGTCGTTTTCCGTCCTGGCTATACCGAAACCACCAAAACCGGGAACCGGACATCTTATAGAGACCTTTAAATCTTGCTTTCATCCTCTCCTAGATAGAACGGCAACCAAGGGCCAAACTTAAGGGTAGATGTTTACCATTTTTCTCTACCACTCGACGACTTGTAGGGCCTTTAGACCCCAAAAAAACCCAAACATTATGATCATTATAAGCTGATTTGCCTCCAATCCGACGGGTTTTCTGCCGCGCGATGCGCTGGAAGTGGCGGTTTCCCAAGGACTTAGCGAGGCTAAGGTGATGGTGCGCGATAGAGGGTTTGAACCTCTGACCCCTACCGTGTCAAGGTAGTGCTCTACCACTGAGCTAACCGCGCTTCGAGAGTGGTTTTACTAATTCTAAAACCAAGTCTTTGCAACCGCTTTTGGTCACCACTATTCCAAACCGACGCGCCTTTCTAGATACGCTCTGCCAAATCCTGTCTTCAACTGACGTTCCCGACGTTGAGTCAACGTGCGTTCACGGCATCCTTCGTAATAGATCAGGGACAGACTGGTCAGAAAACTTGACAGGATTATCGGTCGCGTACTTATTTAACCTGTAAGTTAATTAACCATGCGGTTTAGTACACGATGTCCTCCGATCGCCTTAGCACTACTTTCTCAGCCCTGGCCGATCCTACCCGGCGCGCGATCCTTGCCCGGCTCGCCTCGGGCGAGAAATCGGTCAAAGAATTGGCCGAGCCCTTCGACATGAGCCTTCCTGCCGTCTCCAAGCATCTCAAGGTGCTGGAACGCGCCCGTCTAATCGTGCGCAGTCGGGAAGCCCAATGGCGCCCCTGCCGGCTCAAGGCGAAGCCGCTTAAGGATGCGGCGGATTGGCTCGAAGGTTACCGGCGCAACTGGGAAGAGAGCTTTGATCGTCTGGACGAATACTTGAAGGAACTGCAAACGAAGAAAAAAAAACATGACCACAAAAAATAATCAGATTGAACCACTTGTGATCGAGCGCACTTTCAACGCTCCCATCGCACAAGTCTGGAAAGCCATCACCACCCGGGAAGAGATAAAGCGATGGTCTTTTGACATCGAAGAATTCAAACCGGAAGTTGGTTTTGAATTTCAGTTCTACGGCGAGAAGGACGGGGTAAAATATCTTCACCGATGCAAGGTGACGGAAGTGATTCCCGGAAAAAAACTCGCTTACAGTTGGCGCTATGAGGGTTATGACGGGGACTCGTTGGTCACTTTTGAATTATTTGCTGAGGGAGATAAAACCGGATTAAAGCTGACGCACGAAGGTTTGGAGTCCTTCCCTCCGATCCCTGATTTTGCGAGAACGAATTTTGTGGAGGGCTGGACTTCGCTCATCGGTTCATCATTGAAGGACTTTGTTGAAGGATCTGGAGCCTCGACGCGTTGATTCGACGCAAACGGGAGAGCGGCGCTAGAGCAGGATAGGGCTCGGACGGGAAAGTTTGCCGCAGAGATGTCACGATCGCTCGCGCATCAGCGAACTAGATCGCCTCGTGGAAAAGCGATCCCGGCGAATTCATTGTTTCAGCCGTTTCCTGTCTTGCTCCACCAAGTGCTTCAGAAAAGCTTCTTTATAAGTCTCGAACACGGCGGTGATAATCGCCGCGTCGTCCGCATAGCCGATCTCGGGAATCCGGTCTGGAATGATGTCTACTCCTTTGCGGAGATAAGACAATGCGAAGGCAGCTTCCGCGATAGCAGTGTATGGAACGTCCTGGTTCAGGCCTGAATGAAAATCTTCAATTAATTCAGCCAAGAATTCGACTTGGTCAGTGAGCTGAGGAAACTCGGCAACTTGGGTCGCGACCAGCCGGATTTCCGGCAGTTGCCTGATCAGCTTGCTGATGTAGCGAGGAGTGATGCGGCGGGCACCATCAAGTATGAACTGATGTAAGTCTTGCTTCATCCCTAAAGGTAATAGGTTACAGGTTACGGGTTAGAGGTTGCAAGTTAGGAATCGCATGCTTGCTCTTTGGCCTCCGGCTTGCAACCTTTAACCGGTAACCAGTCGCTTCGCCTGCTCGATTGCTGGGCCGAGCTTTGTGATATCCTTGCCGACCCCACGCGCGAGATCGGGCCGCCCGCCGCCTTTGCCGCCCAAAACTGCGGCAAGTTCCTGCACCAATTTTCCGGCGGAGAGGGTGTTCGTGACTCCTGGGCTAACGTATGCCAATACATGAATCTGATCAGGCTGTTTGCCAAACAAGACTGCGACTCCTTCGAAATGCTTGCTTTTGAGTGCGGTCGCCAATGCCTGGAGGAAGTCTCCGGTCACATTATCAATCGACTGGACGATGCGGCCGGAACGCAGGTCCAGATTGCGCGCATATTGGTCGGCTTCACGTTGCAGCGCTTGAGCGCGCTCCTTCTCGATAGCTTTCTTTAGATCAGCCAGTTGCTGATTGACGGAATCGAGTTTGTCGGTTCGGCTTTGCAGTTCGCTCCGGAGATGATCAAGAGCGGACAACCCGGTCAATGCTTCGATGCGTCGAACGCCCGCCGCGATCGCCGCCTCGCTACCGATCGTGAATAGTCCAAGCTGGCCAGTGCTGCTTACGTGGGTGCCTCCGCAAAGTTCCATCGAGTACCCATCCAGTTTGCCGGCATGCCCGCCGATCTGGACGACTCGCACGGTGCGCCCATACTTTTCACCAAAGAACTGCATGATATCATCTCTCCCCCTTACCTCCTCATACGGTATCTCGACCCAGGTTACAGCCTCGTTTTCTGTAATTCGCGAGTTCACCAGTCGCTCGACTTCCCGCAGGTGCCCGGCAGTCAGAGGGTGGCTGTTAAAGTCGAAGCGGAGATGGTTGGGACCAACGAACGATCCTTTTTGGCTAATCCCTTTGCTGACTATCTCGTGCAATGCCCAATGAAGCAGGTGAGTTGCTGTGTGATTTGCTTCAATGAGCCGGCGCCGCGCAACATCGGTCCGCAAAGTGACTTCTTTGGGCACACTAAATTTAGCTTCCGGCGGAAGGCTTAAATAAAAAGTGGGGCCCTGTTTGATGACATTCTGCACCGGCCAATGTGACCCCTCATCAGTTACGAGCTCACCAGTATCACTCACTTGACCGCCCATTTCTGCGTAAAGCGGGGACCGATTAACCGCTACGAGAACGTGGTTTTGGTAAGCAATTAGGCGCGTCGCAGTGGCGGGCGTTTCCCGCTGGGTGAAACCGACAAATTCGGTCGGTTCCGTCTCTGAGACGGCTACGATAACTTCTTTCTCCTGTGCCGCGCGGGAGCGTTCCCGTTGTTGGTCGAGGTGATGCTCCACCGCTGCAAGATCAAGCTCTAGTCCTCGTTCTCGGACCAACACTTCGGTGAGATCAACCGGGAAGCCGTAGGTGTCATAGAGCATGAAAGCAGTCTCTGCCGGGAAGACTTTTCCATTTTGCCGTTCCAACTGTTCCTCAAAAATCTTCAATCCGCGATCCAGGGTCCGGTTGAACAAGGCTTCCTCTGCCGCAAGAGTTTCGCCAATCTCTTCCGCATGAGTCGTTAGTTCGGGAAACACGCTGCCAAAAGTGGCGACGACGGTAGGTGCCAACTGGCCGAGAAATCCACTCGAACCAAAACCGAGATAACGGCCAAACATTACTCCCCGGCGCAAAATTCGGCGAACCACGTAGTTGCGATCGCTGTTACTTGGTATGATCCCGTCAGCGATGGCGAAGCAGAGGGTACGGAGGTGATCCGATATGACGCGAAAAGCGACGTCGATTTTCTCCTGCTCCGAAAGGCTGGTATGCGACACCGGCAATGTCCCCCGGTAGCTTTTGCCGCTCAGCTGAGAAAGCTTTTCAAAGATCGGCCGGAACACGCCACTGTCATAGTTAGAAATTGGTTTACCGAAATCTTGGAAGCCTTCGGTACACTCGATTACGCCGGCTACGCGTTCAAAACCCATGCCGGTATCGACATGACGAGCAGGCAGAAGAGAGAAAGTACCGTCCGCATTCGCATTGAACTGAATGAAAACCAGATTCCAGATCTCAATGCAAAGCGAGTTTCCTTGGTTGACCAATTTTCCGCCGCTATTCCCTTCCAATGTCAGATCGACGTGAATTTCTGAACAGGGCCCGCAGGGACCGGTTTCTCCCATCATCCAAAAATTGTCTTTCCGGTCACCGGAAACGACGTGAACCTTCGGGTCGAGGTTGGCCTCACTAAACAGAGCTGCCCAATGATCATAGGCCTCTTGATCAAATTCGGCCGGATCTTCTTGGCCGGGGCGATAAACCGTAGTGTAGAGGCGAGACGGCGGAAACTTCCAACGGTCAACGAGCAGTTCCCAGGCCCAGGCGATCGCTTCTTTTTTGAAATAGTCACCAAAGCTCCAGTTGCCGAGCATTTCGAAAAAAGTGTGGTGATAGGTATCAAACCCGACGTCATCAAGATCGTTATGTTTGCCTCCAGCCCGAATGCATTTCTGAGTATCAGCGACACGCGGTGGCCGGTATGGGACCTGTTCCTGGCCCAGGAAATAGGGCACGAACTGGTTCATGCCGGCGTTGGTAAACAGAAGGTTCGGCGAGTCGGGAAGCAGGCTGGAGGAGGGTACGATCGTGTGCTTCTTCTCCTTGAAGAAGTCTAGGAATGTTCGCCGGATCTCATCTGCTTTCATCGTTGCAAGGTCAAATATAATGGCACGGTTTAACTGCTTCGCGCCGGGCCCAACATCGTGGATAAAAAGGCTTGAGCAACTCGGCAGGGACTTCGTCCGGCGGCGACCGAATCGCCGCCCAGCTCGTGCCGTTTCGCCAACCCAAAGCTCAGGTGCGCCACGAGATCATCGATTCTTCGCGTCTTCGTCGAGCGCTGCCTTAACGGTATCCTCGAGCTCGGCGTAGAGTTTGCTGTCTACCTTGAGCGCCTCCTTCGCTGCATCTCGTCCCTGCGCCAACTGCTGGCCCTTATAGGAAATCCACGAACCACGCTTCTCCAGAATATTCTTTTCCAGGGCCAGGTCGAGAAGCGCCCCAACGTTTGAGATCCCCTCGTTGTACATAATGTCAAATTCGGCTTCCGTGAACGGTGGGGCGACTTTGTTCTTCACGATCTTCACCTTGGTTCGATTGCCCACTACCGTGCCATCGGTCTGCTTGATTGCGCTGATCCGCCGGATGTCGACCCGGACGCTCGAATAAAACTTTAGCGCCTTGCCGCCGGGGGTCGTTTCCGGGTTGCCGAACATCACGCCAATCTTTTCACGGATCTGATTGGTAAAAACGCAGCAAGTCCGCGCCTTCGAAATGAGAGCAGTCAGCTTTCGCAATGCCGCGCTCATCAACCGCGCCTGCGCGCCAACCGTTGCGTCACCGATCTCCCCTTCCAGCTCCGCTTTGGTCACCAATGCGGCAACTGAGTCTACGACGATTACATCTAGGGCGTTGGAACGGATCAACGTTTCGCAAATCCGAAGCGCCTCTTCACCGGAGCTTGGCTGCGAGACTAGGAGGTCGTCGAGATTAACACCAAGCCGCCGAGCATATTGAGGATCAAGTGCGTGCTCGACGTCGATAAATCCAGCCAATCCTCCCCGCTTCTGCGCCTGCGCAATCACGGTAAGTGTCAACGTAGTTTTACCGGAGGATTCTGGCCCAAAAATCTCGACTACGCGGCCTCTGGGGAATCCGCCGACTCCCAGCGCACGATCGATGAGGATGTTGCCGGTAGGAATCACCTCGACCGCAACGATTTTGTCGTCGCCCAAACGCATAATTGCGCCTTCGCCGTAATCTTTTGCGATCTGTTGGAGGGCCAGATCCAAATTTTTTTTGCGAGCCGCGCGGACTGGATCAATCGGTTCTACCTCAGGATTCTTCGCTGCCATGATCGGTCAGATTATCGGGCGCATAAGAGAAAACAAACAAATCCTGTTGCCGCCTCCGACACTCGACGTTACGCAATTATTCTGGCGCCACCGTAATCAAAATTTTGCCGGTGGTCTTGCGGCTTTCAAGATCGCGATAGGCTTGGGCGGTGTCCGCGAGCGGGTAGCGATGTCCGATTCGTAAATGCAGCCAACCTTCCTGAATCCAGCCAAAAACTTTTCCAGACCGCTCGAGCAAACTTTGACGGTCTGCAATGTGATGAGCAAGAGATGGGCGCGTCAGAAAAAGCGAACCCTTTTCCACCAACAACGAGGGATCCATTGGCGGCACGGGTCCACTCGATTGCCCGAACAAGACCAGCATCCCTAATGGCTTAAGCACGTCGAAACCGCCTCGGTAGGTGTCCACGCCGACTGAGTCGTAAACAACGTTCACGCCCTGTCCTCCGGTGAGATCTTTCACTCGGCTGACAAAGTCTTCCTGAGTGTAGAGAATCGTGGCATCTGCGCCTGCTTCAGCGGCGAGTTTAGCTTTTTCCGGTGTCGAGACAGTGGTAAACACCGTGGCTCCTTTGTGTTTCAAAATTTGAATTAAAAGGAGCCCAACGCCTCCTGCTCCGGCATGAACCAACGCGCGATCGCCTGGTTTAATCGGATAGGTTGTCTCGCACAGGTATTGGGCAGTGATGCCTTGGAGGAGAGTGGCCGCCGCCGTATCGAAATCCAATCCCTGCGGCACCGGAACCAAGCGGACTGCGGGTACGACTGCGAACTCCGCGCATGCGCCCGGATGTGAAATCCAGGCGACCCTGCTACCGAGCGCGATGTCGACCTCCGGTCCGCTTTTTTCCACTGTCCCAGCTCCTTCCAGGCCACAAGTGTAAGGCAATGCGACATTGTACAACCCAGTCCGGTGATAGACATCGATAAAATTGACTCCAGCCGCAGCAACCCGCACTAAAGCTTGCCCTGCCCCTGGTTCCGGTCTTGGAATCTCCTCCAACCTAAGCACTTCTGGCCCGCCGTGGGTATGAAATCGGATCGCTCTCATCGTTTTGCTCCAATCGCACGTGGGACGAACGCCAGCAAGAAGAGGTCGGAGACACTTCCCCGGGGTTAAAACCCCGCCTGAGTCCTTCTGGCCCTTCGGGGTAGAGAACCCGCTCCAAAAAACCTTAAGGCGGCTGCCGGATCGCGGCCTAGCTCAACCGTGTTTGCTGTCCCTACCGAAAAAAAAGCCCACTCCGGCAAATCCAGAGCGGGCTTAATTTGCGGGATCCAAACGAACCTACTACTCAAGTTCGATCCGGCGAGGCTTGACCCTTTCTGCTTTGGGCAGATTCACTGTCAAGACCCCATTTTCTATCCGAGCGCTGATCCGGCCGGTATCGATCGACGGATCCAGCTCGTAGACCCGCCGAAAATCATTTGGACGGGATTCGCGATGCACCAGCTCCCCAGACACTTCGAGTGGAAGACGGCGGCCAGTCAGAATGAGGTCACCATTTTCCACAGTCACTTCGATGCCTTCCTTGTTCACGCCCGGCATTTCAGCCTGCAGCACGTACCCTTCCGGGGTGGACTCGATATCGACGACCGGGGTCGCAAATGGGCCGGCCTGAGGCCGGTTTTCGGCGGTCAGTTGCTGATCTTCTCTTGGGACGATATTCATAGTTCTCCTCCTGCGTTGCCTGGAGCTCATTAGCTCCAGGCTTGCGCGATTTTTAGCTTACCGACACCTCGATTTGTTTCGGTTTCGCTTCTTCCGACTTCGGCAGCACCACTTTCAGCAAGCCATCCTTATAGCTGGCCTTGACCTTATTAGGATCAACGCTGGCCGGAAGGGTGATACTGCGTTGGAACCTGCCGACAAACCGCTCCGATCGGAACCCTTGTTCCGGTTTTTCTTCCCGTTTACGCTCGCCGGAAATGGTTAGCACTCCGTCGTGCAACGAGAGATTGAGATCCTCTTTTTTCAGTCCCGGCACCTCAGCGATGACCGTGAATTGGTCTTTGTCTTGATAGACGTCGATGGCGGGTGACCAAGTGCTGAATGAACCTGGGGTGCGGAAGAAAGAGCCGACCGAATTATCGAACAAGCCATCCATCTCCTCGCGCAACGTTGCGAGGCGATCGAAAGCCCGTGATAACTCCGAGTGCGGATAACGTTGATAGCGTTGGATGTTCATAGGCGTTCTTTTGAAAATTTGCATTTACGGGTATCTGGATAGCTTAGGTTATGCCACGGGTCGGCATATTGCATAATCAGTTCATGGAGACCAAGTTACATCACTGAAGGCGAGCCGCAAACAAGTCGAATAGAGCCATAATGTCGCATACGACAAAAACCACGGCTTATATGCGTCATTTTGTCGCTTACTGCGCGGGCGAAGCTTCCCAAGTCAGATTTTCAATTCCTTTCAATCGATTCACTTGAATTTTCGCCGACGCTTTGCTCTAGGTCTTGATTCATGCGCCCCCTGTTCCTGAATGATTGGTGGCTCCCTCCTCCCTGTCCGTCTACTGGTTGTCTTGCCGAATCGGGGTTGCGCAGAGTCCCTCTACCCAGTAGACGGCAGTTCCGTATCATGCAAAGTCAGCCAGCGAGTGAGGATTCCGCGGAGTGGCAGTCACAAGCCTGTCTCGCGGTATTGATGCCGATCTATAATGAGATCGCTACCTTGCGAGAAGTGATCACGCAGGTATTGACGCAGCCGGATGCGAAACTCCTGCAACCACTCGTACAACAAGAGGCTGACGTCGTTTACGGTTCCCGGTACCTCGATATGAGAGTTCGTAAGGAGGCGTACTTTGGCCAGTATTTTGCCAACCAGATATTAACATTTCTCACTAATAGCCTGAGGCGCCTCAACACGACCGACATGGCGACGTCTTACAAGGTGTTTCGGAGCGAAATCTTTTCTCGGATCGAAATTGAGGAAGCCGGGTTTGGCGTTTGCCCCGAGCTTACGGTCAAAATCGGTCGACTCGGTTTGCGGTTCGTTGAGCTGCCGATCTCTTATAGCCCGCGCAGCTTCGCGGACGGAAAAAAAATCACTTGGAAGGACGGGCTGAAAGCAATCGAATGCATCGTTAAGTACGGCCTGAGACGGCCGAACAATGATGATCGCACGAAGGCATGACAAGTTCCGGGGAACAATCAGCCGCGCTTTCAGTTTTGATGCCGGTTTATAACGAGGTCGGCACCCTCCGAGCGATCGTATCGGCCGTCTTGGCTCAGCCGGCCGTCGGCGAACTCATCGCGGTCGACGATGGATCTAGCGACGGAAGCCGCGAGCTCTTAGTAGAATTAGCGAAAGAAGATCCGCGGATTCGGGCGTTCTTTCACGAAGTCAATCGCGGTAAAGGTGCAGCCTTGCGGACCGCGATCGAGGCGATCCGGTGCAACTACGCCATCATACAGGATGCGGACTTGGAATACGATCCGACGGAATACGAAAAACTTCTCGCCCCGCTGATTTCGAATGAGGTGGACGTAGTGTACGGTACCCGGTACGCCCAAGCGAAAAATGTTCAGGAGGCGTACTTTGGCCAATATCTGGCCAACCGGGCTCTAACCTGGTTTTGTAATCGGCTTACCGGGCTGCGGCTTACGGACATGGAGACATGTTACAAGATGTTCCGTAGCAGCCTGCTTAAAGAAATTTCGATTGAAGAGAAAGGGTTTGGAATTGAACCAGAGGTCACGGCAAAAATAGCCAAGATGGGCATTCGCCTGCGGGAAGTACCGATCAAGTATGTCGCGCGCGCTTATTCCGCCGGAAAAAAGATCGGCTGGAAAGATGGAGTCCGAACTTTGGCCTGTATCGTCCGATACAGTATAAAAAAGGGCAATAGGTGATTCGGATGTCGGTTCGGGGGAATCCGTGCTGAGCCATCGCCGGAGTAGTCCTCGTTTGCGAGCCGTTCAATTGCTTCTTTCATTTCCGGGAGCCCATTTCATCCACGGTCCGATGCCAGCCATCAGATCGGCCACCGACGTCCCGTTTCCAAATGGGCCGGATAATCCGTTCTTGGTTCCGAGGAACGTCTCTGAAAATCGTCGTGAGGTAAACCGGTTGGTTCGTGAACTTCGCGAATTTCGTAATCTGCGACCTATTTAGTACGCGAAAGCCGTAGCGTTCGAGCAATCCTAGTCCACGGCGATCATCGAACGTCACCATTTGTGCGCTGATTTGGTCGACTCCCTGTTCCGACAAAAATTGCAAAAACGTTTCCAACATCTGTCGAAAGGCCGCGATGCTTTTGACCGGAGGTAGAAAATTGATGTGAAAATGTCCGACATTTCGGGGAGCTGGCGGGACTTCGCGTCGTGCGTTCCGAAAGATCCACCAGAGGTAACGTCTCGTTTCCGGCTTGTAGCGGTGATACCGCGCCAGAACTTTGAATGCGAGAAAAAGGCCTTGAATCAGGCTGAAGAGTAGGTGCCGCAATGGATATCGGCATCCCAGGAGGAATCCAACCACCGAATTGTCGATCGTAACAACCAAGGCTGCGTCCGGCTCACACCGAAGATAGTAATCGGTAAAGAAGTCGGCGAACAGGTCCCGATCCTCGAAAACTGGATCGATCGGGCGACCGAGAAAACCGGTCTCGCAGCAAATTTGGCGTACTGCATTCCGATCAACCGGGGTGTACCGGCGGACTACGAACGGTTTGGTGTTCATTGCAGCCATCCTATGGGAATTGCACTCGATTTCCTTGTTGGACCAGAGGCTACGCGAAGGCCTTTGCTCATCCCAGGCTTTTTCATCGATCAGCCCCTCAGCTCGTTGTAAATGGCGAACATTTGACCGAATACTTTTCGCCAAGAGTAGCGAGTTGCGACCTGTTTGCTCGCCTTGTTCCCGATCGCGTCAAGGTCAACCGAGCTCATTTCGAGAACAGCAGCGGCGAGCGACTCAGAAGAATTCTCACAGGCCCAATGGGTCTGATCCGAGAGAATAATTCGGTCCATGTAGCTTCCTCGGATGCCCACGACCGGAGTTCCACACGCCTGGCTTTCCAAAGCGACTAGACCAAAGGTTTCCTGGACACCGGGGTGCACAAAGAGATCGGCAGTACGATAGATTTTGGCCAACGAGCAGTTATCGGAACAGTATCGCTGCCAACTGACTGACCCCGTCGTGTTTTGCAGGTCGCGCAAAGAATCCCTTTGTGGTCCATCGCCGACTACAAGAAGATGGAAATGGCCCGGACTACGCCGATGCAAACTTTCAAACGCTTGAAACAGTGTTTTAACATTTTTCTCTGAAGCTAATCGGCCGACATAAAGAAGCAGCAAACGATCGGTTGGAATCTGCAGCTCGACTCGCGTGGCGAACTTGTCAGTGCCTCGGTGAAAAACTTCGGTGTCGACGCCAAGCTCATTTAACACAACGTTCTCGACGCCCCATTCTTTGAGAACTTGGGCCAATCCGGCGGAAGAAACGAAGGTGCGGCGAAAATGGTTGTAAAGGGATCGAATATAGACCTTCGCAGTTTCCATGGCGATGTAGGTCGCGGTCTTGCCGAAGAACTTTGAAGTCGTTCGGAGGTACGCTTCGGGAAAATGAGAATGATAAAACCCGACCACCGGGATCCTTAGATTTTCGCCGGAAGCAATCGCCTTCCAAGCCAGCTGGTAAGGATCGCTCGATTCGATGATGTTCGGTTGTTCTTGCTCAAGCAGGTTTTCAACCGCGCGAAGATTCAAAAGCGCGCGATACCGGGAGGTTGTGGAGACCAGCGGCGCTTCGATGAAGTAGGTTCGCGCCTTTTCCTCCTCGATGCGCTCGGTCCGCTTGCCCGGCACGATTAAAATGTGTTCGTGTCCAGCGGCTACTGCGTAATGTCTTTTCTCTTCCAGGTAACGTTTCACGCCGCCGCTAAAGGGCGAATAAAATTGCGTGAGATCGCAGACCTTCATCGGTTCCCTGAAATCAAAGCTCACTCTTGCGCGTCAAGAAGCGAGCGGGGCCGACTTGCGGGATAGGGTGCACTAGTCTCTTTCCTGGTCAATGAGGTAACGCTCAGCGTCCATTGCCGCCATGCAACCCTGACCCGCCGCGGTAACCGCCTGGCGGTAATGTGGATCAACCACATCGCCGGCCGCAAAAACGCCGGGCATATTGGTCCGAGATCCTTCCTGGTGGATGAGATAACCGTTCGCGTCCATTTCAAGTTTGCCCCGAAATGGGGTTGTATTCGGCGTATGCCCAATCGCAATGAAAACGCATTTCACTCCCAAAGTGCTTATGTCGCCGGTCTCAATGTTCTTCAGTTTAGCTCCTGCCATTTCACCGGTTTCGTCAGTCTGGTAGCCGGTAATAACTGTATTCCAAATAGTTTTGATCTTTGGGCTCTGCAGGGCGCGATCGGCCATAATCGGAGTAGCTCGGAGCGATTCCCGCCGGTGGATCAAGTAGACGACCGAAGCGAATTTGGTAAGAAAGACAGCTTCCTCGCACGCAGTATCGCCGCCCCCGACTACGCAAACCGGGACGTTACGGTAGAAAGCTCCATCGCAAGTGGCGCAGGAAGTCAGTCCATGGCCTTTAAGCTTTTTCTCGTTTTCTAGGCCCAACCATTTAGCCGAAGCGCCGCTAGCGATAATAACGCTTCTCGTCTCGATCCATTCTCCATCGACCTTCAATCGATGCTGTCGTTTGGCCGGTTCAAGTGCTTCGACTTCAGCATAGCGGAACCGGGCGCCGAATTTCTCCGCCTGTTTATGCATATTCATAATCAGCTGCGGTCCATCGACACCGTCCGGAAATCCCGGGAAATTCTCGACCAGCGTAGTTGTGGTCAATTGACCACCAGGTTCTCGCCCCTCCAGGACGAGGGGAGTCAGATTGGCTCGTGCGGCGTAGATCGCAGCCGTTAATCCGGCGCACCCTGTACCAATAATCACTACTGTTTCCATGGGCGGGTTATGTTCCACCAAATTCGGCAAGACGCAAAATGTAAGGAAAGAAGGACAAGGAGCGCAAGAGGGTATAAAGAGTTTCGTCGATGTTTACTGGAATCGTGGAAGCCACTGGAAAGGTGGAGGCGTTAAAAAAAAACGAGCTGGGCGGATTCGGGCTAGAGATTGCAGCTCCGTTTTCCCAGAAACTCGCTTCCGGGGCCAGCCTGGCCGTGAATGGTTGTTGTCTGACTGTAACAGAGATCGTGCAATCGAGACTACAGTTCGATCTGCTGGGCGAAACTCTGCGCCGGACAAATTTGGGCGATCTTCGACCAGGCGACCTCGTGAACCTGGAGCGGCCCATGGCTGCAGACGGGCGGTTCGACGGGCATTTAGTTCAGGGTCATATCGACACGACAGCCGCCGTTCTTACTTTGGAAGAAAGAGGATCCGATCGCCTGATCGAGATCGAGCTCCCCTCCAGCTTTCAGCAATATGTTGTATTTAAAGGCTCCGTAGCCGTCGACGGTATTAGTCTCACCATCGCCGAGCTTCATCCCAGCAGCTTTGTACTCTGGATTATTCCGCACACCTGGGAAATAACGAATCTGCAGCGGCTCGTTCCTGGGGCTTTGGTAAACCTGGAATTTGACCTGATAGCGAAGTACGTCGAACGGCAAGCCGTGCGCGGTCTTAAATAATCTCGGCCGGCTACACGTCTTCCGTTCGGAAATTTTTTCGGTTCTGTTTTATCACCGCGCGACGCGCTTTGGTTTCGCGCAACCTGCGTTTTAGTGCCGCTGGTCGCGGCGAGTGCTGTCTCCGAAGCTTTTCCTTGGCCGCCCTTTTTTGCGCCCGTTGGTCCGCGACTTTCCGTTCCAGGAGCGCCACCAGACGCAGTGCGGCAATCCTACGATTTTGATGTTGGGACCGTGATTCGCGCGCCGTGATGCTCAAACCACTCGGAAGGTGGCGAAGCGTTACTGCGGTCGAAACTTTGTTTACATTCTGGCCGCCGGGACCAGCCGACCGGGCAAAAGATTCCTCAAACTGTGATTCGTCAAAGCCGAGCACTCGTATCCGTTCAACCAGTCCCGGTAGCGCGATCAACATCCAGTAATATACGCGGAGTTGATCTCAGACAACGGTAAGCGAACGGGTCGCGAGCGGCTGGATTCGCTTAAACGGAAACGCGGAATGCGGATTGCGGAACGACCATCAAAACGCTGCCTCGATCATGCCCAAAAGACGCAGTTGTGGGTTTGCGCCGCAGACTTGTAGAGAATAATTCCTTCTTTGGCGGATATTCTACGCTTGACTACGATCTGCGTTGTTTTCCGGTAATTTGCTATCTGCGCTTTCTCTAGGGTTGACGACATTCTCGGCCAGACCTATGTACGCACGAGTTGCCCTCCCGAGTATTTCTTTCGCACATGAATATCCACGAATACCAGGCGAAACAGCTTTTCGAACGTTTTGGCATTGCCACCCCGCCCGGAGCGCCCGCAGAGACTCCCGAGGAAGCAGAAAAGGTGGCAAGCGATCTGAAGACTTCCCACCTAGTCGTAAAGGCGCAAATTCATGCCGGCGGCCGCGGCAAGGGAACATTCAGGCATGGATTCAAGGGGGGAGTGCATCTCTGTTCGTCGCCGGCCGAAGCTGCAGAACTGGCCAGGAATATGTTGGGTTATACAATTATCACTCACCAAACCGGTCCCGAAGGCCGGGTTGTTCGTAAAGTGATGGTTGCCGAGTCAGTGGAAATTCAGCGGGAAGCCTATTTGGCGATTCTTATCGATCGGGCGACGAGCACCCCGGTGGTGGTCGCGAGTACCGAAGGCGGAATCGACATTGAAACGACCGCCGAGGAGCATCCTGAAAGAATCATCCGCGAGAAGGTACATCCCTTGCTCGGTCTACAACCCTTCCAATGCCTCAAACTGGCTCGGCAGCTCGGTTTCACTGGGGACCAGCTCAAGGCTGCTTCTAAACTATTCGGTAATCTTTATAAGCTCTTCATCTCGCTCGACTGTTCGATGGTGGAGATCAATCCGTTGGCTTTAACCAAAGGCGGCGAGGTGGTTGCGCTCGATGCAAAGTTCAACTTTGATGACAACGGGTTGTACCGCCATCCCGAGATTGTTGAGATGCGCGACATAGCGGAAGAGGACCCGCGCGAAGTTGAGGCATCAAAATTTAGTCTTAGTTACATCGGCCTGGACGGTAACATCGCCTGTCTCGTGAACGGGGCCGGGTTGGCGATGGCTACGATGGATATCATCAAATACGCAGGAGGAGAACCAGCTAACTTCTTGGATGTAGGGGGCGGAGCGAGTGAAGCGCAGGTAACAGAGGCGTTTAAGATCCTCGTTTCGGATAAGAACGTGCAAGCGATCCTGGTGAATATCTTCGGCGGGATCATGAAATGTGACGTCATCGCCCAGGGGATCATCAATGCCGTCAAGGCAGTTTCATTGCCCGTACCGCTGGTGGTGCGGTTGGAAGGTACCAACGTCGAGCAAGGCAAAAAATTGCTCCAGGAATCTAAGCTACCGATTCGTGCCGCAGCCAACCTGGCGGAAGCGGCACAATTGGCGGTGGCAGCGGCAAAGGGCCACTGAATGAAAATATCCGAAATTGCCTGTCGAAGCGATGCCGACTCCGGTTTGCCGGATGGCGGTGATAGCCGATCCGGATGGCAACAAGATCACAATCCATAAACGACGTCCGCAGGTGCGCTAACATTTCCCATGTCTATTCTGGTTAACAAAAACACACGGCTCCTGGTTCAAGGCATCACCGGCAGTTCTGGCGCATTCCACGCACGCGGATGCCTGGACTACGGCACGCACGTTGTGGCCGGAGTCACTCCAGGAAAAGGCGGGCAATTGTTCGACGGTAAGATCCCAATCTTCGACACCGTGAGCGAAGCGCGAAAACGGACCGGATGCAACGCAACGATGATCTTCGTCCCGGCGCCGTTCGCGGCCGATGCGATCCTGGAGGCAGCCGATGCCGGAATTGAGCTGATTGTCTGTATCACTGAAGGAATTCCGGTTATCGACATGATGCGAGTAAAGGCGGTGTTAGCCGAAAGTCCTAGCCGTCTGATCGGTCCGAATTGTCCCGGAATTATTACTCCGGGTGAATGCAAGATCGGCATCATGCCGGGATATATTCATAAACGAGGAACTGTCGGCGTCATTTCTCGTTCAGGCACTCTGACGTACGAAGCCGTCTGGCAACTGACCCAGCGAGGCTACGGGCAATCGACCTGCATTGGAGTCGGCGGGGATCCGATCAACGGTACTTCTCATCTGGACGCGGCGAAAATGTTCGCCGAAGATCCCGAGACAGAATCGTTGGTCCTGATTGGAGAAATCGGTGGGACAGGGGAGGAAGAGGCGGCGGCGTGGATTAAGACTCACTTCAAAAAGCCGGTCTGCGCTTTTATCGCCGGCGTCACCGCTCCTCCCGGGCGACGCATGGGTCATGCTGGAGCGATTGTGGCGGGCGGAAAAGGTACCGCGGCAGGAAAGATTGAAGCGCTACGTGCGGCCGGCATTACCATCGCAGATACACCGGCGACAATCGGCGAGACGCTGATTAAGATAGCCAAGGGGTAATTTATGTCTGATTTTGCAAAAGGGTTGGAAGGGGTTGTCGCGAACGAGACTCGGCTTGGTGATGTGCGCGGCCAAGAGGGGCAACTTATCTACTGTGGCTTCGATATTAACGAGCTTGCCGGCAAAGTCTGTTTTGAGGAAGTCGTTTATCTTCTCTGGAACAATCGGCTTCCGAATCGGGCGGAATTGACCGACCTGAAACAGGCGTTGGCGGCTGAACGAAAGCTTCCGGATCAAATCGTCCAATTCATTCGAACAACGCCGAAAACGGCTTTACCGATCGACGTGTTGCGAACCGCAGTTTCGATGCTGGGCCTACATGACCCGTCTCTGGTTCTGGACGATACATTAGATGCGAATCAGCGCCGTGCGATCAGCGTGGTGGCCAAAGTCGGCGTGATCATCGCTTATTTCCACCGGGCCAGGAATGGTCTCAATCTCCCCGAAGTCCGTTCGGACTTAGGCGAGGCGGCTCATTTCCTTTACCTGCTGGATGCCCAGGATCCATCCCCCAAGAAAGTCGAAACGCTGGACCTCGCTTATGTCCTCCATGCTGAGCATGGCATGAATGCCTCGACTTTCAGTGCCCGGGTAACGATTTCGACCCTCACCGACATGTACTCAGCGTTGACGGCCGCTATCGCTACTTTGAAGGGACCACTCCATGGAGGCGCGAACGAGGGGGTGATCCACATGCTGCAACAAATCGGTTCGGTCGATAAGGTCGATGCTTACGTGGAAAGGATGCTGGCCGAAAAGAAGAAGATCATGGGTATCGGTCATCGGGTCTATAAGGTCCTGGATCCACGAGCACCAATTCTGCGTCAAAAAGCAATCGAGTTGGGTCAGGAATTGGGTGAACCGAAATGGATCGAAATGTCCGAACGGATTGCCGCATTGATGAAAGAGAAGAGGGGCCTGTACGCCAATGTCGATTTCTACTCTGCTACCGTTTATTACTCGCTCGGCATGCCGACCGACCTGTTCACACCGATTTTTGCGATCTCGCGCACGGCCGGTTGGACGGCACATATTCTTGAACAATTGGCTGACAACCGATTGTACCGGCCGCTGAGCGAATACGCCGGCGAGCCGGCGGGCAGAGAGTTCGTACCAATCGATCAGCGGTAAGACGTTCGTTCTTGTCCCGCGCGGCGATACCTCGTGCCACTGTAATCTGGAAGCTGGTGACCTTTACGGCAGCCACAATTCGACGGAATGTTCGCGACCGTCGTCCACTAAGGCGATCAAATTGTCAGCTATTTCGTTGCCATCTAAAGTTGTTTGACGTTGGCTAGGCGAGCCGTCGGACGGTTTGGATATGGTGATGTGGTAGAGGGTTTGCCGATAGCGATACCGGATTTTGCAGGTTGTCCAATTCTTCGGAAGACGAGGGGTCAACCGCAATCGATTCCCTTCCCGGTTCAAGCCGAGCAGCGTTTCGATCAAGAGCCGATACATCCAACCGGCTGAACCGGAATACCAAGTCCAGCCGCCTCGTCCGATATGCGGCGCAACGGCGTAGACGTCAGCCGCGATGACATAAGGCTCCACTTTATAAATGGTCGTCGCCGCGGATGTAGCGGCATGATTGATTGGATTGAGCAATGCAACCAGCTCCCAGGCGCGATCATTGTCGCCCAGCAGCGCAAAGGCCATGACAGTCCAAATCGCCGCATGGGTGTATTGGCCGCCATTCTCTCGGACACCCGGAACATAGCCTTTGATGTAGCCAGGGTGGAGATCGGATCGATCAAAAGGCGGATCAAAAAGTTGAATTAGTTTCTTTTCGCGGCGGACCAGACGGGTATCGACGGCCTGCATCGCTTGCCGAGCGCGTTGCGGATTGCCGGCGCCGCTGATGATCGACCAGCTTTGAGGCAGAGAGTCGATCTGGCATTCCGCGTTGATATGAGAACCGAGCGGTTCGCCGTTATCGAAGTAGGCGCGCCGATACCACTCTCCGTCCCAGCCTTGGTCTTCAACATTTGCTTGCAGTTGCCTCGCTTGTGCCAGGCAACGCTCGGCAAAAGAAATGTCGTTGCGGCTACGGGCTAGCTCGGCAAACCGCGTGAGTACATCGTAGAGAAAGAAGGCCAGCCAAACACTTTCGCCTTTCCCTTCTTTCCCAACCAAATTCATTCCGTCATTCCAGTCGCAGCTCCCAATCAACGGCAGACCATGTACGCCGAACTTGAGGCCATTTTCGATGGCTCTTACGCAGTGCTCATAGAGCGTGCCGGAGTCTTGAGAGCGTTTCGGCAAATCATAGTAAGATTCTTCCTCGGGCTTGAGCAGGCGGCCTTCCAAAAACGGAACCTTTTCATCGAGAACACCGGCGTCGCCAACCGCCGAGACGTAACGGCAGGTGACGTATGGGAGCCACAAATAGTCGTCCGAGGTATGGGTGCGCACTCCGCGTCCAGTCGGAGGATGCCACCAGTGCAAGACGTCGCCTTCGCGGAATTGATGCGCTGCCGCACGCAGAAGATGCTCACGGGTCAGGTCCGGTTCGGCATGGACGAGCGCCATCACATCTTGTAATTGATCGCGAAACCCAAATGCCCCCCCAGACTGATAAAAACCGGTTCGACCCCAGAGCCGGCAACTCAAGGTCTGATAGAACAGCCAGCCGTTTGCGATCAGGTCTACCGATGGATCAGGAGTTTCGACCTGGACTGTGCCGAGCGTTTGCTTCCAATATTGGCGAACGCCGGCGAGCGCTGTGCGATTGGCCTGCGGCCCGCGAAACCGCTGAATCAGTTCTTGTACCTCGACCAGATCGCGACCGGCACCCAAACGAAAACAGGTTTCTCGTTCCTGACCGTCGGCCAGACCAAGGGTAACCTGCATCGCTCCGCACGGGTCCAAGCCGGCGCCGGTTTTGCCAGAGAGATGTTCCCGCGTCAGTGCGGCCGGTCGCGACATGCTACCGTTCTGACCAAGAAATTCTTTCCGGTCTCCGGTTAAGGTTCGCTCCGGACCATCGACGTCGACGAACGCGATCCATGCAGAAAATTCGGTGTTGTAAAAATTGCGTGCCAGCAAGGCTCCGCTGCCGGCGTCCACCTCCGTTTGCACGTGAAGTAAACCATTTAGGCGCAGGTCGCTAAACACCCATTCCCAATACCCGGTCGCGGAGATCCGTCGTGGACGACCAGAAACGTTACGCAATTTCAGCGCCGCGAATTTCACCGGTGCGTCCATGGCCACATAAACCGTTAGCTCCGAAATGATGCCGCTCTCGGTATGCTCAAATACGGAGTAACCAAATCCATGCCGAATAATGTAAGACGTTGTCCCCCGGGTAGGCGAAGGAGTTGGCGACCAGAATTCCCCGCTCTGTTCATCCCGGATGTAAAAAGCCTCTCCGGTCGTGTCCGTGACCGGATCGTTGTTCCAGGGTGTTAGCCTCAGTTCGTGAGAATTCTGCGCCCAAGTATAGGCCCCGCCACTCTCTGAGACGACTGTTCCGAAGTTTGGGTTAGCAATCACATTCACCCAAGGAGCGGGTGTCATCTGCTGCGGCTCCAATGTTATAACGTATTCGCAGCCGTCGGGAGTAAAGCCACCGAGTCCGTTCTGAAAAATCAGCTGGCGGGACAGGAGCGTTGGGGATGCATCGCTCAGCGTTGGTTGCGTCGGTCTGAGCTCCGCGACCGACGGGTCAGGATTTTGGCGCCGATCCAATTGTTCCACCAACGTTCCATCTCTATCAGCCAGGACGACGCGAGCCACCGCGGCCAGCAGCGTCTGGTCTTCTGCCGACACCTGATCCAGGTGTCGAACGAAAATTCCGGCCGATTTATCCAGCGTTTCCGGTTCGCGCCCGATGAATCCAATGATCTCGTTGTGAAGAAGTTGGCGAGACTCCGATACATCCTCGATCAAAATCACCAGGTCCACCGCGAGAGCTTTCCCCCGCCAATACGAGTGCGCCTGGACCAGTTGCTTTGCGATCTCGATCTTGTTTGCATCGCTGACGCGCAGCAGAACGATCGGGATGTTCCCGGAGATGCCATAGCTCCAGAGTCCGCTCTGTCCACGCCGGTTCCGAAGCAGCACGTTGGTATCCGCTCGTCGAGCTGGATTGGCGTAAACCAGAGCACTGGCTAATTGCGCATAGATTTGGACCTCAGTTTCCGTAGCGCCGAGCTTCCGCAAAGCCGCCTCGCTCTGTTTCCTTGAGAGCTCAAAACACCGGTCGATCATGCGAATGTCCCGGTGTTTTTCGATCAGGGCCGATGCGGCATCCCGGCTCTCCGTCGCACCAAGGACGAAAGCCACGCGGAGAGTTTCATTCGGAGCCAGTGCGAACGTGCGTCGAAGCGAAACGACCGGGTCCAAGACGGAACCGACCGTATTGGAAAGCGGTGAAACGTCCTGCATTGCGGCCGGATCGGCCGGGGTTCGACCGCGCCCGACAAACCTGCCCCGGTCCGTTTCGCAGGATATCTCCCCGCCTGGTTCTACTGCCATCAAGTGCAAGAGCCATGGCCGCTCTTCCGTTTCGGAGCGAGGGCGCCGGCTGCAGAGAACGGCTCCATGTTCCCGCACGAACTCGGTTTGCACGAAGAGATTGCTGAAGACCGGATGGGCCAGATCAGCCCCAGGAGTCGCGAGCACCACCTCGGCGTAACTCGTCAGCTCAATGGCGCGCTCGGCCTGGGAATGATTCGTCACAGTGACTCGTCGCACTTCCACGTCGTCTTCCGGCGAAACGCAGATTTCCGTGTGGATTTCCAGGTCGCTTCGGTGCTGACGAAACTCGGCCTTAGCTTCCGTAAAGATCGCCTTGTAATCTTCGGCCGGCTGCACAGCCGGCTGATAAGCGGCAGACCAGAATTCTCCGGACGCAATATCGCGCAGATAAATGAAGGTTCCCCAGCAATCGCGTGTGGCGTCCTCGCGCCAACGCGTGACCGCCAGGTCACGCCAGCGGCTGTATCCGCCTCCCGCGTTACTGACCATAAGGTGGTAGCGGCCGTTTGAGAAAAGTTGAACTTCCGGCACAGGCAAAGCGGGACTGTCGAAGACGCGCATTTCTTCTGACGATGAATAGCAAATAGCAAATAGCAAATAGCAGATCGTCGGCGATTCCGAGACGGCAGCGGTCCGGCCGCCGCCGGATCCCGTTATGTCCCTAAGAGCGGGCCGGCAAAACTGTGTGGAAAATTTGCAGGGCGACAAAAACTGAAGACGTACGTACTCCTCTCTTGAATCATTGCTGCTATTGGACGACATCCGGCTCTTTCGGTGAACTGGAGCGCGCCGGCGATCAGGACGACCGCACCGACCGCGATCGGAACGGCGCGCGCCAGCGCGGGCAGCTGCATCTCGACCGCCGCCAGCGCGGCGCCCAGCGGAAAGGCGGCCATTCCGAACACGGTCCACACGAAGAAGTACCCCATGCCCACCAGCGCGGTCAGCCGGCCGAGGCGCGTGTCGCCTGTCCTGGCGACGGCCTGGCGGTAGCGCCAGCGCCACAGCATTGTCACCAGGGATGGTAGCATCATCGCTACCATCATCGCGACCCACGTGCCGAGGAACGACTAGGGCCTTGACGGTATCCACGGAAACACAATTTGTTGCGTTTTGGCTCTTCATCATGTACTAAATGTTGTGGTTCCTCCTCCTTTGCCCGCAAGGCACGCGGCAAGTGCGGATCATGAAAAAATTACTAGTCATCATCGCGTTAACTACCACTCTGGCGTTTCCGGCGTTAGCCGCTGAAACCAGCACCATCATCGTCTATCGACCGTGGACCAGCCTGGGAATGCTCGGGTCGATTTCCTTTAATGTCGACCACGGCCCACCGATCAAGATAAGCAACGGAACTTATGTACGCCTGCCCGTGGAGCCGGGGGAACACCAACTCTCACGGAACGGCTTACTCGGTAAAGACACCATTGTGCTTCGAACTGAGCCCGGCCAAACTGTTTACGTCGATGCCCATTACGGACTGTGGGTGGCGGTTACATTCGAAGTGGCGGATGACCAGACCGAAGCGGCACGCGATTGTGCCGAACTCAAAGCCTATAACCCAGAGTTCTGACCCGAGAGATCTAGAACCTGGGAAAAAGACGGGCGCCTTGCTCAACGGTTCCTTAGGACCTAGGCGTCCGAAGACAATAAGATTAACGCCCCAGATACAGCTGCGTTTCGTACAGAAACCGGATCGAGCCGTTCCCAACGAATCGATCGAAGAGGAGGTTGCACGCTTCGATCAACCCTTCATGGCCTGGGTCTCCGGAGAGCGGCACATACGAGGAGGAGATGACTCGTCCTAGAAATTCCTCTCGGGTGAGGAGCTGATGGCTTGGGAACGTAAATAGCTCCAGCGAACCACCCGAAAAAAACGCCTGGATGTCGGCCGGAGCAGCCCTTCGTGGCAAGCAATCGGGATACCCGGGAACGAATCTGGTGAGAAGTTCATCGTATTGTTCCATCAGTGGATCGTGCCGGGCGCGGTCATTCCAAATCAGCGCGATGAGTCCTTGCGGGCGAAGGATCCGATCGAATTCGGTTCGACATTTTGCTCGATCGAACCAATGAAAAGATTGACCGCAGGTCACTGCGTCGACAGAAAACGAAGTCAGGTTTGTGCTCTCTGCGGTGCCATCAACGCTACGAAACGCGTAGTGTCCGGATAACTGGCGCTCGGCTGCTTCGCGCATCGGCTTATTTGGTTCGACGGCCACGACCTGAAAACCGAATTCGAGCAATTGGTCCGACAGAATCCCCGTTCCTGATCCGATATCAGCGACCGTCGCCGGCCGCGGTATCTTGTCTACCAGCAAACTCAGCAGCGCGTTCGGGTAACGCGGACGATAACGGACATACTGTTCTACCCGATCACTGAAACGTTCGGTGGAAGATTTCATCAGAACCACGAATGCACGCGTTCGGATAGGAATAAAACCACGAATGGACGCGAATGCACACGAATGAAAATGGCTACGAAAGAATGCGTCGATCCAGAAAGCGACGCAAAACACATCGAGCCTTGTTATCCGCTACCGGCGTTGTCGGCGATGACGGCGTTCTCGGCGTTATTCCTGAAGGGATGGTGGACAACGGTTCGGAACACGAATCTATTCGCAGACGATGTGGCGGTTGATCCTGCTGATCATTACCTCGGCTCTAAGCAGTGCCAGGGCGAACGAAACTATCATTGACCCGATCGCAGACTACTTATTGATGAATGTCCCTGATCGCGCCGAAAACGCCGGTCGATTGTTAGTGCTGAAACGAGTGGAAGTGGACATGGAAGGAAACGGAAAGCCGATCGTTTTCGTCGGAACCTGGTATCGAAAATCGGGGCCCAACACTTGGCTCTGGGTTGCCTATGCTCCGGTGGCGGGTGGATTCCAGCGTCTCACGGATTCTGACGTGCTGATCGATTTCGCTGATATCTATGTCGGTCCAATTCCGGCCTTGAACCGTCGCGGCTTAGTTCAGGCTTACAGCCTCGAACTAGACAATCAGGATCGCGACCAATCGAACATGATCAGCGATCTCGAATACTATTTTGTGGATGGCGGTAAGCTCGTGCAACAAGGAGCCGGTGCCTTGGATCGTGAGGAGCCCGATCAAAAGGCGACATTCGACTATTTTTTTGGACCTAAACGAACAGTCTCAGGTACGCCACGCATTACTTCTTATTCGGTCGGCGAGTTAGTTCAGCGTGGATATCGTCTGCCGAATTGGGCGAAAGGGCAGTAATCAATTTGCGGAATGCCGATCCAAACAACTGATGTGAACCCAAGAACTCGCAATCCGAAGTCAAGAAGTGAAGTTACAAATCGCGAATTATTTACTTTTGCAACCAGTGATTCGGCCTTATCTTCGCTTGAAGAGGGAAAGTGACTATGAAAAAACACCTGTTATTTGCCTTGGCCATGCTTGGTTTCACTGCAGGCGGGGCTTTTGCTCAGGAATTTACGAACGTCCCGAAAGCGGCGCCGCAAGCGATCCCCCCTCGTCCGGCGATAGAAGAAGGCTCCAATTCAAGCATCCTCCACAAGGTCTTCACGGCACCCCGTAGGTATCAACTGGTGAACCCGGGAGCTCCCGCTACCTACGGTAGCGGTCAGCAAGTGGTGTCAGCTGACTCGAGACTTACGAGCGGGCGACCTGCGACAGATCCGCGAGACACGAGTGGGAAACAGACCTTATATTGGAGGGTACTATCGTTCGCATTCTAATCGAGCCCGCAGAGGCGGTTTTGCTGAAAGGCCGGATCATTCCGGCCTTTTTTGCTGTCTGGATGAACCGTTGCATGGTCGAATAGCCACATAAAGTCCGCGCCGGTCGCTTCTGCATCGGATGAATGCGGGGCCCAAAACTAAAAAACAGTTAAAATCGATTCACGAACGGCGAGAGATTTTACGTCGAAACAGAGTGCTTAAGCTCTCTTTTAGTGTTGTTCCGTCGTCGCCGGGCGAATGGACGTTGAACACGATGCGCCGAGGGCTTTGGCGGACAAAGATTTTCGCCCTCTTTCGTCGCTATGGAAACCCCCACGGTTAGCGTGTTTTGCCCGACATTTCTCAAGCCAGAAATGTGGCATGTTTATCGACAGGTCGTCGGTCCGACCGGGCTGAGAATAACAGCTCACGCATTTAAACGAGAAAATGCCGATCGATTTCCTTATCCAGACTTGTTTCTGGTGCCGAGATCGCCATATCGGTGGGTACAGCGGGTTTGGCATGTTCAGATTCGCCACAGCCCTCAATTAGCACTTCCCAGCGAGTGTCGAAGCTTGTTGCACTCGTTGATCAAGCAAAAGTCTGACTTGGTACATATTTATTTCGGGAACAACGGGATTTTTTGGTTGCCATTTATCAGAAGGAGCCCAGTTCCGGTCATCGTCTCTTTTCATGGAGCCGATGTGCAGGTGGGTCTGAACTCGCCGGTTGCTGATCTTCGATTGCGTGAGCTTTTTCAGCGTGCTGCGCTGGTGTTGGCGCGATCCGAATCTTTGGCTGAAGCCCTGCAAGAAAGAGGCTGTCCTCCGGATAAAGTGGAGGTGCAGCGGACTGGAATTCCGCTCGAACTTTACTCGTTCCACCATCGACCAAAGCCGCCTGGAGATGCTTGGCGGCTCGTACAGGCGTGTCGGTTGGTCGAAAAGAAAGGTCTCGGAGTGACGCTTCGAGCCTTCGCGGGGTTTCAAAAGCGGTTTCCCGCCGCAACGCTGACCATTGCCGGAGATGGGCCGCTTCGGCACCAACTCGAGGCGCAATGTAGTCAACTGGGATTAACGCCAAACGTGATCTTTACCGGGTTCCTTGATGCTCCGGCGTTGGCTCAGCTTTTTTTTTCCAGCGACATATTCGTGCATCCGAGTGAAGTCACCAGCGAAGGGAACCGGGAAGGTGTGCCGAATAGCCTGCTGGAAGCGATGGCCACCGGTCTGCCTTCGGTCGCGACCCGGCACGGTGGAATTCCCGAGGCGATTAGCGACCGCGTCAGTGGCCTTTTGGTGGATGAGGCGGATCCGGAGGCATTGTTCCGTGCCTTGGAGGCACTCGCCCGTGACGATCGTTTGCGCGCCTCGATCAGTGAAAAGGGCGCTGAAAGCGTTGCCAACAAATTCAATCACGCCGAGCAGATCAAGAAGCTGGAAAGTATTTATCTGCGTGTCATCAAAGAGTCGGCGCGCTTTCAGCGCGATGACAAATGACAAATGACAGATTGGAACCCGAGCGGGCCATTTGTGATCAGGGCGTTTTGGGAGTCGCGCTTCCTAATCGGTGTGTTTTCGAACGCGTGTCATCACGAGTCTAGGAGTGCGCCTCTCGCGGGTCGTCGCAGGCTCCAGCAGTGCCTCTGAGCGCCGCAAATAACCAATTTCCTATTTGTCATTTGTGATTTGTCATCGCGCTGAAAGCGCGCTCGCTATTTCCACTCAATGCCGATTGGTAAGAGTGCGTATACGCCTTGGGGATCGTTCAGATGAGTCAGGGTGCTTAGATCGGTCTCAAGAGCTTTGAGTTCGCGATTGATGGGGTCGAGTTTCGATACCGGAGGACGTTCATTACCTTTGAAAAGCTCCTTCAATTTTTCATTCAGATCTTTTCTTGCCGGATACTCGGTAATCTTTGGATTATCGCCGAGGTTAGCCAACGTCCCGGCATAGGAAATTGCTGCCTGAAGTCCACCGAGCTCATCGACCAGATGCAGCTTGATCGCTTGGCTCCCCGACCAAACCCTCCCTTGTGCGATCTCCTTTACACCTTCGATTGGTAAGTGGCGCGCCTCCGATACACGCTTTAAAAAATCGCCGTAAACGCGGTCGATCCCGCGCTGAAAAACGGCCAGTTCAGTATCTGTTTTCGGCCGCGAGATCGTAAACAGATCAGAGTACGGTGAAGTTTCAATCGGGTTCCAGAACACACCATTGTCATTCGCCAGCTTTTGCACATTGGGAAGCAATCCAAATACGCCGATGCTGCCGGTGATCGTCCCTGGTTCCGCAAAAACCCGGTTTGCCGCGGTTGAGATCCAGTATCCACCGGACGCGGCGACGGTTCCCATTGAAACAACGACCGGCTTCACTTTTTGAGTCGACTCCAATTCGCTTCGGATGACTTCGGACGCCAAAACGCTGCCGCCTGGACTGTTTACGCGCAAAACGATCGCCTTGATATCGGGGTCAAATCGGAATTTGCGAATGGCCCGAGCCAGTTTGTCGCCGCCCACCGTGCTCGAATCTCCTTCACCATCTACGATATCGCCCTCCGCATAAACAACCCCGACTTTGGTTCCCTTTTCCGGAGTTCGAATGCGACCATCGAAGGCCGCCAGGTAATTGGCTACTGTGATCTGGCGGAAGGTATTGTTCTTACTGTCTTCCGCATATTTCTGCTTCAGCTCGTCCATCACCGCAGTGAGCGGTTCCAGATTAGTGACGAGCTTTTGTTCGAGGGCGGTCTCGGCATCAATGAGACCCTTTTGTTCAATCAGCTGTTGCACCGTTCCTGGTTTGATCCCTCGAGCTTGTTCAATTCCGGTAGTGATTTCGCTCCAAAAATCGGATAGTAATGCTTGCACCTGCTCGGTATTCTCAGGGCTGCTATTGTCCAGCAGAAACGGTTCGACCGCCGATTTGTACTTTCCTTGTTTGGAGACTTGGACCCCGATCCCAAATTTCTTAAGCAAGGAAGCGAACCGGAGTTGTTCGGAGACAAGTCCTGTCACCGCCATCCCTTCTTCGCCATCGAGAGAGATTTTATCCGCCACCGAAGCGACGTAGTAGGTTCGGGTAAAGGGTACGATCAGGTGAGCGTATATGAGCTTTTTCGATTGCTTAAAACGGAGGAGCGTTTCGCGAATTTCGCGGAGCGCCGCTAGCCCGGAGGAATAGCTGACTGGCGTTACGTTACCAGTCAGGAAAATCGCGGAAATTCGATCGTCAGTGGCAGCCAAGGATATGCTGCGCAAGACTTCCCGCAAGGTGACGCGCTGGTTTTCCTGGCCGGATAACTCCGAGATCAGCTCTGAGCTGTTGAATTCGGCCGGAGCGTCAGAGATCGGCACGGAAAGGTCGATCACCAGCACACTCTTATTTTCTACGGTAGGTCCTTTATTGCTCGATCCAATCAGGGAGATAATGCCGATCAGCAAAAAGAATGCCCCGATTATTACCAGCGCTATGGCGAAAAGAGTTCCGAAGAAAGAAGCAAAAAAGCTTTTCATAAATGTACTACCCGACTGTTCGCTGGAATCTGATGCACTGCGACGAGATTTTTACGGCGTTGGGGTTGCCGTCGGCTGCGCTGTTTCCGTGGCCTCCAGCGTTTGATTCAATCCGACCGTTGCGATTTGCTGGGTGGAGTCGGGTTTCGTCCTACCGATACGCCGACACGTTTCCGGTGGTGAATCTCCCCCCTTACGCACGATCCACATCGGTTTTTTGTGCTGCTTCAAATTGCGAACGCCAATAGTCCAACCGTTCCTTTATCCGGCGCTCAAACCCGATGTCGCTCGGCTCATAGTAACGCCGGCCCTCGGGCAGATACGCCTGTGGTACGTAGCCGCCTTCAAAATCGTGTGCGTACTTATAGTCTTCACCTTCTCCCAATAGCTTGCTCCCGGATCCGCGAAGGTATTTTGGAACTGCCAGCACCCGGCCCTTTTTAATATCTTCAGTGGCATGTTCGAGACCGATATAAGCCCGATTGCTTTTCGGTGCGGTTGCGAGGTACACCGCAGCGAGGGCTAACGGAATTCTCGCTTCTGGCAGACCCACGAATTCCACTGCTTGTTGGGCGGCAACGGCCACCACCAATGCCTGTGGATCGGCCATCCCCACGTCTTCGCTTGCCGCAATCACGATTCGACGAGCGATGAATCGGATATCCTCTCCGCCATACAGCATTTTCGCCAACCAATAGAGTGCCGCGTCCGGGTCGGATCCACGCATACTCTTAATGAACGCACTGATGGTGTCATAATGTTGGCCTTCGTCGGCGTCGTAAACGATGGCTTTCTTCTGAATGCTTTCTTCTGCTACTTCGCGGGTGACACGAATTTTGCCGTCGGGCGAAGGAGCCGTCGTCAACACCGCTATTTCAAGCGCATTCAGGCACCGTCGCGCATCCCCTTCGCTGACTTCCGCCAGGAAGCGCAGAGCGATCGGATCGACTTCAATCGAAAGTTTGCCGAGGCCACGTTCCTCGTCACGCAATGCCTGCTCCATCAACTCGGCCAGATCTTCGCGCGATAACGGTTCAAGCTGGAAGATCTGGGATCGTGATACCAGCGGTGCGTTCACGTAGAAGAACGGGTTGAGGGTAGTAGCGCCGATCAATCGAAGGAGGCCGCTCTCAACATCTGGCAGCAGGACGTCCTGCTGTGCCTTGTTGAACCGATGGATTTCGTCAACAAACAGAATCGTGCGAGTTCCACGATTTTTCAGGCGCAAACCGGCGCCTGCGATCGTCCGTCGAATGTCGTTCACAGAACTTTCTACACCGCTCAGTCGCTCGAAATGACTCTGCGTGGCCGAGGCAATTACTTGAGCCAAGCTGGTCTTCCCAACTCCAGGAGGGCCGTAAAGAATGATCGAAGTCAACCGATCGGATTCGATGGCTCTCCGCAGTAGTTTTCCTTCTCCCAGGATGTGATGCTGACCAACGTACTCGTCGAGCGATCGCGGTCGCATCCGTGCAGCCAAAGGCGCGTGAGCCGTCGGAGAATCGGGCCCTTTTTCGAAAAGATCCTCCACACTGATAATTTTCGCGATGAAGTTAGAGAAGTCTAGTCTTGAGCTTCCCCTGGACAGTTCTGGTCGCGATTCACCCCCTCCTGGCTCCTGGCTTCTAAATTCTGGCTTCTAGCTTCTAGATTCTCCTTTTACTTTTACTATGGAGCGAACCTTATTTACCTTCGGTTGAGGCGAGTTGTCGAACGGTCTGCGTACTTGGAAGCAATGAAATCTATTTTGGTTCCGGTCGATTTTTCTGATGTCACACTCAAGGTTGTCAAAGCGGCGATCCAATTGGCCAAGCCATTTCAAAGCCGCATCACCCTCATGCATGTGGTGGAGATTACGCCTCAAATACTAGGGATTGGACCTGCCCCCGAAGCAGTTCCGACGCCGCCCCCGGAAGAATTGGCAGACTCAGGAGTCACTGAAAAACTCGCTCGGCTGGAAAAGCTGCTAACATCGGTCGGATTGGACTCCCATTCGGTGGAACTTCAAGGCGCGCCGGTTGATTTAATTTTGAGCGAGGCGGAAAAGGCACGCGTTGATCTTATTGTGCTGGGTTCCCACAGCCGAGGCCCACTTTACCATCTCTTCGTCGGTGGCGTAACCGAGGGAGTGCTGAAACGCGCGCGCTGTCCGGTATTGGTCGTTCCTCTTTCCGACCCCACTTCTTGATCCTGTGCGATTTGCTTCCTATCCCGGTTTGGCAGTCCTCAACGCTCAAGGCCGTGACCCCGATCAATCGTTTGCGGAGGAGCTGCCATTACGCAACTCCGAGTCGCATGCACCGATCAATTATCACGCGTACGCGGCTTGTACTCGCGGTGCCTTTTACCGGGAAACAGAATTGGCTAGTCGTCACCGGAATGTACTCTTGCTCTTGCGAGGCGATTTGCGTGCCGCTCGGAAAGCGTTTGTTACTCTGAAGGCGAAAGGCTGCGTTGTAGCGATCGCGTTTAAGGAGGCCGGCACGCACCAGGTAGCCCAACAATTATCTCATCCGAAGACTTTTAGCTATTTTGGGGAACTGGCTAGCAACGCCGATCTTTGTCTATCCAGCACTCCTGATCTGGTGCCGCTCTTTTCCTGTTTTTGCCGGCGAGTCGTTTACTTGCCGACCCCCTATCCAATCGACTACCCCGACTGGAATCTGGCTATCCCAATTTCCGAGCGTGCTGGTATTTTTGTTGGGACTCGGGAGTTTTCGGTGCCATCGCGCAATCATCTGCTAGCACTGGGCGCGGCACGATTGACCTCTTATCCGGTGACCGTTGTGGACGCGGGAACGGCGGCGACTAAAAGCCTCTTGCAATCGCTTCGCTATCCACCACAACAACTCACGGTTTTACCTTGGGTGCCTTATCGCCAATATCTCGAAGCTATTCGGCGCCACCGTGTCGTCTTGCAGTTCGATCAAAGCCGTGTGCCCGGCCAAGTGGCCGGAGATGCTTTGCTCTGCCGGGTACCAACGATTGGAGGAAATGGCGCGATCGAGCGAGAAGTCTTAAGTGAATTGAACGGCGACGGTCGGTCGTTCTCTGAATTGATCCAGCTCGCGTTGCGGCTCCTGCGGGACGATGTCTTTTATGCCCAGCAAGTTGAGCGAATGACCGCGCTAGCCCAAGAAAAGGTCAGCTTTCGTTCGATTCGAGCTGAGCTGATCAAATTATTTCCCGGCATCGATTCGAATTGAATGCTGAACTACCAATCGGTGGTAGGGTGAAAACCTCGGCGCGCTCCAAGACATTGCGGCCCTTTTCAATCCGTCGCGCCGAGGTTTTCGCCCTCCCGTCTTGAGTGTGGTCTTGCGATTGGTGATGCATCCCGTATTCCGCATTCGATATGTTTGCGCGCTGATTCTTGATCCCAATCGAACCGTGCGGTAGCCTCTGTGGGAAATGCCCTTGCCTACGTCATCGCACGGTTCTCCTTTGGCCGAGCTCAGTCTGAGTGCCATTCTAGAGCTTCTCCGATCGCATGGATTGCGCATTACTAAGAGCCGCCAAAAAATCCTGGAGACTTTACTCGCGGCGCAGGAACCGCTCTCGCTCGAAGAGATTCAACGTCGATCGAGCGATGGCGATGTGGCGCCCGATTTCGCGACGGTGTTTCGGGTATTGACGCTATTAGAGAATCTGCACGTTGCGCAGAAGGTTCTGCTCAATCGCTCCTGTAGTTACTTTGAGCTCGTGGATCCGCAGCAGCATTATGATCACATCGTTTGTACCGAGTGTGGCCGGATAACCCTCATGATCGATTCATGTCCGGTTGAGCGCCTCGAGCACGCTATCGGGCAAAAGTATGGGTACGTCGATCTCCGACACTCGCTGGAGTTCTTTGGTAGATGTCCCGAATGCCATAGCAGCCCGTCGGATTTGGAGTTGAGCGATACGGTAGCGGTGAATCAAAGCAGACGGGCTGCTGGATAATCGCTTGCAAAGAGAAAAGATCTTTATAGCTTTCGGGTCGATGCGCTTTCTCGCTCAGCTTCTTAGCCTTGAGCTCCTCCTGCTCGGGAGTGGCGCCCCGAATTCTTTTCTTCTTCCCACTACTCTTTAGCTATTCAGGTCAACGTTCGTTCGCGGTGGAGACAAACGGTGACCGCCGAAATCGTCTCCACCGAAACTCAGAACGAACTACCTATTATGCCAGAGAAAATAGTAATTTTTGATACGACACTGCGCGATGGCGAGCAGTGTCCGGGGGCCTCGATGAACCTGCGCGAGAAGATGGAAGTGGCTCGCCAGCTTCAGCGACTCAATATCGATGTCATTGAAGCGGGATTTCCGGTCATCAGCGAGGGAGATTTCGCTGCCGTCAGCAAAATTGCCGCCGAAGTGCGCGGCCCGATTATCGCCGGCCTCGCGCGCTGTAACCCAAAGGACATCGACGCTGCCGGAGCGGCGGTAAAACCGGCGGGTGATCGTGCGCGGATCCACGTATTTCTCGCGACTTCAAAAATTCATCGGGATCACAAGCTGAAAAAAGCCACCGAGGAAATCATTCGATTGACGCGGGAAGGAGTCACTCACGCGAGGTCCCTGGTCAAGGACGTCGAATTCTCGCCCGAGGACGCCTCGCGCACTGAGCCGGAATTTCTGGCCCGGGTCGTAGAAGCTGCGATCGAGGCGGGCGCTACCACAGTGAATATTCCTGACACGGTCGGCTATGCCGTGCCAGAGCAATTCGGATCGCTCATCCAGTATTTGAAAGGCAACGTCCGGAATATTGACGACGCGATCATTAGCGTACACTGCCACGATGATCTGGGACTAGCTGTAGCCAATTCCCTGGCCGCGGTCCGCGCCGGTGCCCGGCAAGTGGAGGGAACCATCAACGGTATCGGTGAGCGAGCAGGTAACGTTGCTCTGGAAGAAGTCGTGATGGCAATCAAGACTCGAAAGGACTTCTACGGCGACTACTTCACCGATCTTCAGGTCTCTGAGATAGTGAAAACTTCGCGGATTGTGAGCCGGATGAGCGGATTGGCCATCGCGCGAGGCAAAGCCATTGTCGGCGAAAATGCGTTCGCGCACGGAGCCGGCATTCATCAGGATGGCATTTTGAAACATCGCGAGACCTATGAAATCATGGATCCGCAAGAGGTCGGTTGGGGTGAGACAGAACTTCCGCTGACCAAACACAGCGGGCGGCACGCAATGGTCAAGCGGCTGGAGCACCTAGGTTACAAGCTATCAAACGACGAAGTGGAGCAGTTGTTCGTCCGGTTTAAAGAGATCGGCGACAAGAAGAAGTTCGTCTACGACGAAGACTTGGCTGCACTGATCGATGACGCTTTTGGTTCATCAAACGAAACCTGGCACCTGGATTATATCAATGTTACCACCGGGACGACGACGATCCCGACCGCGACCGTTCGGTTGCGCCGCGGCGACGAAACGGTGGAGGATTCTTCGCCCGGCAATGGTGCGGTCGACGCGGCGATGAAGGCGGTCGACCGGGTCCTGCGCCTGCGGGGCCATTTAGTCGATTATGAAGTGCATGCTACCTCAAGCGGCAAAGACGCGCTCGGCGAAGTGAGCGTTAAGTGCGATTTCGGTAGTGGCAGATTGGTGAGCGGGAAGGGAGCGAGTACCGATGTGATCGAAGCGAGCGCCCGCGCTTACATCAACGCGGTCAACCGCGTTTTATTACAGGCCAATCAGCCGGAGAGGTCGCCCACACAGCAGCTCGAAACGGCCGGAGTCTGAGGAAAATAGCCGATAGCCAATGGAATGGCGCAGGCCAAGCGCCGCCAGGAATTAGCCCCGGGGGGATTTTGACCCTGGGGCTACCGGCGTTCAAATGTTACGCCACAAAAGAAAGATAGAGCGCCGGCGGCCTTGGTCGGGCAACTTCGTCCGCCAGGCACTCAGCCGAACCTTAATCTTTCCCCTTCCTTAACCCTTGCACGAGTTGCGAGTCGATACGTCCGGTCACTGGCAGGCCATTATCCCGTTGGAACTCGCGGATCGCGCCTCGCGTTCCCGGTCCGATCACACCGTCAACTTGGCCTTCGTAGTAACCGCGCCGAGCAAGAGCGCTTTGAACTAACACTTCGACGCTGGCTCCCGAGGATCCGTTTTGGCCGGAATAGTAGCCGTTGTCCGGGTAGTAATAATCGGGGTAGTCGTACCCGTAGTCCGCGTAGTAAGGATACCCACAATCGTAATAGCCCCAGCCTGGATACCAGTACGGAAAGAACCCGAAAGAAAAACGATGATGATGATCGAAATCATCATGCCCGTGTCGCCTGTCGCCGTGTCCGTGCCAGTCGCCGTGTCCGTGCCAGGAGCCACCGTTCCCATGCCAGGAGTTAGCGTTGCCCGCGTAGGCGTATCTACCACCGCCGCGCATGTAGCCGGCTTGTCTAAGAGCCCCGCGTCCACCGAAGGCGGGACGCCCGCCGCCTCCCGGACCACCATGACCTCCGCCACCGGGATGACCTCCGCCACCGGAATGACCACCACCGCCGGGTGGTGCCGCGTTCACAACGGCGGGTAGCGCGCTGATTAATCCAATAAGGAGCACGCGCTTCAAGAAATGTTTTCTAGCCACAAGTACCTCCAGAAGAATATACGACCGTGCGGCTCGGATTCAAATTTGGAACCCACATTCCTGAAGAAGCCGTTGACATTTCCGACGAGTACCTGGGAAAGTCCAAACTCCTCTCTGGCACCTTCTCGACTTCGCTAAAGCTATGGCGGACACGTCGTCGGCCAAGCCGGCGCTACCGGCGTTTCTAATTAGGCGGTTCAATCGCTCCTAACGCACCGGCCAGACCAAACACAATGAATGCGAGTGCGCTCTCGGCACAGACGTTACGGAATAGTCGACCGGCTTTGCTGGGATCCATACCTGGCGCTGCGCTCGGCTGCTGAATTTTCAACAGCCGCCGGTTTTGCCTGCCTAAACCAATCATAATGAGAAACAGAATGATCTTTCCAGCAAGGATCTGACCGTAAGTCGTCGAATAGAAGTCGCTAAATCTCTTTAACATAAAAAGACTGTTCAGCAGACCGCTAACGGCAAGAACCACAACCGCTCCCATGCTAATCGCAGAGAACCGATGAACTACGGCATAGTCGACCGGCTCGTTTCCTCGCCCTCGCGCGCTGACCAAAAACCAGACAACCAGCGGCAGAAGACTGCCTGGCCAAAGCGCGGACGCCAGCAGATGTACGAGATCTGTTAGTAAATGAAAGTTCGCAAATGAGCCGGTGGTGGCGCCGGCATGACTCGCCCAGGCTAGGGACGCCAGATTGATGGCCGCCACTGCGATCCAGAACAAATCCGAATGCTTGCGCGCTGTTTTTCTTAGTGTGTCGTGCAGCAAACCACCCGCAATAGCCAGGCCAAGGAACGAACGAAACAGCCAGAGACGACCAAATTGGGTAACAGCGACTATCTTTCCTGCAGCGCCTAACTCAATGCCGGAGTTACTGATCGATGCGATTACCGCCCACAACCAGATGACCCCAGAGGTCAATATCCCAAAACAGCAAATCCAGGTCAGCCACCCTAAATATCGTCCTTGCGCCCAACGGTTGCTTCGTTTCTCACGATCCAAGACCGGAATTACATACAAGCGCTGGAAAGCTAGCAGGCTTAGCAAGAGGGACGATAAGTAAATGTTTGCCCATCGTCCAAGTAAGAGACCCAACATAGAAATGCGGATTGCGGATCGCGGAATGTAAACAAGAAATCGCAGAGACCGGGCCGAAGCCGCGCGATAGGTTATCCGGTTATTTCGAATTCGAAGCTGCCATTGGTCACATGAGTATCAACCGATACCACTCGCCAACTGACTCGATATTTCCCGGTTTTAATAGCGGGCAAGGAGACCACTAAGAGTTGTCCATTCTTCGGATCTACTTTCGTGTCTCGTTCATCAACCTCGGCTCCTTGGCTATCGAAAACCTGGATTTTACTCAACGCAGGTTCCAATCGCTCAGTGAACCAAATCTTCACCGCACCGGGTGGCGAAGCGAGTTTACTGCCTACCGCTGGTTCGGCGTGGTCGATAAACGCGTGGGCCCAGGCGGACGCAATGAAGACTAACATTACCGCTATGCTTAATATCGTTTTCATGGGTCACGGATTGATTAACGGTTTGCCGAAAATCTTCGGTAAGATGTCGTCTAAATAGAAATGAAGTTGCGCGACGACTCCGACGTTATTTCCGGTATGAGAATTAATCGGGATGATCGCTTCGACGCCGAGCTGAAAATATTGCCCGGACCAAATGACTCCTGGATTAACGGTTCCAGTAGTTGGACCGGATATTCGATTAAGCGGTGTTTGCATCGCAAACTCAACCAGCGGAATGAGCCGCTTCAAAGGCGCACATAGACCAATGTCTTTTACGTGTTCCTCCAAGTAGATTAGACTATACTCAACCGCGAGACCCCACCGGAGCTGGTTAGATATTCGTGTGCCTTGGACACTTGAGCTGGTTGGAAACGACACGCCAACCTGCCCAGTTAAGGCGAACGGCCGGAGCGCCCAGACCGAGTCCGGCAGGTCACCGAGACCTTTGCCGAAAAAAAGACCGGGCGTAATTGTGCTGAACCGGTCGGCGCCAATTGACGCCCGACCCGTCCCGCCAATTTCAGCGTTGGCGCCGACAGACACGATCATTTCGTGTTCGGCATTGAGCAGAAACTGATACTTGCCGCCGACTACGACATTGTCGAAACCAGTTCGGAGGCGCGAACCGGGCGACTTTTGCAGCATGTACCCATCGGCAAGCTCAATCCCTATGCTCGGCGTTAGCTTGAGTGCGATATCTGCCGATAAATCAAACGTTTTGGTCGGCGGAGCGCCCGGTACCCGAATCGCCTGAAAGGTTGGAAGGGACAACTCGTCCGCGACGAAAGGATCATCGGTTGAAATCGTGGCAGGAAAAAAGCGCTCGCCGGCAAACCCATGGGCGTCCGCCCAATTCGGCATCGCGACTAGCGCGCACATCCCAAGGGGGATGTAAAATGCAATCAAAATAAGATTTTTAAAATTCACGTTAAAAAAATGGATGGTTGAAGCGGCTAAATGGCCGTCTCATGGTTAAAGAAAAAGAGGTTGAAGCAGTAGTCCCGGAACGCGAGGTGCCTAGGCTTTTCCGCACGGACGCGGGCCGGCAATGGTTTGCGCGCACGCCGACAAACGATCGTGAAGACTTCCTCGCGCCGTTCTTAGCTTACCCGATTCGCGGAGGTGGGATTAACGGCTCGAGCGTAATGCCAACAAGCTCGCGACCATACTGAGCGTAGTCACGCCAGATAAAATCGCGAACCACTTCGAAGAGGAAACTTCGAATGATGAAGTCTTTTTTGAGTTCCGAGTGCAACACCGGCGCTTTATTCTCTTCCTGCTTACGGCCATCCTGCACTGCACAGCAGAGCGCGCACGGATGCTTCCCATCAAAAGTCCTGGAGATTGCCGTAGAAACGTCTCCATCCCTTGAGTAGGCAACAATCATGCCCATCCAGGCGCCGGTTTGGAGGATCGCCCAATGTCCGCCAGCCAGAAGGAAAAAAGCGAGAAAGGCGAGAGCAATAGCGAATCGGCCGCGCACGACTGCAAACGATTCCTTCTACCGAGCAGTCGAGCAAGTGAAAAACGGAATCTTGAAAAATTCTATCGAACGGCCGTCGCGAATGCGAAAAGCACAAGAGCAAAAGTTCTACGACTCCGATTTCTGTGCCACCAGACAGATTGCGCCGGCAGCGAACACCGTTACCAGAAGTGGAAGTACATAGCGCGGCATCGAATAATTGCAGACGCAGTTAGCCGAATAGGTCACAAGGCCGATGCCAAAGATGCAGAGACTGACCAACGCCAGCTCGACCGAAAAACGGTCCCGCGCCAGTCGCCAGCTTCCTACCACTAGAAAGAGAAGAGACCAGGCGCCGACGGGCAAGAAACGCCAATGCCGGATGAATATGTCGTGGAATGCCCGATCCAGGGTGGCTTGTGCGACCGCTGGGTCGAAGATATGCAGTCCCTCTAAGCCTTTCCAACTCGCGGGATCCTCTCTCATTGGACCGAGCGAATCAAAAGTGGCTTTAGCTCCGGTTATGGCGATTCCCTGATCGTTCGTTGGATAAAATCCCCTCCCGATATCCTGTAAGATGATCTGGATCAATTTTGGATCTAAGGTCCGGTAGTAACACATGACCCCTTCGAATGTGACCCGGTCGCGCTCGACTTCGAGCGGTTCGCTGCTCAAGCCGCGCCTCCTTAATAACTGCGCGATAAATTCGTCTGTTCCTTTGTGGTAGGTGCCAATATCTTTGAAAGCACCGACGGCTGCCTTCACATCTGAATCATTGGTGAACGACGCAGCGCGTTGAGCTGTACGTTCCTTATCTTCCGGGTTCAGCGAATCGAGATAGCTGCCGATCCGATCGCTCAGGGTGCGACCCATCGTGCGACGTTGCACTATCCCGAAGTGATTGCACATCGCGGTAACGAACGACTGTTCGGTAAGCAAACAGAGAATACTCAAACCCAGCGCAATTCCGGCAATCCGCGCCATTGGAAACGCATTCTGCCATCGGTATGAGCCAGCTCGATAAAATCGAAGAACCGCCAGAACAAACGCTGTCGTTGGGAGCCAGCCGAGCAGAAAGCCGCTGATATGTCGTGACCCGATCGAGAACAGAAGAATGAGGAAATACAAAAGCCACTTCTTCCAGGAACTCGCTCCGCCCAAGATGCGAAGTCCGACCCCGAAAAGGCAAAACCAGCTAATAGCAATGGTCGATTCAGGTCCGGCGGTATGAGCGAAGGCGTAAAAGCTGGCTATCGAAGCGAGTAAGAGTGTGATCCCACCTCTGCCGGATTCGGACGTGGGCAATGAGTACACGAAGTAGCGTAACGAAAACCATAATCCGACATGCTGGCACAGGATAAGGAAGTATACCGCGGCCAGGGACGGATGTTGCGGAGACAAGATGCTGGGGGACGAACCATGCAGCAAGGTATCGGCGATCCAGAAAGGAATCCGGCCCAGCACGCAATAGAGTGGAGGAGCCAGCAAAACATTCATTTCCGTGAACCCCCAGACCAATTCGTCCAGCACGTCCACATCCTTCCAAAAAGGTAGATAGAACGCGAAAAACCAAACCGACGGCAGAACCAGGATCGCGAGCGGATGACGCCCGACCCAGGCCAGGAAGCGATGACCAATAGTCGATAGCCGATAGCCGAACTTAGCGATTGGCGACTGGCTCCCGGCAATTTCGCTTGGTGAGACGCTTGTTTTCAACTCATGCGCTCTTAGCACGGCTCTGCGGAAATTTCGCGCAGATTTGCGGGAGGTCTGGCGGCGACTGTCCCGTTGGCCTACAGACGTGAGTCGGCCACAAAAGTTGACCGGAGCTGCCGAATTGGCACCACCACAAATCTCAGTCGCCATCCTTCTGTCCGCCGGAGGGGTTCGGCTCGTCTTAGCACCTCCTAGATTCTGACTTCCAGATTCTAGATTCTATTCTCAGCGTGTCGCGACCTCGAGCACGCGGTCGATTTCTGCATCGGAGTTATAAAAATGCGGGCTGAACCGAAGATACTGATTACCCGGTCTATCCTGGCGTTGGGAGCAGAAGATGCGTTCCTGAGTCAATCGCTGAAAAACCTCAGTCAGGTCCCGAGTTGGATGTGAAAATGTGACGATACCGGAACCGGTTGCCGGCTCCATCTTTCCGAGCAAGTGATAGCCGGCCGACTCCAATCCATCGATCAGGCGAGAGCGCAGATAAAGAATTCGTTCCGCAATCCGATCAATCCCAGCCTCGAGGAGAAGGTCAATTGCAGTTTTCATTCCGACGATCCCGGGAAGGTTCAAGGCTCCCGGTTCGTAGCGTTGAGCCGTGTCGAGAAACTCGATTTGATCCTGCGCCATAAATCCAGGCGCGCGAACATTCCATGAACCCAGCAACGTCGGACGGCACAAATCGAAATGCTCTTTCTTCACGTACACAACGCCGCTAGCCAATGGGCCGAGCAACCATTTGTGAGAGTCGGCGCTAAGGAAGTCAACGTGTTCGACCGTTGTTGGAAATGCGCCAAGCGTCTGGATTGCATCCACGGAGAACAAAATGCCGCGCGCATGTAGCATTGCGCCAATGGCGGAAAGGTCGATGCGATAACCGGAAACGAAATTGCATGATGCCAAGGCCACGAGGCGGGTCTTGCTACTTAATGCGCGCTCCACCACCTCAGCCGTGATTTCGCCGAGCCCGGATGGTTCCAAGTAGCGCACCGTCACACCGAGCCGCCGAAGATTCAGCCATGGATAAACATTTGCTGGATAGTCATCGATATAGCAGACCACCTCGTCACCCGCTTCCCATGGGATGCCGTTGGCGAATAGACTTAGCCCAAGTGAAGTGGGACCGAGTAGAGCGATCTCTTCCGGCGCAGCATGAAGCAGACGCGCCGCGGACTCCCGAGTTTCCCGAAGAATACTCAACAATTCCGTAAAATCGGGGAATTCTTCCGCTGATTTCTTAACGTAGTTACTGATTGCCTCCGCGACGGCCAGCGGTAGCACTGTCACCGCAGCGTGGGCCATGAAGATCTTATTTCTGACAATGGGAAAACAGTTGGCGCGGAACGACTCGTCGGTCAGAACCGAAGCAAAGAAATCCATCTCCTTGCGTACACTGAAAGGCGACCAAAGCAAAGCGGATCCAGAATCTAGAAGTTGGGAGCTGAGGCAGTCCTCCGCTGGTTGGGCGAGTTTTCAACCGATTCTTGCTGGCCCGAAGGGCCGTAAGAGCAAGTCAATGCTTACAGGAAAGCATTCCTATCTCTCCCGTTTGGTTCGCTCGCCCTCTTCAATCAATTTCCAAAAGCTGGAACTCTTTTCGAGTTGTTCATCCTCGGCAAGAGGCAACTTGGATCGGAACAGGAAATCGCGAATCGTGTTTTTATGGAGGACGCGGTGCACGACGATACCTTCCGGGCTGCGTTGGAAGTAGATCCGATAATCGTTGGCGCGATAACGATAGAGTTTTGTCCCTTCGCGCTCGATCACGCCGAATGCTTTAGAGTCCAAATGATCCAAATTGTCGGGAAGGAACTGAAATTCGGCCAGCAGCTCTAGCTGTACTTCCTTCGGGATCTTAGCCAATTCCGCAGCGCTAATCTCATTAAAGACGATCTGGTACATTCGCCGTAAATTGTAGCCCCGGAAATGGTCAATAGCCAATAGTGAACCCAGATTTCGGAACGCGAGAGGTAGGGCGGTTCCGTCCCGCACCGCCAGGACTCGATAGACGCCGCGTCACGGCGATCCGTACAGGGACGGACCGCCCTACCTGTCCAATCCAAAATTCCTGGCCAAAGCCGGTTAGCTATTTCGCGATTTTGCGCTTTAATCTGGATTTGCTGTGATGCGATTAATCCTCCTCGCCAGTTTGTTGTTCGCCCCACGTGTATTTGCCCAATTGCATTGGGATGCTCTGGAGCAAGATCAGAAGGCAAAGCCCGGCGACAAAGAAGCGGTCGCCCAGTTTCATTTTGTCAATTCAGGCGCGTCCGCAATCAAGATCGTTAATGTACACACTTCTTGCGGGTGTACGACGGCCGCGCTAGCGAAAGACCAGTTTGCTCCTGGCGAAGCGGGGGACATTCAAGCCCGGTTTACATTTGGAAGCCACACTGGTCACCAAGAGAAAACTATCGCCGTGACCACGTCAGATTCGCCTAATCAACCAACCTTACTTCGCTTGATCGTCGATATCCCTCAAGCGGTCATTCTTCAGCCGGAGTTCGTGTTTTGGAAAGTCGGAGAACCGGTGGATACCAAGAAATTCCGTGTCGCAATTGGGGAAGGATTCTCGGCCAAGGTGCTCGGCGTTGAATCGGATAATCCGGACATCCATTTCGTGGTGAATCCGATTACTCCCGGAAAAGAGCTCGAAGTGAGCGTAACACCGAATGAAACCAAGCGCCCTCAGAGCGCTACTTTATTGATAAAAACAGATTACCCTCCAGAGAACCCGCAGACCTATTACGAGTATGTCCGGGTGCAGTAACAAATGAAATCGGGCGGGCAAGCTTTGGTTATATTTTTTGCCGCCCTCGCGTTGGCGGGTCTGAGCGCCGCAGTACATCCGAAAAAGCCGTCCTTTCCTGATCGAGCCGTGGCGCCGGGTGAAATCAGTCTGCCAGAGGTACAGGATTGGAAAGAGCCCATACTGTGGGTCGATGCCAGGCCGGAATCGGACTACGAAGTGGAGCACATCCCGGGTGCAGTATCGCTCAATCCGGATAATTGGTCGGAACAGTTCCCCCATTTTCTTGACGGATGGCGGCCTACGGAGAAGGCAGTGGTCTATTGTAGTGCAGCGAGCTGCGACACCAGCCGAGAAATTGCGGATCGTCTCCGGCGCAGCGGTGTGGATCCGGTCTATTACTTGAAGGGTGGATGGGAGGCCTGGAAATCCACCCGATGACACTGCTGCTTAATTCCAGGTCCCAAGGGCTGCTAGCTCTGGGGCTACGCGTTGTACTCGCTGGGTTATTTGTGGTTGCTGGCGGGCTTAAGCTTTTCGACCCGGCGGCATTTGCTGTGGAGATCGACCGATATCAACTAATTCCTTGGTGGAGCTGTGCTCTGCTCGCGCTTTTGCTTCCATGGCTGGAAGTTTGTGTTGGAATCAGTCTGCTTACCCGCTGGCTTTCGCGTGGAGCTCTGGCGTGGGTCACTGCTTTGTTGATCGTCTTCAGCCTCGCTCTATTGAGTGCTATGCTGCGCGGCTTGAGCATCGATTGTGGTTGTTTTGGCCGGCTCTGGCAGTCAACTGGTACGTTCTGGCCGCTCGTTCGCAATGTAGTATTACTGGGAATAACCGTTTTTCTCTGGTGGCAACCACATCGTCTTTGAAGTTTGATTGATAATTCGTACATGAATTTGCCGAATCGTTGCTGGGTAGAAATTGAAGTCGCCGCTTTGCGAGACAACATCGAAACACTGCGCAGTTTCCTCCGGCCCGGCGTAAAAATTGCCTCGGTGATCAAGGCCGATGGATATGGACATGGTCTGGAGGCGATCGCTCAACGGATAGCGGATAGGGTCGAGCTCCTAGGCGTCGCTAATTTAGTCGAGGCACGGCGGATTCGAGCGGTTGGCGTCCACCTGCCGGTCATGATTCTTGGTCCGGCGTTGCCGGAGGAACGCGCGGGAATTGCCGACCACCGATTCGTTCCGACGGTCTCTACTGCGGAAGAAGCGAGCGGTTATGCCGAAGCGACCAAAGAGCCGCCCTTACCGATCCATTTCGTCACTGATACCGGCATGGGCCGAATTGGTTTGTGGGAAGAAGAAGCGATCGCTGAGCTTCGATTGATTCAGGCGATGAAGAATCTGCGCGTCGAAGCGATCTCGACGCACCTACCAGTCGCAGATGAAGATCCCGTTTATACTTTGCATCAGCTCGAGCGGGCGCGCTCTCAGATGGAAAAATTGTCACCAAATAGTATGACGATCCTCAATAGCGCCGGTGTCCTGCAGTTTGGAAGGTTTGCTCGACTGGGCGACATCGTACGCGCCGGGCTAACCCTCTACGGGATCTCGCCGCTGCCGGAATTCCAACCGCGGTTCCGACCGGCATTGACCTGGAAGACCCGCGTTATTCTGGTGCGCAAGGTCGGAGCCGGGCGGAGCATCAGCTATGGGCGAACGTTTATCACGGAGCGTGCGACGCGCATTGCGACGTTAGCCGCTGGTTACGGGGACGGGTATCAGCGACATTTGTCAGGCCAGAAGGCTGAAGTGCTCATCCGCGGACGGCGCTGTCCGCTCCTTGGCCGAGTCACCATGGACCAAGTCATGGTCGACGTTTCGCATCTCGAAAGGGTGAACGTTGGCGAAGAAGCGATCCTGGTGGGCTCTCAGGGTGAGGAGACGATCCTGGCCTCTGAGCTCGCCGCGAAAGCAGGAACGATCACCTGGGAAATATTTACCGGCATTACCAAGCGGGTGGAGCGCGTCTACCGTTAGGTGAATGAGTAATCAGTAATCAGTAATCAGTAATCGGTGATTGGTGATTGGTGATTGGTAGGGCGTTCGGCTCGGCAGGAGCCTTGCCCTACCGGCCTCGCCCGACCAACGGCGCTATTCCATTTCTTCATTTGCCGACTGATTCTTGAGCGCCAGCGGCCCATATTTGTCCGGGTTCTTATTGAACTTCTTCAGGCAATCTTTGCAGCAGAACGCAATCGTCTGACCCTTGTATTGCGTGTAAACCGGTTTTCCAACGTCACCCACCTTATCACCGGAGACCGGGCAGACTGTGTTGGCGGCTTTCTGGGAGGTTTGTGCGGATGGCGCCGCGCTTGCGCTCGCTGATGGGTTCGGGTCGGCTGCGAAGGCACTAAGGGTAAACGCCGCGGTCAACAAGACTATCACTGGTTTTTTCATGGGATGGTTCTGGTCCAGACGATTATGTTTCTAAGTTAGACGGATTCGATAAGCCGTTTTTCGTCAAAATTGAATGAAGCGATCGTTTGTGTGTTCGAAAATGGTTGATCTCGTGGCGTGAACCTGACTCAGGATGATCGATGTTTGTCGCACCTAGCCATGATCCATGTTCATACGGTCCATCTGCATGTCCTTATCCATTGGCTTAGCCTCTGGAACTTCGCCTAAATCGCGTTGTAATTCCTCGTTGCTGGCTAGACTTGCCAAGGTCCCGGGCGGATTCTCGTACCAGCCCGGGTCATCATAACTCGTCAGGTTTTCCCGGACCTTCACGATGGTGAACATACCACCCATATCAATGTAGTCGTGCTTACCCTGCATGCCGACCATCGGAATACTGTTGCGCGGGACCGGCATGCCCATTTCGCCCATGTCAGCCATGCCGCTCTCGCCCATCGCCATATAACCGGGGAGTAATTTGCTTACTTTTTTGTCGAGCTGGCCTGGGCGTACCCCGATTAGATTTGGTACGTTATGCCCCATCTGATTCATTGTGTGGTGTGTCATATGGCAGTGCATCGCCCAATCGCCGGGATTATCCGCAATAAACTCCACGGTTCGGGTTTGACCGACTGCGACCAGGACCGTGTTCCCGGGCTGCTGCGCTGCCTCTGGGATTGGTAAGCCGTCCATTTCAGTGATCTTCCAGTAGAACCCGTGAAGATGGATCGGATGATGGTCCATCGGACTTAAATTTCCGAATCGGATTCTTACCCGATCTCCGTATTTGGCCACTAAGGGGGCAGTACCTGGAAACGCGCGACCATTAAACGTAAAGATACTGAAATTCGTCATTTCAATCGGAACGGGCCGCCTGGTGCCGACATCGATCCTCCATTCACTCGACATTAGAGCGAAATCTCGATCCGCCTTCGGACCGGTTGGAGTTCGCGGATGAATGATAAACATCCCCATCATTCCAAGTGCTATCTGGGTCATCTCGTCGGAGTGAGAGTGGTACATGTATGTTCCGTGCTGCCTAAGTTTAAACTCGTATTTATAGGTCTTGCCGGGACCGATATTTTTCTGGCTCAGGCCCGCCACTCCATCCATACCCGATGGCACAAGCAGACCATGCCAGTGAATACTGGTATTTTCCGGAAGCTTGTTCGTCACGTATATGCGCACCTGATCCCCCTCCACAGCTTCAATGGTTGGGCCATGGACCTGGCCATTGAATCCCCAACAGTAGGCGCGAAGGCCCGGCGCAAATTCGTGATCAACTTCTTCAGCGATTAGATGGAATACTTTGATGCCTCCCACCACTTTACAGGGCAGCGTCGATCCGTTCGGTGTGATGACTGGAGTATAATCTTTGCCGGGTTCACCCGGAGGATAGTCCTGCTGATCAGATTGAGCGTTTCCCTTGATTTTCTCGGGATTTTCGAGCGGTTGTCCAGCAGGCTCCGCTCCTTGTACGGAAGTAGCGCCGAGCGCAGCCGCGCCCGCAGTAACAACTGCGTTAGAGAAGAACTTGCGGCGAGATATCATAACTTTTTTATTCTTAGTTAATTCTTTTTGGCTGGCCTTGGCAGCCTTGCATTTGAAACCGGTTCGGATTTGCCGTCTGCCGGTTGGCGCGGATTCAAATTACCGCCCACAGCTCGTTCGAGCTCCGCTCGTGTAATCCAGTAATCTCTGACGGCATTGACGTATTCGCGCTCGGTACTCGCCTCTTCGGCTTTTGTCGTAAAGAGCTCAAAATTCCCGATATCCATCGCGTTATAGTTAAGGAGACTTTCGTTCAGGATTCGACGCTGGCCGGGCAAAAGCTCATCTTGATAGAAACGAGCGATCTCCCTTTTGCTGGTGAGCTCGTCCCGCAGCTCTCTTATCTGAGAGCGAACGTCAACTGCCAATGCTTCAAACTTGTCCTGTGACTGCCTTAAAGCTGCTTCACCCCTGGCGATCCGCGCCTGCCCTTGATTGAAAATCGGCAACTCGATTGCGAATGTCGGACCAGTCCTGGTTTGTGAATCTGTTTCCCGTTCGCTATTGATCCCGAAATCCAACGCACCCACCAGTCGAAAGCTTTTAGTTAGTCCGAGATTTTTTACCTGGCTTGTGACCTGAAGATAGTCTGCCTGTAAGTCCAACCGTTGGGATATGGCCAGGCGTTCGAGCGCTCTCATGGGAAGGTCTGAACTCGGCACCTCGGGCAGGTCACCGGCGATTTGCCAGTCAGTATCCGCGCCCCACAATCCAAGCAGGCGATTGAACCTCTCACGATTTCGCCGGATTTCGGCCTCCGTAGAGGCATCATCCAGCCGCGAACGGCTGTAGCTTGCTTGCAGCCGAGCCAGCGCCAAGTCCGTGATATTCCCAGCTTCGTGCTGTCGCTGGGCAAGATCCAGCGCAGCGGCGTTAGTACTTACTATCACCTTAAACCGCGTCAAGAGTTCCTGAGACGCTTGCAGCGAATAGCAGGCGCTTTTGACCTGCGAAACCAGTTCGAGAGTTGCATCCGCTACACGAAGAGCCGCAGCTTCCAGCTGAACTTTAGCAACCTGCTTTTTCAGCGGAATCATGATGATGCTTAAAAAGTCAATGACCGCGTTATAGTCAACGTAGGTACCCGAGGGCGGCTTGTCCGGAAAGCGTATTGCTAAATCG
>DATNNZ010000571.1:0-18131 GCA_035601575.1 Chthoniobacterales bacterium
GTAATCACCGTCAGCTCAAATCCCGGCGCCACATTGCTTTGGATCGCCGTAAAGTTGGTCGCGTACAGAATAGCTGCTAAACCAACCAGAAGCCCATTCATTATGAATACCTGAATGGTCACTTGGCGTTCAGAAATGCCGGATAAGCGAGCTGCTTCGGCGTTTCCACCCACCGCATAGAGTTCTCTCCCCTTGGCGGAGTATTTTAGCCACAGCGCAAAAGCGATTCCGAACAAAATCAACGTGAAGATCGGTACGGGAATCCCCAGAAGTGCGGTACGACTAATGGCGAACCCAGGCGGCAACCCATAGATCCAGCGGCCACCCGTAGAAAGGATCAAACTCCCCTTTAAGATACTCGCCATTCCAAGCGTCGTCACAATGGCGGGTATCCGACCGTAGGCTACTAACAGACCATTGACCAGCCCGATAATTCCGCCAGCCAGAATAGTCGCTGGAAAAACGATGGCCAACGGGACTCCAGCGACCGCCAGCTTTCCTGCCACCGTGGCGCAAACTCCAAGTGCGGCACCGATAGAGATATCGATGTGACCACACAAGATGATCATCGTCATGCCAATCGCTGCGACCCCGATATAGGAACAGTTGTAAAGCATGTCGACGAAGTTGCTGAACTCGAGGAAGCCATGATTCACCGAACCCACCCAGCCAAAAACCACGCAGAATGCGACAAAAAGCACCGTCTCCTGCTGGTTCAGCAATCTTAATAAATTACCGAGCGGGGATGCTTTACTATCTGCCGGTCCAAGCTTCGCAGAGTCGATCGGTGGGGGGGCGGTCGACATAGTTTTTTAGTGCGTCGTCTCGTGGGTTTGTGCGCCGGCCACTTCGGCCGTGTGACGACCCAACGCCGCCGTGATGACAGCCTCCTGCGTGGCTTCCTTTCGCTGAAATTCGGCCACAACCAATCCTTCGCGCATGACCAGAATACGGTCGCTCAGTCGCATGATCTCGGGGAGATCACTTGAAATGACCAGAATCGCCAACCCCCGTTCTCGAGCCAATGCATCAAGTAACCTATGAATCTCAGCCCGCGCCCCGACATCGATTCCCCGCGTTGGCTCATCCACAATGAGAATACGCGGACTGGTTGCCAGCCATTTGCCCACCACTATCTTTTGCTGATTTCCCCCGGAAAGATTACGCGCCATTTGCCGCGCGTGAGGGGTCTTGATTCGCAGTTTGTCGATATACTCTCGAGCCAGGGCATCCTCCGCTTTAAAGTCGATGAACGGACCCTTCTTTAGGGCGTTGAGCCGGGTCATTCCGATATTCTCGCCGACCGTCATCGCGGTGATTAAGCCCTGGCGCTGTCTATCTTCCGGCACATAAGCGACGCCCAGTTTCATCGCATCTTCCGGACGGCTGATCTTCACTTCTTGGCCCTCCACTTCTACGGTTCCCGACTCAGGCGGCATCACCCCAAAGATGGCCTGCGCCAGTTCGGATCGTCCGGATCCGATCAGCCCGGCCAATCCAACGATTTCGCCAGCGTACAATTCAAGGCTGGCATCGCGTAGCATCGGTCTTCGGGCGAGATTCCGCGCACGCAACAGCAGATCCCCTCTTTTGACCGAGCGCTCCGCATGAGACACCGGTTCTTCCTCTAACGCTCGTCCGACCATTAGCCGAATCAGATCAGACTCCTTTGTTTCCGAGACGGGCTTTATCGCGACCAAATTGCCATCTCGTAGGACAGTGACGCGATTCGCCAACGCAAAGATTTCTACCAAGCGATGGCTGATATATATGACAGCCACTTTTTGCGCAGCCAATCGCCGGATGATGGCAAACAACCGGTCAGCGTCGTGCTGAGTCAAGACTGCGGTTGGTTCGTCTAAGATCAGAATACGGGCACGACGCGAAAGCGCCTTGGCAATCTCGACCCGTTGGCGGTTCCCAACCGAAAGGGTTCCGACTCGCGCGTTGACATCGAGATCGCCGGCATCCAGGGACTCCAGTACTGCCGCCGCCTCCCTTGCCGCGCGGCGCCAGTCCAGTACAAACCCGCCCAGCGTTCGTGGCATGTGTCCAGCAAAAATGTTCTCAGCGACGGTAAGTTCCGGATAAAGGCTGAACTCCTGGTAAATGGTCGCGATTCCCTGAGATTGAGCTTCACGTGGACTGAGGAAGCGAACCGGCTTACCCTCGACCGCTATTTCGCCGCTGTCGGGTGGATAAACTCCGGAAACAATTTTTATTAGCGTCGACTTACCAGCGCCATTCTCTCCCAGTAAAGCGTGTACCTCGCCCGGATGAACGTCAAACGAGACATCGGTAAGCGCCCGAACACCCGGGAACGATTTGCTGACACCGCGCAAAGCCAAAACCGGTCCGTCAATGGTTCCCGGCGGAGCTGAAGATTCTCGAGACTGTTCTGCCATGAAGCCAAGCAAAAGGAACGGGAAGCCGGCCGAAGACTACCAACTCCTTGCATTCATTTCCCAACCTGAACCCATTTTGAGAAGCGGTTTCCTCGGTCAGCGCGCGAAATGTTCTGCTGCTCCGATTCGGAAGTCAATCCCTTACCCACCTTTTTGGCGGCTAGTGCACCGTCTCGCATATAATGGTGATGTCGCCGCAGGCCAGTTGGCTGTTTTTCAAGGCGCGAGCGAAGCGCCCATATCCGAATTCATACGGGTCGAGCGAGCAACGCAGAAAAACAGCCAACCGGCCGCGGCCCGGAGGGTTGCGTTGAAAATGGGCCGGCGGCGGCGTTGCTCGTCGGTTACGTATCGATTCAGATATGCGCCCTCCTCGCGCCTTGCCGGCGGTCCATTTTGAACGCAACGACGTCATCATTATATGCGAGACGGTGCACTACCCATCTCCGGCCTGAAATCTTCCGATTGCCATTCGCCACTTCATGGTGCAAAAAACGGGTACTTTCCTGTCCATGAAAAAGCGAACTGGCTATCTCCTCATGCGTATCTTGGTTCTTGGTTCGCTGTCGCTAGCGGGCTGCTCGGAAAATTCAGCGTGGCAGCTAGCTCCTGAAGGTATGCGGATGAATTCCGCGCCAAGCGGGACGAGTGGGTCAGACAGTCAATAAATAGCCAATCATTTTGGCTATCGGCTATTGGCTATTTCTTCCGAGAGCCTGCTTGGTCCGGCTAGCGCCGGACCAGGCGCGGTTCTCATTGGTTCTTTATCGCGGCGATCACTCGATCTCCGCGGTGTAACCATTAAGCCCGAGAATCTCGTGTCCGCGCAAAGAACGTGATAAACGGCGGCTCCGGAGAGGGAGCTGATCTATCCGGATGATGAGCGGCCAAAGCATTCCGTCAGCCCCCGCGAAAAAAGCTCGCAAACATCATTCAGTTAGTGATAGCTCGGACGCTGACCATCCGTCGCTTCGGGAAACAGGGACGAGCTTGACTGCAACGGGGCCCAAAACATCATCGCAATGCACCAGCAGCTCCAATCGTTTTGCTCACAAGTTCGCCGGCTTCTCGAACCGGCGATCGAATGGATTGGCAAACACCCGCTTGTAATCATCGTCCTCCCCTCCCTCTGGCTTTTCATTCGTTACAGACCGTTTTGGAAGGACGTCGACGTAGTCACGCAGCTGATCACCGCGCCCGGGTCACTTAACATACTGCACTGCCCACCGATCTACTGTTTCTTGGCTCGGATCCCATTCTGGTTGACCGATACACTCACGCAGGGAGCTGCGCCGGCGATTTTCAGTGAACAACAACCGTCGTTGCTCGCCGTTCGGGTGCTCATTTTCTTTCAACACATTGGGCTCTGGCTGGCTCTTCGCTATCTGCTCTTTTCCGTCGATTGGTCTGATGTCAGCCGCGGGATTACCGCTGTCCTACTCAGCTCAGTGGCCAGTTTTTATACGTTTGCGCATACTGCGGGATCCGAAGCGATGACCTCGGTCAGTTGGATCATTGTCTTTGCCGCTGGGATTCGCAGCTTACTTCGACGTGCCAGTTGGCGAGATTGGATCATCTATTCGGCCGCACTGTTGCTGGCAGTCGGCTCGCGAAAGGTGAACGGCATCCTGCTTCTTTGGCTACCGATTATTACGCTCTCTTTGTGCTCCCGCTGGCTCCTCGCGCGCCAGCATTGGACCGAGCTGAAACTGCTTCTGCGAACCGCCGCCGTCGCGCTGCTGATCAGTCTAGGCGTTGGCGGAATCGAGAAAGGTCTGGTTTTCAATTTGTGCAGACAATTCTCGGTTATCGAGCGACCAACGGATGGAGCGACATTCAGTGACCGATTTCAGTCGCTCATTGGTCGGCTTTCTCCGGCCGAGAACGCTGATTTCCTCGCCACTGGGTTAGCTCTGGCCAGTGACCCCAACGTGCGTTTGGCAATCGAAGCACAGTTCAAGTTCGGGTCCTATCACCTTGGCGGCGAGAAAGTGATCGAACACGCCCTCGCGGAACAGGGTTCGAGCGGCGAAGAACTCCAGGCGGAGAGAGATCGCATCATCTCACGGGCAACCCAGTGCCTCTATCAAGCTACGCCCCCGAAGTTATTTGCGATTATCGCGAAGGAGTTTGTCCGCACCTGGACACCGACCAGCGATTATCGAGTGGCCCGCTCGGGTCCGTTTGCGACGTTTATGTTCGCAGGTTTTCTCGCGGAGATACCCTCTCGTTGGGGCAATCTTCCTCGCTTGCCAATGTTTCAACTGAAGAACGCCCGGTCCATGCTCGCTGCAGTGGATCGGGATCCATTCATCAATCATTGGCAAGGCGTGCCCATCGCTCTTTGGTGTTCCTTGTTCATCTTCGTGGGAACCGGGCGGCTGATTCGCCAAAGGCTTTCTCTCCAGCTGTTTGTCATTGCGCTGAGCTTTCTCGCAATTGGAACAATCGCGGATCTAGCGACTTGCGTTCTGGCCTATGCGCAACCTCGATATACGCTGCCGTTGCTCATTACTGTTTTTGTGTCGGGTTGCGTTCTGCTCTTTGGGACAAACCGAAAGAACCAGATGCTGCCACCGAAAACGACCAGGTTCAAAAATGGATCGCCTCGGTCAAGGCGCACTACCGTTGGCTCGAGTTTGACTTAGGAAGCGAAGTAAAAATGTGTGATGTGGAAGAACACGGGTGCAGCGAAGCAGAGAGAATCAATGCGATCGAGGATCCCGCCATGCCCTGGAATCGTTGTGCCATAGTCCTTGACGCCACGATCGCGCTTGATCGCGGACATTACCAGGCCTCCAAAAAATCCCATCAGCGCGATCGTGAACGCCATCAGCGCCGCCTGCCACCAGCTGAACGGGGTGATCCACCACAAACCGGTTCCGATGAGAACCCCTCCCAAAATTCCCCCGATGAATCCTTCGACCGTTTTGTTCGGGCTAATATTGGGAGCGATTTTGTGCCGGCCGAAACACTTGCCGAAGACATACTGGAGCACATCGCTCAACTGCGTCACGCAGACCAGGAAATAGAGCAGCGTTCCATTCTGCCCTGCTCCCGGAACATCCAGCAATAACAGGGCCGGCGCATAACTCACAAAATAGACACAGATCATGAGTCCCCACTGGATCTTCGAATTGCGGGCGAGAAAGTCTTTGTACTCTCCGGCGATTACGTTGCGAATAGGGATAAACAGGTACGCGTAGACCGGAATCATGATCACGGCTATGCCATAACGATGGAACGCTATGAGTACGTACTGCAGCGGCGTTATTACGAAAAAGGCCCAGAACAAGGCCCGGTGATCGGCCCGATGGGTTGGCGTAAGAGTGACGTACTCCCGCAGAGCAAGGAAAGAGATAAGACAAAAAAGTATCACGGAGCCGATGACACCGGTGGCCAGGGCCAGAAAGAAAATGATGGTCATCACCCACCACGCTTTGATTCGGGCATTAAGGTTGTCGATCAGCTCTCTTCCTTCTTCGCTCTTGACTCGGAGATGCAGGAAGAAACCAATGGTCGAGGCGATGAGTAACACCGCCAATGCGCCTGCCCCCAAAATTTGCATTTCGCGATCCGTACCCAATAAATTCATAGATCGATCAGAGCTTCCACAGCCGCGCGAGCTCGCGTTAGGAACGCATCCTTAGATTCGCTTTTTTCAAGACGCAATGGTTCGCCAAAAATCACAGAGCAGAGCAAAGGCAGTGGTAACAGCTCTCCTTTCGGCAAAACGCGGTTGGCGTTATTGATATAAACCGGAACGAGATCTACCTGCGGTACCGCTTTGCCAAGATAGTAAAGACCGCTCTTGAACGGACGCATCTCAGGCTCAGAGGTTCTTCCGCCCTCCGGAAAAATGATGAGCGAATCGCCACCCTGGAGAACCGGGACGAGTTGATCCATCGGGTTGTTGGCACGCGTCACCTTCTTTCGCTCGATCAATACGCCCCGAAAGACCGATTCTGCCAGAAACTGACGTAGCCGGCCGGCTCGCCAGTAGTCGCTGGCCGCAACCGGTCGAGTGCGTTTCCGCAATTGATCCGGCAACACGGACCAGAGCACCAAAAAATCGAAATTGCTGGTGTGATTCGCAAAATAGACGCGCTGCATGGCGCCCGGAGTGCAGCCGATCCAGCGCGCTTGCACTCCGGTAAAGAGACGGACAAAAGCGGCGAGCAGCGCAGCTATCACGAGGCTGTCTCCAACCTCTCTGCTAAATGCAGGGTGCGACGTATGCAGGTCACCAATGCTCCGAAATTGATAATGACCAGCATCCAAAAGAGCGATTGCCGAGGCCAACCAACAATGTGTTCTCCAGCGGCGCCAAGACTACCGACGGTGAGCAGGAACATCCTTTGTTGTTTGGCCGCCGGGCCGCAAAAATCCTGGGCCGCTCCACGGCGTGCGCCCAGCGCGCGAATGTATGCCGTACCCACAGCCAATACGGAAGCACTCCAGCCTAGTGCAATACCCCAAGCTGCGTGTGCAGAGGCATAGCCGGCCGATGCTAGAAAAAATACGTCAGCAATCCGATCTGGGATCTCGTTGTAGAGCTCCCCCAGTTTCGTTTGATGTCCCCCTTCCACTGCGATGAGGCCGTCCAGCATGTTCGCGAGCAAGCGCAGTTGAATACAGACGGCAGCACCAATCAGGATCCAGGACGATCCTGGACCAAACGCTTCGGTCAAAAATAGCCCAGCTCCAATCAGAGCGCAGGCAACGCTGAACAATGAAACCTGGTTCGGGCTAACTCCAAACTTAGCGAATGCGGCAGCCAATGCTCGCGCCCAACGCGTCGACCGCATCTTGATCGGGCGCCGATTGGGGTCGATCTGTGAGGACCCGGCAGACGAGCTTGAGAAAGACGGATCATCCATAGAACAAGGTGCAAATCCAAAGTGCCGCTAGACTGAATTATTCGCCGACAGTGTCAAAAGGAAATTCGCACCGCCAGGCAACCGCGAATTCTGATAAATAAAAACCACGAAGGGACACGAATGCACACGAATAACTGATCCCATTCGCGTTCATTAGCGTCTATTTGCGGTTCAAATATTGTCTGCGTAAGGAACCAAAGGCGAAGCGAAGGAGGATCTAATTGCGCCATTTGCAGTTTAAATTCTCTGCCATTTACTCCTTGCCCTCTTATTGGTCTCGTTTGTAAATTTCAGTTCACATAACATATTTATATTATATGCTTATGTTGTGCGGGATGGAGAATTTGTGATTCACTGAAACGAGTCCAAATGAGCAAGCTTATCCTGGGTGCTGAAGTCTATTCGGTGGTAAACGCCGCTTGGGAGGTGCTGAGCAAGCTCGGACATGGATTCCATGAAAAGCCGTATGAAAATGCTTTGGTGGTTGAGCTGGGTTTGCGAGGCATTTCTTGTCTGCAACAGAGATGTTTCAACCTAGTCTACAAAGGGATAAAAGTCGGTGAGTATATTCCGGATCTGATCGTACATGGCATGATCATCATTGAACCGAAAGTCATCGATAGAATTTCTGATCACGAAAGAGGCCGGATGATCAATTACTTGAGAACAACCGGATTTCCGGTCGGACTGATCCTCAATTTTCGTCGAGCAAAACTGGAGTGGGAACGGATTATCCTGACCGATCCGGAACCAGGAATGGACGCCATTACACACGAATAGCTGCTTTTGCTTCGCGTCCATTCGCGGTTGGGCTGGCGTCCCGTAAAACGAACGGTACGTTGGATCCAGCATGAAGGACAGACTCTGTTTGGTCTTGTTGGCACTGGCGCTCGCAAATACGGCTCTGCCAGCCGCAGAAACAGGCGCTCCCGTCGCCACGGCAACGACCGGTCCTACGGCCGCTTCGGCTCCAGCCGCCACTCCCGTTCCCTTACCCGAGATCGTGACGGAAGCTATCTCTGTAAAACGCGTTTTAGCGGGCATAAAATCCGCGCTTACCTCCCAACCCAAAACGGTCGCTCTCCGCAGTTTGCCCGATATCGAACATCAAATCGACACTCGCGCCATTGAATCAACCACCATCATCAATAGTGCGCCCACATTCAGCGCTCTCGATGAGTTGCTCGAGATTTGGGAGATTATGGCTGCCGAGAACAATAGGTGGAACCTTAATCTCACTCAGCAACTCACCGAACTCGAGACAGACGCGGCTCGCATGGATCAAATGGCGTCCACCTGGAACCTTACTTCTACCGCCCCGAACACAAAGAATGCGCCGCCAGAAGTCCTCGATCGGATTACCCAGACGATCGCCGCAATTAAAGAAACTCAAAGCGCTCTGCAAACTCGCCGATCAGAAATCCTGAGTTTGCAGTCCCGGGTTGCGACCCAACACGGACGGATGCAGGCCGAGTTGAACACAGTCCAGCACGCCAGACAAGGACTCTTGAATCGACTATTCGAGACGGATGGACCACCTCTCTGGGCTTTCAACGAAATCGCTTCTCGCCACTCCGATCAGCATGTGCTTTCAGACGAACTACACAGACTGAAAGAGTATGTGCTTCAGGAACGGGTCAAGTTCGCCATTCACGCTGTTCTTATCCTTTGTTTCTTTGTCGCTTTGCGATGGGCACGGCGAGGGATACGGCGTTGGGTCGAGGAAGACCCGAGCTTGCAGCGTACGGTTCCGCTGTTCGAAATGCCGATAGCCGTCTCGATCGCCCTGTCGACGTTGTTTGCACCGCTGATTTATCTCGATTCGCCCCGGTTGCTTCGGGCGATTGTTGCAGTGGCTGGACTTATACCCACAGTGGTGTTGCTCCGGCGACTGATTGATCGAAGGCTCTATCTCTTTCTCAACGCACTGGTTGTGCTTTTCGTTCTCGATTTGACTCGGTTAATACTATTGGGCTTTCCACTGATAAATCGTGGATTGTTCACGCTGGAAATGCTGATCGGTATCTCCTTTGTCATCTGGCGTCTTCGGATGATGCGGCCTGCGGTAGTTGGTAATGCTGGGCAACCGACGATGCCTCCGTGGTCGAAACCTGGGAAACGCAGCAGTCGGTTCGTACCTTGGGCCGCACGCATCAGCCTCATCCTTCTCATCGCCGCCTTGGTCGGGAATTGCCTCGGCAACGTAAGTTTGTCCTATTTGTTAGGTAGCGGCGTCTTGGCGGGAGCCTATCTCGGACTTATCGGATACGCCGCTGTACGAATGCTCGAAGGATTGGTAGTGATCGCGCTTGGGGTCAGGCCTTTGACCTATTTCGCCGCGGTTAGAAAACATCGAGGGTTACTCAACCGGCGGATCATGCGGGTGATCGAATGCGTGATATTCCTTCTCTGGCTATTCTTGGTCCTCAGAAAATTTCAACTGGGCGGACCGGTGCTAGCGGCGGCAAACGATGTGCTCGGCGGCACTCTGGTCTTTGGCTCATTCCGGTTGACACTGGGGCAGATTGTCGCCTGCGCGCTCGTCATTTGGTTCTCGTTCATTGTATCAAGGTTTCTTCGCTTCCTGTTGGAAGAAGACGTCTACGATCGCCTCAAATTGTCACGCGGTCTTCCTTACGCGATTTCGGCCGTGCTTCACTACACGATCTTGTTACTTGGATTCTTCTTCGCGTTGGCGGCCCTTGGAGTCGACATGACGAAGTTCACGATCCTGGCCGGAGCCTTTAGTGTCGGAGTTGGTTTCGGCCTGCAGAATGTGATCAACAATTTCGTATCCGGTCTGATCTTATTGTTTGAGCGCCCGATCAAAGTTGGAGACGTCGTCCAAGTTGGTGACGCTGCCGGATCGGTCGAAAAAATCGGGATCAGAGCCAGCGTCATTCGGACACAGGACGGATCCGAGGTAATCATCCCGAACGGGCAGCTGATTTCAAATCAGGTGACTAACTGGACGTTCTCTGACCGGCAACGCGCTATCGTGATTCAAATCAGCGTACCGCGAAGCGCAGATCAAAACCGCGTCACCGAGTTGCTTCGACAAGCAGCCAGCGAGACTCCGGGTGTCGCCGTTACTCCGCCGCCACAGGCATTCGTTGTGACCATGACTTCCACGACACTGAGCTTCGAAGTCCGCATTTGGACTGACCGATTTGAAGATTGGATGACCGTACGCGGCGATCTCTGGACAACAATCAACCGCAAACTGGCCGAAGACAATGTCGCCTTGGCGTAACCCTAAAGGAACCACGAATGGACGCGAGATATTCAACCACGAATAGACACGAATTAATTTCCGGAGATTTTCGGTTGCAATGCAAATATAATAACTTATTTATATTCTGTAGTTATAGATCGCATGAGTAGTCTTGTCTTGGGTAGAGAAGTCTATTCGGTGATGAGCGCCGCGCCTTCGCCGGGGACGTAGCAAGACAATCCTGGATTAACGACAGCTACTGCGGACAAACTACCCATTCTCACCAATAACCCTCTTTATCCGTGTCTATTCGCGGTTTAATCCCCTGCGTCCATTCACGGTCGATCATCGGTCGCTACCCCATTCGTCCTCTTAACCACAATTGACCAATAGCCTTCTTTATTCGTGTCTATTCGCGTCCATTCGTGGTTCAATCGATTGGCGTCCATTTGCGGTTTGCCTACCAAGAGATCAGGCCACGGCCGGCTGGAAGCGGCCGTTTCAATCCGTTCGGATCCATCTTAATCCGTTCACGCAACGCTAACATTTCCTGTCTGGCCCTCTCGTGTTCTGCGCCGAACGCACTCTTGGAAGTGTAACCGTTCGGCTGTTCGAGGTCCCAGGCGAGTGCTCGATCAAGCGCTCGGAGCAACATGGCGGAACGTTGGCCGGCTTTCTCGTAGATCGATTGTCCAACACTTTCCGACAACAACCAAAAATGGGCTTGTTCGTCGGAAGGCTCGGAAGTCTTTGCTTTTGCCAGGACCAAGAATCGATACCGGATCTGACCCACATAATACCAAAACGCCGCATCGTCCTTCTGCCCACTGCGGAATAACTCGGTGGCTAAGGCAAAGTAGGTGGAGGGCGCCTTATTCTGAATGCCAACCTCCAATTCTTGAATGGTTTGAGCTGCTTCGGGCTCTCGCGCAACGCTTATCTCGCACAAGCCCGAACAGCTGATAGCAACGAAAAGGAATGTACGTAACATAAGATCGTAGATTTGGCGGACGTGCCGAGGTACCAGGATAAAGACCCGGGTAGATGGGATTTATTCCAGAATGGATGCGCATTGTTCAAAAGTACGCTCGAGCGCTGCTCTTGCATCCTCTTTGGGAATGAATTCGTGAGCAATATACCCGGCATAACCAGTTCCTCTGATCGCTCGCAAGATCGAGGAGTAATTGAGCTCTTGTTCGTCATCCAAATCGTTCCGGCCCGGATTGCCCGCGGTATGATAATGAGCAATCCAGGGATGGCTCGATTCGATCGTGCGGATAATATCTCCCTCCATAATCTGCATGTGATAGATATCGTAAAGAAGTTTCACTCGCGGCGAGTTCACCTTCTGGCATACCGAAACTCCCCAAGCGGTGCGATCCGCCTGATAGTCGGGATGATCGATCTTACTATTCAGTAGCTCCAAGATGAGCGTGATCCCTTCTCGTTCGGCCGACGGAGCTAATCGGGCCAATCCCTCGGCCGTGACATCAATGCCCTCAGTGTCTCCCAGTCCATCTCGATTTCCGGAAAAACAGATCAAGTTAGGAATTCCATAGCGGACAGCGTCGGCCAATTTCGCCTCTATCTCTTTTTCGATACGGGCATGTTGATCCCGTTTGTTGAGCCCGACAGTCAATGATTCGTGGCCGGCGACCGCGGCGATCTTAAGTCCGTGCTCCATCACTAATGAGAAATGCTCGGGCGGCACTAGATCCAGCGCCAAGAAACCGGCATCAGCAACTGATCGAACGAACTCTTCTGGAGTTAGCTTTGCCGGAACGAAACACCACCAGGAAACCGATTGAGCGATTGCAGCCATAGTATGATCACCAATAGCCCATAGCTGATAGCCGATAAATAGCCAATAGCAGATGGCAAAACGTCTTAGCGCCTCTTCCTTCGTCCGCCGGACCCAAAATTTCGGAAAAACGCTCGCCTTAGGGGCTGGTGGCCGGAAAAATATCGGACCAAGTCCGTCCACTACTCCACCGCTCCAATTCGATCGGCTATTGGCTATCGGCTATTTCTTCCGGTCCGCTCGGCGAGCCTTGCTCGATACGAGTCGACAATGACGGCGAGGATGATAACGCCACCGGTAATCATCTGCCGCACAAAATCTCCAACACCCATCAGGATTAACCCATCTGCGAGCACGCCAATCAGGCAGGCTCCCAAAAAGGTGCCGATGAGCGATCCGCGACCGCCGTTAAGGCTGGTACCGCCAATGATCACGGCAGCGATCGCGTTTAGTTCAAAGCCACTGCCCAGGATCGGGCTGGCGATGGTCAGTCGGGCCATATAGACGATCGCGCCGATTCCGACAGTAAGACCCGAAATGACAAATACGGCGACCTTATAGAAGAACGTATTGTGTCCGGAAAGGCGGACTGCTTCCTCATTGTTGCCGATGGCATAGATGAGACGACCAAAGACGGTTCGAGTCAATACTGCCCAACCAATCACAACGAGCGCCAGGGCGACCAAAAAAATGGCGGGCGCGCCCAGGAACGTTGCAGTACCAAAAGCGTTAAACTCGTTTGGAAACTCAAACAGCGTACGGGCGTTCGTCACCTCTAGTGCTGCTCCGCGAGCGACATTTAGCATGCCGAGGGTCACGATAAAGGAAGGAACACTCCAGAAGCTCACAATGAAGCCATTCACCAGGCCGCATACCATACCGACGGTGATGCTCGTCAACACCGCGAGCGTGATCGCCGCCGGGACTGGTAACGTGTCGCTTTTGAGCACAAGCCCAGCCACCATCGCGGCAAACGCCAATATTGAACCGACCGACAGATCGATACCGCCGATCAGAATCACAAAGGTCATCCCCGTTGCCATGATGAGATTGATCGTCACCTGGGTCAGTATGTTAGTAATATTTGATTCATCCGTGAAATGTGGCGCAAGGCTGGCAAAGACGAAGATCATCAGAAGAAGGGCAATGCCGATTCCAGCCTCTCGTAGCACACGCCGCACAAACGTAAATCTAGCCGCCTGAGACTCGGGGGCGCCCACGGCGTCCGACCGAGCCTCAACCGGTTGGGTTTTATTTGGGCGATCTCCCCTAAGCATTTGAGCGCCCTTCGTCGATATTGCGAAACGGAGCACCGGCACCTGCGATGGATTCGCCGCATGCGAGTGATAGGATCCGCTCTTCGGTAGCCTCGTGGTGTTGGACTTCGCCGGCAAGCTGTCCCCGCCAAAGCACAAGGATGCGGTCACAAAGCGCCACCAGTTCGGGCACCTCCGAAGACACGACCAGTATAGACTTGCCGGCAGCCGCTAGACGGCGCAGCAGATCTTGAATCTCGGCCTTTGCACCGACATCAATGCCACGGGTTGGTTCGTCCAGCATCAACACCGCGGCATCGCGAAAAAGCCACTTGGCCATGACCAGCTTCTGTTGATTTCCGCCAGATAAGTTGATCGCCGCCTGCTCAAGAGAGGCGATCCGCATATCGAGTTCGGCAACCCAATTCTCCGCGATTGTCTTCTCGGTTCGGGCATTGAGTATTCCGCCTTGCGAAATCCGCGAGAGGTCCGTCAGCGTAACATTGACGCGCACCGGCATGGGAAGCACAAGCCCCTCTTCTTTGCGGTTCTCGGTCAAGAGGCAAACTCCGTGCTTGACCGCGTCTCTGGGATTATCAAAGCGGACTCGCTGTTCGTGCCGGTAAATTTCTCCACCGTCACGGAAGTCCGCGCCAAAAATTGCGCGGAGCGTTTCAGTGCGTCCCGATCCCACTAAACCGGCCAAGCCCACAATTTCACCGTACCGCAAAGAGAACGATATCCCATGCGGGTTGCCCCGGAAGCGCAGGTCTTGGACCCGGATTGCCGCGGGCCCAGGAGGAGGTTCGGCCGCCGTCCGATGAGTTGCGAGCGCCGCCTCTAACTCGCGGCCAACCATAAGATGGACGATCTCTGGTGGGCTCGTCGCCGCAACCGGCAGCGACACCATCCGCCGCCCGTTACGCAGGACCGTAACCGCATCGCACAGATCAAAGATCTCGTTAAGATGATGGGAAACGTAAATGACCGTCACACCCGAGGCGCGCAGGTCACGGATGATTCCGAACAGCCGCCCAATTTCACGTGGTGTGAGCGTCGCCGTCGGCTCATCGAGGATCAGCAATCGACTGGAAAACGACAACGCTTTGCCGATTTCAAGCAGCTGACATTGGGCGATACCGAGATGTTCAACCGGCGTCTGAGGATCGACATCCAGGCCGACGCGTTCGAGCAGCGCCCTGGCTCGCTCGTGAAGTTTCCGGTAGTCGACCAATAGACCGTAGCGCCGCGGTAGGCTATCAAAGAGCAGGTTCTCGGCGACCGAAAGATACGGGAGAAGACTGAATTCTTGGTAGACTACCCGAATGCCTGCTTTGAGAGCGTCGAGCGGCGATTCCGGATGGTACGGTCCACCATCAAACTGCATCTCGCCCGCATCTGGAAGATAGCTTCCGCAAAGGAGCTTGATAAGTGTCGATTTGCCGGCGCCGTTCTCGCCGACCAGGGCGTGGATCTCACCTGGTGCTAAGGAGAGATCAACCGCATTGAGAGCAATGACGCCGGGAAAGCGTTTCGTCAGCCCCTTTAGTTCGAGAAGCGGCCCGTCGGGCTTGGAATTGAGCGGCATGGTGGAGCGCTAGGGACGCGGCTCTGCTTGTCCGTTCAGGCGGATCAATAGGCGCCGTCGTCCCATCCCAGGTCGCCCTACGGGACTATGGCGCCCTTTAGTTTGACTAAGAGCATTAATATTAAGAGCAGTGGCGACGAAGCGTTGCGCGCAGTCGGGAGCTGATCCCTACCAGAATCCGCAAGCTACGTTCAGCCAGCAGGCAAAGCTGCTGGCGGCTTAGTATCCACTCGCGGTTACGAGCTTGATGGGAGTCTTAATCCAGCCCTCGAGTTTCTCACCCTTTAAGGCCTTCATTGCATAGTCGATACCATTAGCCGCCATCTGGCTACCGAACTGGTCAATCGTAGCTATCAACTTACCATCCTTGAGCAGCGGCTGGACGGCGGCAATGTTATCGAACCCCACCACTTTAATCTTGTCGGATTTTCCGGCAGCGTCGATGGCCTTCACAACGCCAAGTGCCATCGAGTCGTTGGCCGCCATGACGCCCTGCACGTCGGGATGGGCGGTCAGTATGTTGCTGAAGACAGAGTTTGCTTCCTCCGTTTCCCAATGCGCAGTGCGGGAGTCAACCAAGTCGAGTTTGCCTTCTTTGACTGATTCATCGAAACCGCGTTTCCGTTGCTGGGCATTGTCAGCGCCAGGATTACCTTCGATGATCACAACTTTCCCTCCTGGTCCAAGCGCCTTAGCAAGTACATCGCCTGACATTTTGGCTCCCGCCCGGTTGTCAGGACCCACGAAGGCAAGATCGACACCCGCCTGTTTCTTAGCCGCCTCATCAAGCGCGACGTCGATATTGATGACGATGATACCGGCCTTAATCGCCCGCGCAAGCGGAGGAACCAGGGCACGCGAGTCGGCTGGGGCGACCACAATCGCGTCTACCTTCTGAGTAATAAAATTCTCAATGGCGCTGATCTGGGTATCAATGTCCGTCTCAGAGTGCATCCCTACCGGGACGAGGGTGAGGTCCCCACGCTCCTGGACATGCTTGATCGCTCCTTCCTCCATGTCCTTAAAGAACTCATTGGCCAACGATTTCATTACTAGTCCGATTACCGGCTTTTTTGCCTGCTGCGCCTGCCCCGTATCGGCGCCACCCAGGATCAGAATCGCGCTGAACAGACAGACCGCGATTTCTCTAACTGTGTATTTCATGGTTAATTACTCCGATGGTTAGTACCGCAAGCCCGCCGTGCCTCGCCAACAGGTCAGCTCGCAAGTGGGGGGAATCGCTAAATGAATAGCTAAATGATTGTGCGAACAACTGTCTGATTTCGGCACGACAATCGGTAGTCTGTCAATTCGAATCGTCGAGGGAACGCCGCATCGCCGACAGCCCTTATCCCGTTTTTCTGGATAGCCAGAGTCGCGTCAGCCACTGGTCGCGTAGGTGCGAGAGGAGGATGGCAAAAATCATCGTAGCGCCCCAGATCGCCGAGGTAAGATGCTGGCTGAAGCCGAGCAGATTAAAGCCAGTCGAGATTACCTGAAGGAGAATCAACGAGAGAAAAAGGCCCAGAACGCGGCCAAAGCCTCCAAAGGGATCGACACCACCAAGCACTGCCGCGAGTATGGTAATCAGGAGATATGATTCTGCATAACCCGCGCTAGCCGAATTAAATCGAGCCATCATCACCAGTGCGCCCACCCAGCACAACAAACTAGAGAACACGTACACGCCGACCAGCATCCATTCAGTCGCTACGCCAGAGTAGCGAGTGGCCCTTTCGTTCGAACCGATTAGGCGAACCGAGACTCCAAACGGGGCGTGGGTCAAAAGCACAGCAACGACACTCGCGCAAAGGAGGAAAAGAATCATTGATACTGGTATTCCAAGCAGCGTACCGTTCCCAAGGAACAAGATTGCGGGAGGAAACCCGCCGATTACCGTACCGCTCGTTGTCAGGACGGAGATGCCTTTAACGAGCGTCATCGTACCAAGGGTAACGAGGATCGGATGAACGCCAAAGAAGGCGACGATGATTCCGGTCAAAAACCCAATCACTAGTGTGGTCATCATGCCGGCGAGCAGGGCAAGCACAAACACTTCGACGACGACCGAGGGCGGACTCGAGGGTTGGATCAGGTGCGTCAAGATCGCTGCCATTACCAGTGCGGACAGATTTGCGGTTGCGATAATCGCGAGATTAAGTCCGCCGCTCATCAGCGGCACCATCATCGCAAGTGACAGAATGCCGAGTTCCGGCATTTGGAAAGCCATCGCGCGCACCGTATCGCCCGAGAGAAAACGACTGGGGGCGAGAAGACTAAAGATGATCACCGCGGCCGCGATAAGTGGCACCAACAGCGCAATCGTGGGATCGCGCGGCAATAAGCTGGCGAGCTGAGGCTTCGAGACCGCCGCAGATTCGGCTGTGGTTTCAGATGGCATGGCGAAAGCCCCCTTTTTGTTGGTGCTTGGCCGCGTAAGCGGTAGCACTGACACTCACCAGAATCACCAAACCAGTGACAAGTCCGAACGAATAGGATGAGACACCGATGAGAGTGAGCCCATTCTGAAGCATGGCCAAGAGGACAATACCCAGGATCGTACCGGTGACCGTCCCAACACCACCCGAAAGGCTTGCTCCACCCAGCACAACAGCAGCTAGCACATCGAGTTCTCGTCCCATCAACGCATTGGGTACCACCTCCTCGACCCGGTGTGCTTGGACGATACCGGCGACGGCGCCCATCAACCCCGAATACCCGTACACGAAGCACTGCAGCCCGGCGACATAGCAGCCCATGCGTTTCGCCGCCTCGGGATTGCCGCCCAGGCCATAAATTAGCCGGCCGATGGTCAACCGGCTCAAAAGCAACAGAGTCGCTAGCAAAACAATCGCGGCGACCATGACCGGAAAAGGAATCGATAGAACCGAGAGATTGCTAGTGAACCAGTCTGGCAGGTTGTAGATCGACCGCCCCTGGGTCACAAACATCAGCATGGAAAAATAAAAGGTCATCGTCGAAATCGT
>DATNNZ010000572.1:0-3254 GCA_035601575.1 Chthoniobacterales bacterium
AACCAGGTCTTCCTTCTACCGGGAATCCTCCTTGGGCCTATCCCGCTGTACAAGCGGCTAGCGTGGTCCCTGGGAGTGGGCTACCAATTCGCCGTTAGCCACGCTCACCCACAATACGAGAACAACTGGATCTTTGACTTCCGCATTAATTTTTGAGCTTTGGTCGGTGATTTTTTTGATGAGAATTTCATCCCAAAATCCGCGCGGCCGGCGTAAAGTTTCGTCGTGATGATATAGTAACCGCGCCGGGTGGTTCTCAAATTTGCCTGCTCGACCCCTCTGGGAACCTCGTCGAGTTGTTTCAGCCTGCTCAATAAATTTGCCAGATTGTTCGGCCGCAATAGCATCGAGCCCGGAGCCAGGTGAGCTTGTCGATGTGCGTCGCCGTACCTGGGCCCAGCGGTGAAATTAGGGGTGAGACGAATCGTTGGTTAAAGATGGAGCCTTTGGTTTCTCCGGTTTTGGACCAAATGCTCTGGCAGTATCGCGCTGCGGGCGGCTAGTCCGCGCGAGAGCCCGTTGCCGGGCAAACTCCTTAATGCCGATTTCTTTGTACTCCGGACTCGTCAAGGATGCCATGAACGCTACCAGATCGTCGATTTCATCCTCGGTCAGGGCAAGGGGCTCAATGTCATCATCAAGCCACGGGTCTTTCAATCCGTCGCCCTTGTTGTAGTGATCTACCGCATCCCACAGCGTCTGCATTGAACCATCGTGGAAGTAGGGCGCAGTCACCAGCACATTGCGCAGAGTCGGGGTTTTAAAGGAAGCAATATCGGCTTCTTGCCTGGTCACGAGAAAACGGCCTAATACTGAAAAGTCTGACTGAATCGCAGCGCGATCGATGGCCGGGAGGTCTCCCTTTTTGATTTCTTGCATGGCCTTTAGCGCCAGCGGGGTAACGTGATGCCTGAGGATTCCGATGCCGATGTTATGAAACTCAAAGTCCGTGAAGTAGACAACATCGTGGTTTACCGAGGCGTGGCACCGATTGCACTTCGCTTTGGTGTTGAAAAGTACCCAGCCACGCTTGGCGGCGTCATCTATGGCATTTGGGTCACCGGCAATAAAGTGATCGAAGGGCGAATCAAACGAGACGAGCGTACGCTCGTATGCGGCAATCGCGCGTACCAGAGTCAGACGCGTCGGATCTTGCCCGAATACGTGCTGGAATTCCTCTTTGTATTCAGCGATCGCTCTGAGCGTGGCAACGGCCGTGTCCAGACTGGCTTGGCCGATTTCACTAGGATTGGTAATAGGCATAGCAGCCTGATCCTCAAGCGTCTCGGACCTGCCGTCCCAGAACTGCTTCTTGTTGTAGAGCGCGTTCAATACGGTAGGCGCATTGCGCTGCCCTACCCGCCCCTGAATCCCCACTGATGCGGGCCTGCCGTCGGTGAATGCGCGCTCCGGATCGTGGCAGGAAGCACAGGCCACGGTTCCGTCTGCAGATAGGCGCGGTTCGAAAAAGAGCTTCTCGCCAAGCGCGATTTTCTCTGGGGTTTGCGGATTGTCCGCAGGTATCTCCGCCAGAGTTTGCTGGATCGGAAGTCCGACTTGCTTCAGGGACCGGGGCCCGGCTAATGGACCTGCAACCGGGACAGGCGGGACTTTCGCGGGAGTTGCCGTGGCTATAACGGGAGACGGACCCTTGGGTTCGGGGCTCTCGGCTGATGCTACCCGCGAGCCAACGAAAAGCAGCCCGGCTGCCGTGCTCAAGACTGCCCACATCCCAGTGATCGATTGAATCTGTTTCCGAGACGCCATGTCCTTAATTCCCTCCGGGTGAAACGCTCTTTTGGACCCGTCATTTTGACTGGTCCCCAATCGGCACATCAAGCAAAATAAAGCGATTCTATATCGATAATTCGTTACTGACTAGCGGTCGGAAAAACATGCGTCAGTGCTTTGGGCTGCCAGATTCATTTAGATTAAAAGGGCAACGCACACGAAACGGAAAGTATTCCGTTAACGGAATACTTTCCGTTTCGTGTGGTGACCCCTTTCTAAGCAGCTGTTGCCGACCGTCGAGCGCATCGTCAATTACCGGAATGCGGCCGGTGTGATCTTCCATTCTCCGGTTTCACCGTCTCGTGTGTGGCGGGACAGACCGGTGCGGGACCGAGCGGGGATGACGCTGAGCGTGGCCGCCCATGATCGCCGAGCCGCTCGGGGCTTCACGATGGCCCTGTCGCCCCGAGCGTTCAGTCCACCGCCGAAGGCTGCGGGGAGTGCCGGTGCTCGAAGAGCCCGTTAATCATTCAATGACCAGCGGAATGCCGGCGGCGAACCAAACGCCGCCGACATTTCGGATCAGGAGTACCGGGTTGCCGCATTCGTTCGGGGGAGTCGGCGAGAGGATATCGTCGATCGTGAAATCGCCGTCAGCCGCCAGCGCGACGGCATTGGCGACTGGCGTGCTAGAGACGGTAAACGGCCCGTTAGGCAGTGGCCCACAGATCAGCGTCGCGAAGACGCGCTGCCCACCATTCGTGCCAATCGCGTTACCGCCGGCAAGAAGTAGGCCACGGCCCTCTACATGGATTCGCCCATCCTTCACCTCCGCGCTCAGAGCGCGGATCACCCACGGCTCGGGAGCCGGCTGAATTGCCCGCACGACGTTGGCGACCGGTGGCGGCCCGACGCTCGAGACCGGCATTACGCCGATGCCGCCCTTGAACTTCAGAAATGTGTCATCCGCAATCGCTGAGGAAGCAACCAGCAGAGCAAGCACTGGCGCCAATGAGGCACTCGCGATGCCCATCTTCCTGAGAAAGGAACGTCGTCTGACGGCACCAGTCTCGCGATAGTCAATCGCTTCTCTTGTGGGTGGAGGAGACTGTGTCTCGGATGACACAGAATGAGAGGGTCTTTCTTTTCATATTACGATTCAGTTTTTGGGGTCTTTTGAATGACGGGTGCAATCCGCTCGTTTTGCGGCACACTTAGTACTTAGTGTACAGCTTTTATTCTGGGAAAAATGAAAATTCCTTGGTTCGTCCGGAATATCCTGAAGCAAAATCTTTTCAATGGTTTCCGGCCTCCTGTCCGATGCGCGCAGCGATCTGCAGAAAGCCGAACAGTTGGTCCTGGAGGCGAAGTCTGCCCTCTCGATAGCGAATGCTGAACTTTCGCGAGCTATGGGTCTGCAAGAGAACCGTGTATTTATTGTGTCGGAGGAGCCGCTGAAGCAACTCCCGGCGAAATCCGCCGCTCCGCTGGTCGCTCGGGCTTTGCAGAATCGGCCTGATCTT
>DATNNZ010000573.1:0-6406 GCA_035601575.1 Chthoniobacterales bacterium
GAGGATTCCAGCGTTCCTAGTCACACTGGGAACCATGATCACGGTCGCCGGCGTTTCTCGAACGATCACCAACCTCCAATCAATACCGATCACCTCGCCCGATTTTATCTTCGTTTTCGGGGGAGGGAATGTGGCCGGCATACCGATAGTCGCCTTCTGGATGTTAGCTACGGTGGTGGTCGGACACTTGATTCTTACAAAAACTCCGACTGGTCGAAGAGTACTCGCAACCGGTGGAAACCCGCGGTCAGCAGTTTATTCCGGCATCAATACGCGGAAGGTAATTTTTGGGGTCATGTTTGCCAGCAGCTTATTAGCATCGCTTGCGGGTATTCTGTGGGCCGGTCGATTCGGGGGTGGCTGGTATTCCCTTGGAGATGGAGCTGAACTGTCCGTGATTGCTGCTACCGTCTTAGGAGGGACCAGTATTTTTGGGGGTGTAGCATCGGTGATCGGGGCAGCGGTTGGTGCAGTGATGATCGGCATGATTGACAACGCTCTGGTTCTCTACGGCTTGAATGTCTATCAACAGGAAATCATTCGAGGAATTATCATTGTCGTCGCGGTTATCGTAACAACCCGCCGGTCCTGACGTTCTGCCATGGCTAACTCTGAGTTCAAGAGACTAGATGTTATCGGGGTTGGAGATACCTGCTTGGACATCGCCGTCAACGTCGACCGAATTCCTCGTCGCGATGAGAAAATTCGGGGCAGGTTAGTCGGCAAAAATCCTGGAGGCGTCGTCGGAAATTTCTGCTGTGCTGCCGCCAAATTTGGTGCGCGAACGGGCCTGATAACGGTGGTCGGCGATGACGAGTTCGGACGCATATGCGTTGACGACTATCGATCGTTTCAGGTGGATGACCCGGGTATAAAGATCAAACCAAATGGCACTACCTATTTTTGCTTCGTTCTGCTTGACTCGTCTGGTGAGAAAGCACTGACCATTGTCGAGACTCCACTGCTGATCCCGGCGATTGAGGATGTTGACATTTCCTATCTCAAGGACGCTCGGCATGTTCACCTCTCCTCGCTAGGGCTTGAGCTTGCTCGATTTGTTGTCGATCAGCTGAAAACGACCGACGTAAAGGTCTCGATCGATCTAGAGTCTACCGCGGCAGGCGCCGGCTTGGAAAACTGGGGAAGCATCTTAGAGTCGACCGATATCCTCTTTTCTAATCAGGCTGGATTAGCGGCGCTGGTCAAAGATTCAGACGAGGCGGTTTGTGTTGATCGGCTTCTCGGTTTGGGAGTGAAAGTTGTCGTGGTTACCAAAGGCTCTTTCGGCGGAACCGTGGCTACCCGGCGGGGGACGTTCCTCTATCCTGCCTTTCCTGTCACGGTCAGGGACAGCACCGGTGCAGGTGACTGTTTTAATGGGGTGTTCATCAGCTGCCTGGCAAAAGGCCTGGAATTGGTCGAATGCGCCTATCAGGCGTCAGCGGCAGCCGCGATTTCGATTCAGAGTGTCGGAGCGAGAGTGGGTCTGCCGACCCTCGCTGCGGTGAACCAGTTCCTGAGCGATCGTCCCGAGTTTGTTCAGCGCAAGCAGGTGAGACATGATGCCAGTGGTTTGTGAAGTCGGAGTTTACCAACCCTCTTCCGCGAAGACGTCAGGGTGGACCCGGGTGTTGGAACAGGAGAAGACTCCCTACCGAAAGATTAACGAACCCGGCTGTCCAGTGATGGTCTGCGAAGGACAAGTGCCAGATCGGCTCGCCGAGTTTTTGCAGGAAGGTGGTGTCGCGATCATAACCGCCGCAAGGGAACTCACCTTGCCATTTCCTGTTCGCTACCGCGGTCAGGCAGTGACGCAATTGCTTCAATTCCCAGAGTTGAATCTACCAGATGTTCGGATCGCCGGAATCAGCGCAGTTTTCGCGGGAGCGGGATTCGGAAAAATTACCCTCCATGAAAACCGAGTAGAGAAAGGTGGGATTCGAACCGGGCATTTCCCAGCGTTTATTCAGCAGCGAGTAGGTCGAGGCTATTGCCTTTTTACCGGACTGCCACTTTCCGAGTTGCTTCTGTCGGTAGGGGATACCTTGCGAACGTTCAGCCGGCACAGCAGTATCACCGAACGAATCGTCACCATCGACAAGGCTCAAATCCTCCGGATACTTGTCTGGATATTACGCAAGGCCTTTTCATTGCTCGGCTTACCCTATGTCCACCTTTGCTACTACCCAAATCAGGCAGCTTCTGTGTTCGCCTTTCGCATCGATGTAGATGGCACTTATGGGGAGAATGTAACTTCGATTGCCCAAACGGCGCGAGCGGCTGAGCTTCCTATCACCTTCTTTATCAACCAGAGTCTCTGTCTGGGAGAGCAGAACTACTTGCACCAGATCGATCCAGCTAACGAGATAGGTAATCACGGCAACATTCATAATCTATTCGACACGAAGGAAGATAACCTGCGGAACGTTTCGGAAGGCCGAGCTTGGTTGCAAGAAAACTCTTTGCCGGTCGGGCCTTGGTACGCGGCACCGCGCGGCATGTGGAATCCCGAGTTAGGCGCGGCTTTGGAACAACTTGGGTACCTGTATTCCTCGGATTTCGGGCTAGAGATCGATGGTTTACCGTTTTTTCCGCGAGTGTATACCCAACGAACTGGAGTCATCCAGATTCCCATTCATCCGTTCAGCGTTGAACGGGCAGTCCGTTATGCGGAAGAGAATGGCCTCAATCCACCAAGCGAAGAGGAAGTGTTGTCTTACTTCACTGCGGTCGCAAGAGATCATCTCGAGCAAGAGTGGCCCATTTTTTTTTACGGCCATCCAGAGCATTTTGGGAAGATGGCCAAGACTATCCTGTTCGCCCTGAAGCGGTTGGCCGATGATTGGAATGTACCGAACACAACGTTGAGTAAATACGCAGAGTGGTGGAAGCGCCGGGATGCACTGGAGATTTACGCCACCCACGACGACGATCAGAATGAGTTAGTAATCAATTGCACGCTGCCTGAAGACATCTCTGTGCGTGTTTTCGCGAGCGATGATCTTCGGCTTTCCGGCGTGAGGCGGAACAATGTGGTTCAGGTCAGAACCCTGCAGATGGAAGCAACTTAACAATTTACCGGAATCCAATCCAAATGGCGATGCTACCAGAAAAAGAAAGTGTTTTAGCGAAATTGTTTCGCTCTCCCAAACCCTTGATCGGGACAATTCATTGTCTGCCTTTTCCTGGAGCTCCTCGATACCGCGGGGAAAAGATCGACGCGATTGTTGCTCATGCCGTCTCAGAGGCGAAGGCATACGAAGAAGGTGGCCTTGACGGAATAATTGTGGAGAACGCTTGGGATTTACCTTTCCTTCGTCCGGAAGATATCTGGTACGAAACCGTTGCTACTCTTTCCGTGGTCACGAAGTGTGTTCGTGAGGCGAGCAGCCTACCGATTGGGGTCAATCTCTTGGCGAATGCTGGCGAAGCGGCGATCGCCGTGGCGAAAGCGGCAGGTGGTTCTTTTGTTCGGGTAAACCAATTTGTAAACGCTTACATTGCCAACGAAGGTTTCGTACAAGGAAACAGTGCGAGGATTCTTCGTTACAGATCCACTCTGCACGCTCAGGAAATCGCAGTGTTCGCTGACGTTCACGTCAAGCATGGTTCTCACGCCATAGTCGCCGACCGACCAGTCATAGAGCAGGCGAGAGACGCGGAGTTTTTCGATGCCGACGTCACGATAGCGACAGGTAATCATACCGGCGATCCAACGCCGATTGACGAGATCGAGAACATCCGGCGTGGCACGTTTTTGCCGGTGATCGTTGGAAGTGGACTGTCCGTGGAAAACGCGAGTGAGCTGCTGGGCACAGCGGACGGAGCAATCGTTGGGACCAGTCTGAAGGAAGGTGGGGTGTGGTGGGGCAGGGTCTCTGTTACTCGCGTGCGGGAGTTGGTAAATGAAGTGAGACAGTTACGATTTTGATGGGGTGAAGACAAAGCGAGCGCGACGGATTTAGATTTCCGTTTTGGCTTGCCCATGTTTTGGTGGATCTACTTCCCAAATGAAGTAAGTCGCATTATCGGGACTCTGGACCGTTCCCGACTGGCGGAGGATATTGCCAGATCCCGGCCGCGGGAATGGCGTTTACTAGCGGAGTTCGCGGCCTTCATAGATCCTGCAGTTCACGAGTTTTTCTCAGATATATTCCAAAGGCTTGATGTCAGCGCGTTCATTGCCCACATCCAGGCGCAAGTAAAGGGATGCGAGTACGAATTCCGATGTTTGCTATGGACCCTCAATCGAGCTCCCGAAGAAAGAAGGAAGGAAGTAGCTCATGGATTTTACGCCGAAATCAAAAATTCATGTCAGCGATCAGAGACCGAACGCCCGCAACTCATCAGGGCGTACCGATGTCTGGACAAAGCACTTGCAGCGAAACTCGCAACAGAATTGGCCTTCGAAGCTACGGAAGATAAAAAGAACGTAGAGGATGCGGACACTAAAGAAGAGACCATCCTTCGGATTCGTCAGCGTTTCGCAAAACTGGACGCCTCAGGAGAAGACTACATCGTCGACGATGTAATCGCCGGTCCTGCTGAAAATACACACGAGATTCAGGAGCCAACCAAAGCAGGGAACTGAGAATGCGTCAACAATGGGTAAACCCAACATTGGAACTACCAGGGGCACAGTAGCGGTTTCCCCCAAGTTTTAGAAGCAGCCAGATCTCCTTAATCTGGACGCGATCATTCGAACATTGATAGAGATGTCACTGGATCAGGATCTTGCTTTGGCCGCTTGAATCTGGTCTGGTTTAACCCAGTAATTTTCCGTATTCTGAATTGAACCTTATTGCAGGGAAAGGCAAAAAGCCCCGAGATCCCTGTGGGGGTCTCTGTAAACAAAATAGCTGGATAATTACTATACTAAAAAGCTCGCAATGGACCATTGAAATATCGTGGGAACACAGTGGATATGGCGTTAGTGTACTAATTAACTAGGCAATGACAGAACGGCAGAAACAGTTAAAACGTATGTATTATCAATTGGTTAGCGCGATGTGATAATATAGATTGTGGAAATAGCTGTCTTATTATGGAAAATGATGGGTAGGGTTCAAAGCAAAGCGCTGGTGACGGCTTCGGCCATGCGTTTCACTCCTACCTCATTATATAACACAAATACGGAAGGTTTTCCACTTAGGAGAAATAAAAAAGATATGCGAGGGGGTAAAGGCTGGCGCCCTAATAGGCTGATATTGCCGCTTGAATATCGGTTTTTGTGAAATCGTTTCCCTTGAACAGGAGCGGGAAGCCGGTCGCCTGGGCAAGGGCATAAGAAAAACAGTCGCCAAAATTCAGGGCGGCGGGATGACGGCCCTTGCCATACTGCCGGAAGGCTTGCCGGGCCATATGCGCCTGTTCCGCATCGACGGGGGCGAGTTCTATTCCGGCGTCTGCCAGCAAGAGGTCGAAATCCCGGAGTCCGTCATAGCCGTGGTAGTTATCGATGACCATTGAGGCTTCGACAAACCCCGCCACTGATAGCAGGCAAGTGCCGGACTGTTCGATGGCTTCGGTGAAAGCCCGGCGCTCCGGTTCGTCATTCAAGATGGCGATGATGGCGGATGGATCGATAATCATTACCGGGGCAGTCCGTGCTCATCGTACAGCATGTCTTCCGGGGTCCGTCTGTCCAGAAAAGGCAGGGAGGCGCAATGCTTGGCGATTTCGTCGAGCCTGTCCGCAAGGCGGCGTTTGCTGCGCCGCCTCTTCATGAGCGCAAGCCGGTCCTGCAATGCTTTTGTGACGGCTTCGGTCTTGCTTTCGCCGGTCAGGGCTGCGAGATCGGACGCCAGTTTTTCAGCTTCGGGATTTCGAATGTTCAGTGCCATTTTTCATTACATGTTGAAAATTATATACACTGTTACAGTGTAGCACGAAAATCGGCTTTTTTGCAAGCTATTCGCTCTCGGCCCTTGTTCGTTTCCCGGCGGCGTCCCGCGCGAGCGAGGGTTTTGAGGCCGCCCACCTACTCCGCGCTTACGCCGGGGTCAATTCAAGACGGTCTTGGGTGAGATTCAGGTATCCGGCATCGTCCTGGCACACCCAGTGCAGAAGCGTTCCCGCCGGGTCCGGGTTCCTTCTGAAAGACGCCACCGCTTTTTCATACTGCGCCTCCGTTGTTATCGAGCCTCGGATGCGTGCAAGGTTATTTTTTAGCTTCATCAGGTTCCCCTGGCCGATTTCCGATCGGAATGCGGTGGTGCTCTCATTCGAGTCGAGCGCGAAGAAGAAGTAGTCTCCGGTTTCCACCATCGCCGTCAGGACGGCCTGCGCGAGCGGGTTATTCGGATTGACCAGGGCGTTGTATGTTTCGAAGCCATAAAACTCGAAAGCAAAATGCACCACTTCAAAATTATCGTTACCTAGCTGTAGCGGACTGAGAACATAAACG
>DATNNZ010000574.1:0-4933 GCA_035601575.1 Chthoniobacterales bacterium
CGCGTGATTCCGGCGATGATGCGCGGCGACGTAAAAATTTTCGTCGGAATGGGGGGCAACTTTGTTCTCGCGGCGCCGGATCCCGCCTACACCTTTCCGGCAGTGCAGAAATGTGAGCTCACGATTCAGGTCAGCACGAAATTGAATCGCAGCCACCTCATTCATGGGCGCGATGCGCTGATCCTACCCTGCCTCGGCCGGACCGAAAAGGATCATGGCAAGGAGGGGTTGCAAGGCATCACTGTCGAGGACTCGATGAGCATGGTGCACCTGTCGTATGGGATGAAGCAGCCGTGCTCGCCGCATCTGCGCTCGGAATCGGCGATTATCGCCGGAATCGCGAAGGCGTCTCTGCCCAACACGGCGACGCCATGGGAGGAATATGCAACGGGCTACAATCGGCTTCGCGACAAGATGGCCGAGGCGATCGAGGGCTTCGAGTGCTTCAATCGCCGGGTGAGACAGCCACTCGGTTTTCGGCTCAAGCAGCCGGCCCGTGAGCTGGTTTTCCTGACCAATACAAGCCGAGCGAACTTCTCCTCACCCCCCGCTGGCCGACGCCGCTCCTAAAGCGGGACGTCTGCTTCTTGGGACCGTGCGCTCGCACGATCAATGGAACACAACGATTTACTCCGACGACGACCGTTACCGGTTTAACGTAGGTGATTTTCCGTTTCTTGTACCGAAAAAGGAGGACCCATGACGCACCACATTGGCGGGTCATAGGTCTTCTTTCTTGGAGATGCGGTAATGTATACCCTTAGCCAGGTAGATACCATAGCTACGCTTCACGAGGAAAACGAATCCATCCTTTAACAGATCCTTAAGAGCCCGACGCATGATGGCTCTACCCTCCCTAGTTTGACGAGGGTCCAACTGTACGATGTGCTTTATTTCATCATAGCTCACCAATCGACCGACAGGTTGTGTTCTACAATGGTTTACCAGTAATAAGACTGATAGCTGTATTGCTGACTGTTTAACTTCATTATTTTCATTCATAAAAGCTATCTGCGCATTTACGACGGCTAAGTTTTCGGTGGGAGATCATCCGCGCTAGCTTTGTTTGAACGTTGATTATCCATTAGGCGATAGACAAGGGTTATCAAAAATTCTTGCTGCCGTCGTAGAGCATCGAGGCGACGGAAAATAAACCGTATCAAACCCGCTAGAGCGAGGGTGAGAATTACATGTAAAGTGGTAAGAAGTAGCTCCAGATTTCCGTGCATAAAGTGTAAAGCGTTTCCCTGCTGAGAAAATTATACGATCAGGGACCCTTACGGAGTAATCGGATATTCTGATCCTATATCAGCCAGCACGAATCGCACCGTAAATTTGGTAATCGGATGGGCTGTAACTTCCCCGAAAAGGTTAGGCGATGAGATGGTCGTGTTACAATGTAACTCACAATTATAATAAGAAATTAATAGGGGGTTAATGATGGTTTACGACGGAATCGATCTCTCCTTTGCTGGCGAGGGCCTTTAGCGAACGTCTTCGCCTTCTTAGAAGGCAACTTACGGGGTTTTAACATCTCATGGACGTCCCTGTCAAAAACCCCTCCAAGCTGAAGTCTAGCGGGCGGTGAAATGTAAGCCTACCGCATAATGAATGTATAATTCGTTCGGGTGGAAATAATTTGGCCGATCTGGCAATGGCGATGCCAAGAGCGCCAGGTTACGTTCTTGGAAGTCAGCGGAAAAAGAATCAAACAAGGGGGTTGGAATGAACGGGGGACTCCAGCATGGTTGCGCAATCGCGAAAGAATAGGGCGAGAATGTGAAAATCGCGAAGGTAGATGTGGACAAAAGTCCGACTCTTTCCAGCGGGTTTGAGATCGGCAATATCCCGACTCTCCTTTTCTTCAAGGGTGGCGAAGTGAAAGATCAAAGTGGTTGGTCTCAGCAGTAAGGTCGATTTGATTTCCCGTCTGAAAACCCTTAAATGAGCGCGGCGTACCTTCTGATAGCGGCGTCGCGTCTCAATCCATGAAAGAATTAACATAATGAATATGCTCGCGCTTGGAGTTCCGGGACCGTCAGAATGGGTACTAATTCTGGTAATAGTGTTGGTTTTGTTCGGCGCCAAAAAGCTTCCGGAATTGGCGCGGAGTCTGGGGCAAAGCATGAACGAATTTCGCAAAGCGCGGGAAGACTTTGACAAGGAACTGCATGCGGCCGGGAATGAGGTAAATGGAGCGGCGCAGCAGCCATACCAACCGGCTCCGAACGAGCAGCCATATCAGCTGCCGCAAAATCCGCCGGGGCCGAGTCAACCCGCGGCACCGCAGAATCCGCCTTCTCAGCAGCCAACCCAACCGTTCTGATGGAAGGGACGCGGTCGCGACTGCGCAAAACCTAGTTCGCGGCCCGTTGGGGCGTGTTTGTTAAACTCAGCGCTAGGGCCGCGACAAAGCGTTAACAACGCTCTCACTGAAGCAGGCCGGACCTTTTTCGAAGGAAGCTCGCTCAATTCTGGCTCAGGTCAGCGTGCGGTCCAACTCACCCAAGCCGCCAGGCGCGGCGAAGCGGGCCAGCTCGACATCGCTAGGCGTATTCTCGCCAAAGGGAAGTGGGAACATATTTCTTTCCCTGATGCTTTCCGATAGATACATGAGCCACTCGGCAAAGAAGGTGGGCCGCAGATGAGTGACTGGAATTCCTGAGCGATCCAAAAGACGCTCGGCAATCCAATGATTCTGGGCGGCGTGACTTTTCGCAATCCTTCTCGCTGAAATTTGCGACATGTTCACGATGGATCCGACACTTTGTTCAAGGGCGGCTTGGGCGTTCGCGCTAAAGCTGAGCTTCGATAGCTGCCTTATCTATAACCGACCATACTTGCCAAATCTTCTCTCTCCGAAATTCATAGAATACATTCTCGGTAAAGGAAACTTTCTTCCCGTTTACATGGATTCCAAGGAACTTTCCCTTTGGCGTACAGTCGAATTCCAGCCGGCTCGCTATATAAGGCGGATCGGAAATCAGCAGCTGAATGTCGAAATAAAGATCCGGAATTTCATAAAAGTCTCTCTCCAGCATCTCGCGATAACCTAATGTCCCGATCCGCTGACCGTTGTAGTACACGTCATCATGAACGAACTGTTCCAGCTTCGGCCAGTCCTGCTTATTAAGGCAGGCAATGTAGCCTCGGTAGACGTCGGAGAGGTCGGTTTTAATCACGGCAATTGCTCTCTGGTCAATGAGTCCTGAACCTAGGAAAACATAGCACTGAAAATCCCTGAGATGCTAGCGTTGGTCGCGCTGTCGAGTGAAAGTCAAAAGTGCGCTATAAATGCGCTACACCGATTTTAATCCGGAGGATCTTTACACGTAAGTCGTTCAGTATCAACAAGCTGCCTCGCATGGATTCGAACTATGACAAAGTGATCCGGAGGCAGAAGGCCAATACCGGCCGATTCAATGAAGAATCGATGACCGGCAGAACTGGTAATAGCGCCAAGGTCGATTTTCCTTATCGGAGCTGAGTTAAGCTGGGTAATAATGGTTTCAATGGAATGCATTTGACCAAGACCTCTGGCGCAATTGTTTGCCGTGCCGAGGGGCAAGATGCAAAACGCCGTATTCCGGCCAGCCAGCCAAGGAGCAAGTCGGCTAACCGTGCCGTCTCCGCCCGCGACAATCGCTCGATCAATTGGTTCGCGAAAGGCTCCTTCCCAATCTTTTTCCTTGGATCGACCTGTAAAGCACGTCGTAACCCGCATCCTGGAATTGGCTGACTAACTCGGCAACTTTAAGCTGCGCGCTACCGGCCCTCGGATTGTGAAAGAGTGCGATTTTCATTAAACGCGCTCGACACCATCTTTCTCCGAACGCTTCGCTAGCTCCTGCCGAAGTAACGCAATAACCGCTGCTTCCTCCGGTTTCAATTCGTGCAGATGCTCGGCGATTTGAGCGTCGGCTTTCACGCGGAGGGTTCGAGCTAATGTTCCATCGAGATAGCTGGTAGGTACTGCGGGATGGATGTAGCATTTCCGGCAAATCGCGACGGTATTGCCTAACAGTCGGGCCACTGCTTCGATCGCTGTGACGATATTTCTCTTCGCTAACGTTTGGCTATCGACGTCTTCCATTTTCCCGAGCGCTATTGCTGCTAAGACAGTCCCGGCCCAAGTTCGAAAATCCTTAGCCGTAAATGGTTGGTCAGTGATTTGTTGCAAGTATTCATTGACGTCTTCAGATCCGATCGCAGCAACCTCACCAACGGGATCCTCATATTGGAACAATTGTTGTCCAGGCAATGCTTGGCACTTTTGAATAATCCGAGCTACGCGCCGGTCTGAAACCTCCACACTGTGCTTTTTGCCGCTTTTGCCACGAAATTGAAACCGGATGGTCGACCCTTCTATCTCCACATGGCGGTTGCGCATCGTAGTAAGACCGAATGATTTGTTTTCCTTTGCGTATTCTTCGTTACCAATTCGAATAAGAGAAACCTCCAAAAGACGAACAATCGTCGCGAGCACCTTTTCCCTACTTAGATCCGGCCGGCGCATGTCCTCATCAACCTGTGCTCTGATTTTTGGCAAGACCTGAGCGAATGAAAGCAGCCTTTCAAATTTGGCTTCGTCACGGACTGTTCGCCAAAATGGATGGTATTTATACTGCTTCCGACCCTTCGCATCGATTCCGGTTGCCTGCAGATGCCCATTGGCTCGAGCACAAATCCAAACTTTCTCCCATGCCGGCGGAATCGCCAGAGAATGGATTCGTTTCAATTCTAAAGAATCCCTAATCCGTTTCCCTTCTTTGTCATAATAAGCAAAACTCGCCCCTTTTCGCCTCCGCGTGATGCCGGACGATTCATCAGACACAATAGCGTAGACCCACTGAGGCAGCAGCCTCTTTCGAATCTTCAGCTACAATGTTAATGGTTGGCTTCGACTTACGGTTGGTTGAACTCCGCCCGGTTT
>DATNNZ010000575.1:0-2717 GCA_035601575.1 Chthoniobacterales bacterium
CAAAAACGCGCCATAAGCCAGTACCGGTAACCCTTTATCCGTGGCCTCCTTAAGCGATGCAGCCGGTTTAGCGGATAGGTTGACGAAAAGGCTCGAAAAATCTACCCGCCCAAGCAGAAGACCGATCGGCGGCATGACCACATAACTCACGAGGGAACTGACAATTTTCCCGAAAGCCGCGCCAATGATTACGCCGACCGCCAGGTCGATGACTGATCCCTTCATGGCAAAGTCTCTGAATTCCTCAAGGAATGACTTAGTTGATTCTCCAATTTTTGATGAACTCATTTTATTGAAACGCCTTTTCTAATAACCGAAACGAATACCTTCCAAAAGCACCGTTTTATCCGTGGTGAATTGGGTTAAATCCTCGACCTACTCCGTAGCCGAGGTCAGAACAAGACGAATGGCCAAGTCAGAACGTGATCGCAAAACGGACTCATTGCTCGGGAATTGATGGCTGAGGACGAAATACTAAGCTTAATCAAGCGAGTTAGAAATTCTGACGAAGCGGCTTCCAAAAGCCTCGTGGAGTTAATGTATCCGAATATCATCCGCATCGTCCGGAACCACCTGCCCCGGCGCGAGGCGGAGGAAGATCTCTGCCAAGAAATCTTCCTAAAGCTCTTCTCGAAACTCCATCAGTTCAGGGCCGACATGCCGTTCGAACACTGGGTATCGCGGATCGCAGTCAACAGCTGCATCGACCATCTGCGCAAGCAAAGGATCCGCCCGGAGTTTCGCTGGTCCGACTTCACCGTGGAACAGGAGGCTATGCTCGACAATTTGAAAAACTCGGCGATTCTTCCACCAGAGCGTTCTCCCGAAGAGGCACGCGCTCTACTTGATCGGTTGATGCAAGGACTCAAGCCGGACGAGCGCGCGGTAATTAATTGGCTCCACCTGGAAGAAAAATCGGTCGCGGAAATATGTGACTTAACGGGTTGGTCTGCGTCTAAAGTAAAGGTAATTGCCTTTCGCGGAAGGCAAAAACTCTCTTCGATTGTCAAACGGCTTGAGAAATGAAAGATGACGGTTTGGAGCCACTTTTTGAGCGGGCCAGAGGTGTGCGAATGCCGGCGAACGCGACGCTACCGGCGGGTTTTGCCGACCGAGTTACCGCCCGTCACCAGTTCGAAGCATCCCGAGAAAGAACCGCGGCTCGGGCGTCGATTCTATCGGTCTCAGTGGCGCTGGTGATTTTTGCGGCAATTGTGAGCCTTAATTTGAATGCCATTACCTCTTTGGGTACGGACGATCAGGATCCCGCAGATGACGTGGCGCAGGTGCTATGGGATTCGGCTGGAAACTGACCATCTCTTTTATTTTTCTTTTTTTGATCGGAGCGCTTTGCGGAGTTGCCTTGACGCTAGTCTCCGGGCTCTCCCAACGAGTCGAACAAAGAGCATACCTGCCCCAGCAGTGGGAGGACACCGCCGTTCAAAAGCTGACGAAACATTTAAAACTGGATCCTTCCCAACAGACCCAAGCGCGCGCAGCCGTTCACGACGTGATCACGCGAATCAGGACAATCCAGCGCAATCAGCAAATCGAAAACATTACATTGTTTGATAAAGCTCTGGAGGCCCTTTATCCGATACTCACCACCGAGCAACAGCACCGGCTTGATGTGTTTCGGCAACGCCGAAAAGAGTCTCTGTTGAAGCGCTTCAGCACGCCGACGCCGTAAGGGAACGCCGAGAGCGCCGGGGAACCCCGCCGAACGCTAAAAAACATGAGAGGTGAATAGTGATTCGTGATTGGTGAGGGCATAGGCGCGGTCAGGACCCCGGTAACACTTCTGGTAGGGCGGTCCGGCCCGGAGCGCCGAATCGACAACGCGATCGGACCTCCGTTTAGACCTTAGCGGTCACGAGATGGTTGGCGACCCTATTGCCAGGTCCAACCGGCTGGCTAATCGGAATCCAGCTCCGAGCGGACCGCCGTACCAATCACTAATCACCTCTCACTTTTCACCGTCTGCGGTTCCCGGGCGCTCCCGGTGTTATTAATTTGACGCTCAGGCTCGCGAGTATATCCTTTTGACCTTCCGTCTGGTGAGGTGGCTGAGCGGTCGAAAGCGGCGCTTTGCTAAAGCGTTGTACCTCTTAAAGGGTACCGTGGGTTCGAATCCCACCCTCACCGATCTGTTTGAGCGATTTCTTGCTCAAATTCAATGGATTACGCTGGAGAACGATCGCTGGATAGAAGGCGAAGATTGGCGAAGCTTGACGAAGCAAGGCGAACGAAGAAGCGGAGTTTTTGGCTAGAAATGACTAGAGAATGACCAGAAAAGTCGGCGCTTTTTCAAAAGCGTCGACCAGGAAGACCAAGCCCCCTGTTTCTCGTCCATGTCTCGGATTTTCTGCGTTGTTAAAACAATATCCGCACCGCACCTACAAGGTGAGGCATCATCTCGGCATAGATACGAGCTCTCTGTTTGTTTCGCGAAATCGCGTGCGGAATGAAACGATCTTGTGTGGGTTGGTCGGGCTTTGGTGTGTAACAATGCGGTATCAGGGAAGTTAGCGAGTTTACCCGACCCAGGGTGGCGGCATACTCGTAGAACGGACTTTCCATGACGTGCGAGCGCTTATTGTTCGTTCAGCCCGGCGCTACTAGCTAGGTTCGAGCCACACTGTTTTCTGCCCATGAATACCTCCTTACTCTCCAATCCATTGCTCAATCAGTCGCCGATTTATCCTGGCAGCGGTTTA
>DATNNZ010000576.1:0-4914 GCA_035601575.1 Chthoniobacterales bacterium
GTTTGGCCGACGACTTATCTAAACTCCGGGAGAACACAATGAAAATGCATCTACTGCCTGCGGTCGGAGGGTTGGCAATCGGGCCGATGTTGCAGCCCGCCTACCGCGATTTTCTGACCTTTCACGACTTCCGGATCGTTCCCGCTCCCCTTTGGTGCGAAACGCCCGAGCGATTGAGTGAAGCCAGCTAACCCGACGTTCGACGACAACAGTCCGATGTCCGCCAGCATTACCGAGCTTGTGGCAGGAAATTTCCACTGTCTCCCATTGGTTGACGTGGGCGGCGGCTTCGTTGGATCCGAACTTCAATCAAGAATATACCTAGGTATCTCCTCAACTTGTCTCGGATTGGTTCGCCGGCCGAAAGACGCCCACCTGGAATTAGGGCTTAAGATTCAGGAATTGCTGAAGAAGCGACGAAAGTCTGGCAGCTGACTCGTCCCGCTTCGGCGCCTAATCGCCAGATATTCCGAAGTCGGGAACTTGAGGAAGCCAAGCTGAGAATGTTTTGCGTCGCAACTACAGCCCTTCTCAGCCTTTTGAAATTTCGATATACGTCCAGGGCCCCCTCTCTACCGCCTGCCCAACAAGCCGCAATAGCTCGAACACGGTGACCACGCGCAAATAGAGAAGCGAATCATGCCGGCCGTTTTCCAATACCAGAGTGAAAATCATAGAAGGCTCAGGGGTCGTGAAATGCTGAGGCCTTTTCGCTTTAATATGCGGGGTACTAATCAGCTTCGCCCTGTATTCGAAGAAGGCGTGCTTGCTCATCAACCCATTCGACGCTGGCTTAGTGTTGCAGATTCGAGTCTTTTGTGCGGTTTAGCTCTTTTTTTTAAACTATTAAAGATTCGTGCCCAAAATCCGTTGTAGAAACCATAACCCCCCCAACGAACATAATGGGAATCAATGTTTAACCGAATCGGATTTGGGGTTGTACGCGAGGTTGAGGCTTCCTCTGAAGAAATCGCCGAGGCTGAATTAGGCACCTTCCCACCGCAATCCGATAGCGATGGGCATGCCGTATCTATAATCGTCAGATAGCGCTCCATATTTGTCCCTGCTTCCATGAGGAGAAGCATTCAATTGACCGGACTTGCGGCTATCCTGCTGCTTAGTTTCTCAGAGTTAGCTTCTCATCTCGGAGATACCCCTGACCAAGTAAGGGAGCGATTCGGACCTCCTACAGAGATTCTTCAGCCTCTGCTCTCATCATCGGATGTCGGATCGGTGCGATCTCATGAAGTTGATCAGCCAGCATCCTGGTCTGCGACTGAACCTCGTCGATCTGCTTTGCCATCTGTTTCTGCTGGAGATCAAGACTTCTCCGCTGAAGGTAGACGGCATATAGCGCGCCGAACCATCACCTCAAGAACGACGATATTGCATTTAAACGTGCGAACCAATTGAGTGGGTGAAATGGTCTGCGATTCAAGTGCAAAAGTCTATGATTGAACTGCAATCGACATCCGTATTGGGTTAGATAAGAGGAGCTGCCATAAGAGCCAATAAGAGTTATAAATCGGGCAGAAAATATTGCAAAAAGCCCGGTCATTTGATAAAAACGCAAAAGTGTAGGCATCTACGCAAACGCCATCTCTGCGACTTCCTAACCCCCTTAATTCCGTTTGGGTCGGCGTAGCTCGGTTAGGTTCTCGCTCGATCCCGTCCTGCGCGCAGCCTCTAGTGCACTAGCCAGGGCAGCGGCGATTCTGAATGAGGTGATCGACGCGATCGCGCGCGGCTTTGACGAACAGACAGAACCAACCGAGGCGATGCCGCAGGAGGAAGCCGCAAGCGTCCGGCGTTTGGCCGCATCGATCCTCCTTTCAGAAGGCGATAAACGTTCCGATCGCCCTCGAAGCTGAGTAAGAACCGGTTCCGGGCGTCTTTATTCTCTGCCATTCCACGCCCTGAGCGCTTCCTGGTGGCTTTCTCGCTGCGGTCGTTCAGAAGTTATTGGTCGAACATCGCGAATTTTTCTCGCACCACATTAGCGCTTGACGGATCACTTCGTTCTCATCGGTGCCGGTAACAAGCCGCAGGAGCCGCTCTGAGTTCTTTTCGTAGATAAACGTCACAACCGTACAAGCTTCTGCGCTTCGCGAGGCGTGTACCTCCACTACATGGGGGCCGTGCTCAATACTGCGCTGGAAGGATGGCGAGTTCCTCACGTCCTGAGAGACGCTAACTGAGCCGTCGGGATTCGAACTTTAACCTCATCAGTGCATTCACCTGGTTAGCCAAATCTGCTGCTGATTAGGATAAATGTAGAAGTTGAGGAATATTAAACCGGCTTATCGAAGAGTGAGTCGCGTGCCGCCGCGATCCGCGTTCTTAGGACGACCAAGCGCACGGGACGCAACAGGCTTGTGAGCCGCTTTTGGCTCATGCGCCAGCCAGCGTTCGAAGAAGCCTAAAGTTCGGGGATGTATTCTGGTCCAAAGATTTGCCCTGAGCCCAGAGCCGCGTGCGTGCACATGATTCTTTGGATGACTTGGCACTCCACTTAGCCTCGCGGCGACTTTGTTGAGTCTAGCGCCGATAAAGGAATATCCTTCCTGGTAATCCACCGATATTTTGCCTTTAACCGGCTCCGGAAACGTGCCAACGAAATCCTGGCGAACTAAGCCTGCCGTCTCCACAGGCGCGTCATTGATTGCCTTTTCAAAACCAGACTTGGGTCGTGAGGCCCTAGAAAAAATTGCACTGCCGGTGAGCAGGAGCAACAAACCCACGAGCACCAGAAAGACTAAAACTGGAAAATGAATCGAGCGGTTCACTTTGCTGCAATTTCATACTGCTTTTGCGCCAATGAGCAATGATTAACCGCGCTCTTGGTGTACCCTAATGGTTCAATCAGGTATATTGCCGAGCCGAAACAGCCCCAAGGAACCTTTACAGTCACGGAAAACCTTTCATTGTCTAGGATCGATTTGACCTGGTTCCAAGAAGATCCATTTATCGTCCCTTTTGATCCACTCGCGTTCCTTCACGATTTTCTTCCTCGGAGAATGAGAAAAACTCGTCTTGTTCGCCGGGGCGTCGACAACTGGCGTTGGACTCGGAGCTGGCGTTTTGGTCTGGGATCGATTTGACCTGGTTCATCTTTTTCGCCGGATCGGGTAAATTTGACTCGTAGACCGGGGAAACGGACGTGCGTCCGGGAAAAGCACGAAACTCTAGCCAGAAGATTTAGCAGTTTTGTCACCCGGCTGCAAGATTTTGCGCCGGAGAGATCCAAGTGCTCAAAACCGGCCCCAACTAGAAGCGTCATTTGCGCCCAAGTCGTGGCTTTCGAAAGAGGGGTCTTCCTCCTGATCCCCTTTTGTCTAGAGGGCTAATTCCGCTCCTCGGGAGCTTCGACGAATCTAAGGAATGGCGAATGATCTGCGGTTCGGAAGCGTAATTCGCGACAGCGCCCGCCAGGGGAGTTCATGGCAGCACTGCCCTGAGGGAATGCTCAAGCGGCGGCTGCGCGATGCGGGACTTTCAACGATCTATTCCAACCATTCTTTCCGCGCAGCCGGCATCACCAATTACTTAGAAAACGATGGCACTCTGGAGGTGGCCCAGCGGATAGCCGGTCACGCCGACAGTCGAACTACCAAGCTCTATGATCGGCGTGGTGGCGTGGGTTCGAATCCCGTTAGGATCGCCAATTGCTAGTCAACCCGCTTAAAGAAAGGATCTACAGGCTATTTTGATTATCGGCTTTCAAGCAAACTGGAACATGAATTGAGATATGCCAGAGGAACTCCAAGGAATTCTGTACGTCGTCGACCTTGAGGCGCTTAGCTAGTTGGTCAACTTCACTGGCGGCTCCGGATAAGAAAGCCTTCGTAAGGATTCCATGTCATCTCAGCCTGGCAAACTAAACGAAGAGGAAGTCTGAAGCGTAATTTTTAATTGATAACTTTACAGCGCCACCGTGAGAGCACTAAACTACGCGGTAGTTATCTGTTATGCCTTACCAGGAGAACGATCATGAAAAGAGCATTAGCCTTAGCCGTAATGGCAATTTTGTCACCCGCGATGAATGTCGTTGCCGGTGGACCGGTCGTCCCTTCGAAAGAAGTTGTAGCACCGTCCCCACCGCCCCCCTCCTCTTACTTTCGGGCGAATGAGTTGGATCTAGGAGCATTCGCGACCTACGCAACGCGAAGTGATGACCAGTCAAATTTTGGAGGAATTGGCAATCATGCGTGGGGTGGGGGTGCAGAGGTTAGTTATTTCCCCCTAATTTGGGCAGGGCTGAGAGTCCAGGGAGCCGTGATCAATCTCATCCCGGGGGATAACACCGCTGGGATAGTCCGGGGAGATTTTTTGGCGCGGTACCCGTTAGACCTCGTGTGGACGAATGTTCATCTCGCTCCATATGGTATAGCTGGTGTCGGCGGTCTATTCTCTGGGTACGATGGGATACGCTCGAATGGTAGCCTGCGCTTTAGTAACCGGGTGCTGGGCGACTTTGGCGGAGGGCTCGAGTATCGGTTTACTCCCCATATTGGGGTGTTCTCCGAAGCCACCTGGAATGTCGTTGACGGACCTAAGAATAACTTCCTGCAGGTCAACTTCGGCGCGAGATTCGCGTTTTAGCCTGCAGAGCAAGCCGCCCGAAATCGACGTTCAACGGTCAGTTAGTTCTCGCCAAATTCGATGAAATGGATTTCGCCGACTCGAAAGACCGAGTGATCTCGACGTCAGGTTAGCAGCGTTGGAATGAATAGGAGGACCGAATCCGGCATTGTTCGTTGTTTTTACTTAGGCACTACCTCCAATGGATCACAGATTATCCCTTGCAAGGATCTCGTGAGCTAGCGCCCTCTTGGCTTCGGTAGAAAGGGGCAAAACACCCGTGTGCCATCGTAACGATAACGTCCTTTATCGTTCACTATAAATCAGCACTGC
>DATNNZ010000577.1:0-30523 GCA_035601575.1 Chthoniobacterales bacterium
TGTATAGAGTTCAATCTTGGATTTTATTCCCTTATTCGAAACCTTTGCGCCTTTGCGTCTTTGCGTGAGATTTTATCAGATCTTGCGTCTTGGCGTGACCTGCCGGAAAAACACAAAAACAAAATCAGGACGAGCAACTCGGTCAGACCAAAACCGATCTTCGCCGCATAAGGCACGACTGGTTGGTGGTATTGCGACAGGAACGATTCGATCATTCCGGCCCAAACGAGCATCAGGCCTGCGCCGCAGATCAATGTAACCAATGCGTTTCCAATCGAGCGAAGGCGTTGACCGATCGATTCGGAGGATCTCCAACCAACGAGAGCCTGTCCGAGCAATAGTCCGGCTTGGGCGGCAATGAGAATGGCGGGAATCTCAATCACGCCATGGGGAAGCAACCAACCAGCAAGAAAGATCGATTGACCGGCGCGAACATAGTCAACAATCACTGCTCCCAAGATTACACCGTTGTAGAACAGGAGGATCATCGTGCCGATCGCCCAGGTCATACCAAGAGCCAGAACACCGATCGCTACGCGGATGTTATGGGTCATTAGCATCGCCGAAAAAGTAGTGTGTTCGCCCGCCAAGTGTTGGCTCCCTTGGGGGACTTCTTCCTTGCGCACTCTTTCGTTCGGGTCCCCGAGCAAATGAGGGAAAGTTCCCAGGAGAACAGGCTTCGCTTCCGGATCAAAGGCCAGCGCGAGACCGCCGAAAGCGCCTCCAGAAATGGTCAGAATTAGCGCGAACAGAAAGAACCGCCAATACCGGCGGAAAGTGGCCGGAAATGTCACGAAAAACCAGCGAATGAAGTTGAGTTTCCGGTCCCGGCTACGCACCTCATTCAGTTCCGTGTAGGCGCGAGCCACCAACGACTGCAAGAAGAGCACCAGGCTGGGCTCGGCCGCAAAGGTGGTGATACGGACCAGGGCTGCGCTCGTGCGTTCGTACAAGTAATAAATGCGCTCCGCGTCGGGCACTGATAACGGGGCGTTTGGATCGGTTTCCAGTCGTTGGATCCTTTGAGCAAGCTCGTCCCAGATCTTGCGTTCTGTCTCAATGAACTGGCGAAGATCGATGATCATAGAGCCTGTCGCCGCTTCAATGCGATATATTGGCTGACCACCTCCAAACTGACACTTTTATTGGAGACCAGGCAAAATTGAATGCCGCGTTGATGGAGTTGTCGCCGTAGCTCGGTAAGGTGGGTCCAACGCAGATGTCCTGCGATGTTCTGGTAAATGTCGTCTATTTTCTCTACGCCAGGCGGAGAGAAGAGTGAGCGGACCGAAGGCGCCAGCAGCATGACGGCCAACACCAGGTGACGCCGAGCGACGAAATCCATACTCGACAAAAACGCCTCCGCTAAGACTGGCTCGTCCAGCGAGGTCAGAAAAACGATCAAGGCACGTCGCTTAATCCGGACCATGAGAGTGCTGGCGATGTCGCCGAAATCAGGCGAGACCAATCGAGTCTGAAGCCCGGCTAACACATCTCGACATCGGTTGAAATGAGCAGGCCCACTGCGGGCAGTGACTAAGTGATCGATCTTGTCACTAAACGTGAGTAAACCGAAAAGATCACCCTGGCTTTGTGCTGCCGCGCAAAAGAGCAATGAAGAAGCAATCGTTCGCTCGAGCGTCGGGATTTGTTTGCCGGTTGATCCCGCTGTGGCGTACTCATTTTCGACTAAGCGACCACTCAGCCGCGAGTTGTCGAGCGCGACATAAACCTCCTGCGCTTTCTCGGTCTGATAGACTTTCGTGATCGGGTAGCGGCGTTTTGCGGTCGCCTTCCAATGAATCGTATCGAATCCATCGCCCGGCTCGTACTCGCGGAGTTTTTCAAATTCGCGGCCTCGCCCCAGATGGCGATAATGATGGATGCCCACCTCGTTGCGTTTGAGAAAACGAGCTAACTGACGTCCCTCGATAGTGAGATCCGGATAGATGCGGATCTCGCAACTGATCGATTGCCGTTCGCGGTAGATCCACCAGCCAAGCGGTGAAACCCAATCAAAGAAAAGCTGGGAAACGAGAAAGACTCCCCGGGCTTCGGCGCGCAGCTCCAACTCGATGGCCGGCGGCAATTCTTTCGATTGAAGTTTGAGCACGGCGTCGCCAGTTGCCATCGCAAGGGACGAAGGCAAAGCGAGAGCGGTTCGGATAATACCGGAGTGAGCGGGGGGCGCAGCTAAATGCAAAGAGAGCGGGAAAGAGCGACCAGCAATTGTGCGGATAGTATCGGAAACCATGAATTCGAGATCGCGGTGCTTTCTCCAGTTCCAAAGCAGATCAAGTAGTGCAACCACGATAAAGAGCGCAATGGGCGGCAGCGTTACCGTTCGCCAGCCGGGCAACAGCGTCGAAAGAATCGTGAGCGGCAAAATGATTGCCGTTCCCCATCCAACCAAGCCGGGGCGCGGAGCGATCATCGTGGCACGGGAACCTGGTCGAGAATCTTTCGAATGACTGACAATGCGTCGGTGCCTTCGATCTCGAACTCCGGACGAAGAATCAACCGATGTTCAAGTATTCCGTTGGCTAAGGTTCGAATATCGTCTGGTGTTACAAAGTCGCGACCGTCGATAGCCGCGTTCGCGCGGCCGGCTAACAGGAGAGCTTGGGTTGCGCGCGGCCCGGCACCAACCAAAACGCTGTCGTGTCGCCGTGTCTCACGCACGATATCGACCAAATAGGCGATGAGTTCGGGCTTGATTAATACCTCGGACAGAGTGTGCCGGAGCCGCTCGAGTTGATCTTCCGAAACGACCTGCTGTACGACGCCGCTCTCCAGTACTTTCTCCGGTGCGTTTTGCGAAAGCATGCGGTTCGCCAATTCCAACTCTTCGGCGCGTTCTGGCAGGCCGACGCGGATCTTTAACATGAATCGGTCCTTCTGCGCCTCCGGAAGAGGATAAGTGCCTTCGAACTCGACCGGATTTTGGGTGGCGAATACCGTAAAATTTTTGGCTAGAGAATAGGTCTGTCGATCGACAGTCACCTGCCGCTCCTGCATCGCTTGTAATAGCGCGGATTGAGTTTTGCTGGGCGCGCGGTTCACTTCGTCGGCGAGCAGGAATGTAGTGAAAATGGGTCCGGGTACGAAAGTGAATTCATTCTTCTGTAGATGAAACGTATTCGTTCCGATAATATCGGTCGGCATTAAGTCTGGGGTAAATTGAATGCGATTGAACGGGCTACCGAGTATATGGGCGAGCGTCTTGACCAGCAATGTTTTGGCAACGCCTGGCACACCTTCGACCAGCGCATGCTGGTTAGTGAAAATAGCGATCAGGGCATAACGAATCGGTTCCTCTTGGCCAATCACAACTTTGGCAACTTCCGAGCGCGCACGGTTGAGTATTTCTTTTAGTTCATCCAGGGATGCATTCATGAGCGTTCGTTCAGATGTTGGCTAAGCTGGTTGTATCGGTCGACGGCCGAGCTACGAGGATCGAGAGTTGGAAGCAATTGATCGAGCTTTCTGATTTTGCCGGCATCGTGCATTCCTTTGCGCCAGAGTTCTACGCTGGTGGAAAGTAAATCTTTGGTTGGTAGACTTCGACGAAGCAGGTTCACAAAAACCGTTTCGCCGCCTTGCCCCGGAACAATCAGGTCGCCGGGGGATCGATTCACGGATTTTGGCACGAGAGCGTACCGATTTGCCCAAACGAAGAACAGCGCCAGAATCAGCAGCACAATAAAGGCGGATTCCAGTCCGTAGCGGCGCGCCAAACTGACAATGCCTGGATTTTCGGTAAATCCGAAATGGCTCTCGTCGAAAAGAACGACAGTCTGCTTGCGGAAGAGCCAACCTAGGAAACCGGTCTCCCGATCATTGGCTAAGGAGCCATTGGTGAGAAGATAAGAGTCTGCAATCAGGATCACATTTCCGCGACCGAAGGACCTCTGAATCACTACCGGAAGATGATCCGCTTCTGCAACCACGCGCCAAGAAGACTGAACAAAATAGAGGGGACCGAGCCAAGAACCCGACGTAGCGAACGTGCCAGAAACGAAACGATGGCGAGCCGACGCGTCCGCGTGGCGGAATACATGCACCCCGGCGCCCTGGAGAGTTTCGATCCAGAACTCGTCAGTAGGTGGAGTCAATTTGTTGTTTGGAGATCCCGGTTCTTTGGGCGGAGGTACTACCTCGTAGTCGGGCGATCCAGCTTTACCCGAGTTTCTATCTTCGGCCGTCAGTGCGACAATGAGAGTCCCCCCGGCTTCTACCCAACCGCTCAGAGATTTGCGATCTTGTACCTGAAGAATCTTGGTCTGCGGATTTAGACCGGCAATGATCAAGGATCGACCTTCGGCTGATGGCAAATTGGAGAAGGTCCGCAGGAAACGCGCTGTTTGCACACCGGGAACGCGGCGGAGACTTTCGTAGAGGGCTTTGCAGCCGCGTGCATCCGCACGAAAACTGGACGCGACGGGGTATCCCTCTTGCGTTTCGAGGCGTACCTCGAATGTCTGAAGCGCAACGGCAATGAACGTCCCGATGGTTGCCAACACCAAAAGGTATGAGAGAGCCTTATTTTTCGGCGAGGCAGGCATGTTTCAGGCGCTGATAGAAGGTGGTGGACTGCTCAATTTCGAGATCGGTGACCGGATGATCCCCGTACCAGCAGCGTTCGAACAGCCGGCAATTGCCTCCAAATAGCTCGGTCAATTCCGCTGATCTCCGTCGCCGGAGCTCAGCCTCGTAGTCGGAATTTGACTTTGATCGCCGAACGATGATCAGACGTTGGGCGCCGAGCAGGGAGATGACCGCGAGGAATAGTGCGCGCAATGCCAGACGAGGTTCGCCCTCCTCCAGCTTACGGCGAGCCAGGAGAATCCATTGATCCTCTGGAAGCTCATCGGCAACGGTTGTTTCACTTTCGAGATTCGGAGTAACCGGGACTGGCGAACCAACCGGAACCGGTTGCCTTCTCTTAGACCGACCGAGGATGCGAAGGAGGATGAGAGCCACCGCTATTATCAGGCCGCAAATTATCGAATAGAGCAGCAGCTGATTGATCCAATTCGGCGCAGTTGCCCTAAGCGGTGTTGCTCCTTCAGGATTGGGAAAAAGCGATCGCCACCATCTTGAGATCGTATCAACGAGTCGGTTGATCGCCCGGCTTACCTTGCCAAACGATTTCGCTACCCAGGCGCCTAAACCCTGTAGCCAATTCTTTTCGCCTGAAACCAGATGGTGTTGTGGCTTTCGCCAGCTGTACTCTGAGCTGCTGAGTTCGCGATCGATCCGCTCGTTGAGTTCAGAATCAGGGATTCGCTCCGTTTCTGATGGCGGAGAAGCACGTTTCAAAGAAACCAGGAAGATTGGATAGTGGGTGTCGCCACGCCCGGACGCGGGGACAGATGGGACAGACGGCCTGTGCGATGGATCAGCCCTGGAAATCAGCGTTGGGATGAGCAGGCAAAGCAAGAGAACGCCAACCTTTTTCGCGGCAGTCAAAGACCTTAGCGATCGTTGCAGATCTTTCCCGGTAGTTTGCGCTTCGGCTCGACAAACTTCGACGACCTGAATTGCTTTGGTCAACAGATCGACCACAAAATAAGAGATCAACCCAATCCCGACCAAATAGGAGAAGGAAATCAACCAACGAAAGTCTCGGCTGAGGAACGTATCGATTCCGAATAGCGCCTTCAGCAAATACGGCAAAATCCCAATCGTCAGGTAGACGTTCAAAAAAATGACGATGCGCAAAAACGAAGACAGGAAGAGAAGAGATGCGGCCGCCCGTCCTCGATTGACGCTGAGGTGCCAACACTTCGCGAAATCGCCGGGTTCCCCAGTGATCAAAATGCTGGCGTTCTGGAAGAATGAGCAAATGATGGATGCGGGAAGCATGAGCAGCGGAACGAATGTGAGGAACCCCGGGACCGATGCCAGCGCAGCCATTGGTTTGGCGAATAGGCCAATTGGATGAATTGCGGCCTGATGAATGCAGCTTTTGAGGATACGTCCGAAATTTCCTCGATTGGATAACTCCCCGGTATAGACCATGACAAGCTGCCGGCAGGCCAAGTATTGAAATGCTTTCATCCAGAGATAGGAGAGTGCCAAGGTGGCGGCAAATCCCGGCAAGCTGCTTCCGGCGAATTCGCTGTAGCTCATCTCGGAGCAGAACTGGAAGAAACACAGCACAAACGGTGCGATACCGACCAGGAAAAACATGTACGTCTCGATCGGAGCACGCCGGAGCAAATGGATAGCTTCCTCGATCAGATCAATTGGATGCTGTGTTCGGCTCATGGAGCTAGTTTGAACAGGAACGATCCATCTTGAACGGAGGGGGGAACAAACAAAAGCAAACGGCCTAGTATGTAGAAAACAAACCAAGCCATCGAAAATCCGAAACAGAGCCGAAATGGGAGTGTCAGCCAATTCAGCGAGCGTTTCGGAACCGTCTGCTTCCTGGTGAGTTCACGCAGGCAGGAGGCGCAGACAAAACGGTTGTCGTGTTCAGTGACACATTCACGGCAGAAGTATTCGTAGCAGACCGGACAGCGAACGGCTGCCTCCCGGTCCATATGAAGTAAGCAACGCCGGGCCGCGAGTTTCATGGCACTGTCGCGGAGGCTTGAGTCGGTTGCTGTTCGGCCAGGATGAGGGGCACAACGATCGCGCTGAAGGCTTCGTACTTGCGAGCGCGTTCCACTGCTTTCAATCGCCGAGTTTGAGCAGCGGTTTGGATCTTGACGACATAGGTCGGACCGGCCAGCAGGTTCCAAATAAGAATCGCGCCGGACAAGAAAATCCAGCATGCGCCGACGACATAACACCAATTGGTCCGACCTAAGTACCATAACATGCCCAGCGCGATACAAACTGCCCAGGCAACGGACGCCCATATCCAACGATTGCTTTTTGCCGCAATGATCGCCTCGATGTCGGAAAAAAAGAAGCGATGGTATTTTTCAAAAATTATCATCTGCGTAGCCAAGAGTAGATGATCATCAGCCACATAGAGTGAATTCCGCATGCCGGGCAAAAACCGGGAAAACCAACTGGTGGTAGCGATCTTCCGGTAGGCAGGGGTGATTTCAGGCATAACGCGGCAAAGCTGGGATGAGCAGCAGCAGAAGAAAAATCCAAATACCGGCTCCAGCCAATCCTAGGATCAGAGCAATCCCAAATCGGAATCGCGATCGGCGGACTAGGGTTCGCTGGTATCTCCATCCGACGATCGCCAAGCAGACGGTGAGGAGGCCAACGACCAAGCCTAGTAAGAGATAAGTTAGGGTGAAAACGGAAAGCGCCAGAACGGCGATGGCGATGTTATCGAAGAGGACTGCTTGGTCGATGAGCAACGGATCGCTTTTTTGACGGCGGTTTCGGTAGATGCAGTCCGCACAAAATCTGCGTTTGCCAAAGCTGATCGAGCAAAGGCCACAGAGAAAGCGCCCGCATCCATCGCAGATCGTTTCCGCGCGGTTGTTCGCGTGGAAAAAGCAACTCGATTCTCCTGGTTCGCAGGCAACGATCGAAATTGCGCCAGAGGGAATGGTAATCGCTGGAAAAACCGTAGTCATCACTTGAGCTGAGCAAGCCGGGCAGGCCTGGAAGTGTCCGGAGTTCCAAAACTCCGGTCCCAGCAGACGATTGCAAAGCGGACAGAATGCGCCTCCCTTCATGCGTCTCGTTTTACCACGCGGGTATCGCAGATGTAGTCATGCAATGCCCTTTTTTCCGAATCGAAAGCGGCCATGATGTACCCGAGATAAATGGTGAAGTTGGTCAACGCTTGCGCGAAATAGCGAGCAGCCGCCCTCCAATAAGAGACTTTGGATCGATCGGAGCGGACGATGCGCAGCTTCACCGCCATCTTCCCCGGGGTTGCTCCGTATTTACCCACGAAAAATACATAGTACGCGAAGCTAATGAGAAAAATCAGAAACACGTAGATCCCATAGGCAATCCAAAACGTCTGACTCGCACCAAACGGAAAAATGCGGGGATACTGAGTCGTTATGCTTGCCATCAGCGAAAACGAGTAAATCTGCCACGCGATTTGCAGCGGCACCCTCATAAAGAAAAGGATCACCATGTCGATCAGATAGGCGCCGAAACGGATCCAGAAACCGCCGTAAATCGCTTTTAGATCTGGTGCCAGCCCCTCACGAATTTGCGCAAAGAACGATTCTCTGCAGTCGGGACAGATCGTCATCGTACCATACCGGATAATCGGCTCCTGCGGGACGAGTTGCTTACAGACGTTGCATTTGACCGCGGCCCGTTGGAACGCCTCAGCGAAACTGGTCCATCCGGACATTCCTTGACGCCAAATCAGGGTTCCGAGCCGAATAGCGCCAAATTGAAAAAGCCTTTCTAATTCAGCAACATCGATCGGACCTTTTGGTTGGCCCTCCGTCAAGTAATACCAGGTCATAGCCGCTTGCAGACGCGGCAGCATGGTCATGAAGATTGGATGCGAAATCAAGCGGAACGGTAGGGAGACGGTGTAGCTTGCGTGGTAATGGGTCATATAGGTCACATAGGACATATAGGACTCATACGACCTAGGGGATCAGGCTACCGGAGCGCCCGAATCAACTTCCCCAGTGTCACGATGGCTTCGGCAAAGAGTGGAGAAAATTGGTAACCACAGCTAAGCCGAAAACAATTTCCATATCGGTCACCGCGAGCAGAAAAAATCTTTCCCGGTGCGATCGCGATTCGATAACGATTGAGCGCCTGTTTGGCTAGCTCAAGCGTGTCGCAAGGAACTTCGATCCAAAGCACGAACCCTCCGCTCGGACGGGAAATTCGTGTTTCCGAGGGAAATGATTCGACCACCGCGTTCGCAAAGCGATAGAGCTGTTCGGTCAGGAACGCGCGCATCCGACGAAGGTGCCGGTCTAAGGAACCGCTCTTGAGAAACTCGGCGACCACAAGCTGGGTCAGCGAAGGCGTTGCCAGACTGCCGGACGATTTAAGTTGGAGGATGCGATCCCGATATTTGCCCGGAGCAATCCAGCCAAGACGGAAACCGGGAGCCAAGATTTTTGAAAACGAGTTCACTAGAATGACCGATCCGGTTTCATCGAATGCTTTCGCGACAACAGGCCGCGCTTTACCAGGCTGGTGTAGATCTCCAAAAACGTCGTCCTCGATCAACGCGACTTGATGCTTCGCCAATAATTGAACCAGTTGTTGTTTGGTTTCAGCACTCAATGTGCATCCGAGAGGATTACTGTGATTAGTCACGAAAAGGCAGGCGCGGATCCGAGGAAAGCGGCTCAACGCCCTGGCAACATCCTGGACCGAGATTCCTTGTTCCGGATCGGTGGCCAACTCTACCACGCGCAGGTTCAAGCTCTCGATGATCTCGAGCGTTCCGAAATACGACGGCGACTCCACCAAGACAATGTCTCCGGGATTGCAACATGCTCGAAGAGCGAGGTTGATGGCTTCGGATGCGCCGACTGTTACCACGAAATCGTCAGGTGTAAGAAAGCACCCGCATTCGGAAGCGCGTCGCGCCAGCTGTTGACGGAGCTTTCTGGCCCCAGCCGGCTCTCCTTGGCGGACAACTTCGATCGGGAAACGTCTCGCTATGCCGGTGATAGTCTGGATCAACTGGCGCGTAGGAAGAATGTCCGGACTGGGTAACGTCAAACCCAGGGGAACGAAATCAGTGGCAGTACCGAACAGGATGGTCTGATGGCGTAATGCACTGAGTTCGACATTGGTTGCGTGGAAAACGGTGGATTGGGTGGATGGGGGACGTAACGCTCGGACATCCTTATGGCGAACAAAAAATCCGCTGCGCGGCCGCGGTTCGACTAGTCCGCGATCTTCTAACAATCGAAAGGCTCGGAGTACGGTCTCCATGCTGTAGCTATGGCGCAAAGCCAATTCCCGAACTGACGGAAGTCGATCGCCCGGCAGATAGGTATTTGCAGCGATCTGGGTGCTAAGAAGCTCTGCCAGTCGGCTATAAGCGAGCAGCCTGTCGGTCTTCAAGTTCATTCCAATAGGTCGACGAGCATACGAAAGCTTTTGGAGATCGGTCAGCCGGGGATTAGGCAACCTGCTCCGAATCATTCCGCTGCGCAATCTGTTCTGGTCGATTTTCGCAGTATCTGTATCTGTTCTGGTCAGGAGATCGCGCGAACTTCTTTGCGTGGAAGGAACGCGCTCCTCTTTACCGCTACCGCGAATCGGCTCTGCTTCACTGGACGAACTGCAGGGTTGGATTTTTACTTCGATTGGCGTGGCTTGTTTCAGCCTCTCTTTTGTCACTGCTCGGCTTGCGCTGCGCGGCTTCGATCCAGGGTTAATCGCATTAGCTAGGGGCGCCGGTGCGGGTCTGGTTGCCGTAGTCTGCGTGTTAGCAGGAAAATATCCGCTGCCGACACGCAGACAGATCGTCAGATTAGGTCTAGCCGCGATCGGTATCGTTTTCGTTTTCCCGATCTTTACGACAATCGCGCTACAGACGGTCCCAGCCGGTCACGCTGCTACGATCGCAGCGGTATTGCCGCTTTTGACCGCGCTATTCGGCGTCCTGCGGAAACGAGAAAGGGCCCCATTCGCTTTTTGGGCGATTGCAGGATGTGGCACGTTGGTGGTCGCCTGGTTTTTGATCTCCCGGTCGAACGGCCTGCAGCTGGAACGAGCTGATGTCCTTGTAGTCCTCGCTTGTGTCGCTTGCGCCTATGGTTATGCAGAGGGTGGTCTCTTGGCCCAAGAGATTGGCGGATGGCGAGCGATCTGCTGGATGCTGGTTTTCGCGATGCCGGTCGCGGTCGCTTTGCTAGTCTCTTATTTGATGTGGCGAGGCGGAGTCAATCAGGTTGACTCACCCGCCGCCTGGTTCGGTCTTTTGTACCAAATTGCCGTCTCTCAATTCATCGGCTTTGCGTTTTACTATCGAGGTTTGGCTCTGGGTGGCGTGGCAAAAATGAGTCAAATCCAACAATTCCAAGCGGTATTGGCGGTACTAGCGGCGAGTTTGTTTTTGGGTGAGCGAATCGACTTTCAGCTCTGGATTGTTTTGGGACTTCTATTGATCGCGGTGGTTGCAAGTCGCTGGAGTCTTCAGTCAGCGAACGGCAACGAACGACAATGAACACCAACGAACGACAGTGAACGGAACCCAATATTTGCTATCTGCTATCTGTGATTTGTCATCTCATTCGAGCCTAAGGCGAGAATGATGGGTGCGGCCTCAATCAACTCAATATTCAAGAGATTGTGATTGGCGGCTATCAATGGGTGGCCAGATCGTGATGGAGTTCTGCCGACTCTATCCGGAGCGAGTTCGTGGAGTCTTACTGGCGGCGACGTTTCCGAGGGCCGAAAAAGAAGAGGGTAAGCGAAACCGAGCGAAAATGGCGGATCGCCAGCTGCGTGAGGGTATGAAGACATACGCCGAAGAAGTGCTGCCTAAAATGGTGGCGCCCCGAAACATAGCGGCCCTTCCGGCGGTAGCTGAGCATGTCCGCTCAATGATGCGGGCGGCACACCCGGCCGGCGCTGCAGCGGCATTACGCGGCCGAGCCGAGCGTCCCGATTACGAAAGCGCACTGGCGAGTCTAGACGTTCCAGCGCTTGTCGTGGTCGGCGACGAAGACGCGTTTACGACTCGGACTGACGCGGAACAGATGCACGTTCTGCTGAGGCGGTCAGAGCTCGTCTGGATGGAAGGGGCGGGGCACATACCCAATCTGGAGCGAGAGGTCGAGTTTAATGCGGCGCTGGGCCGGTTCCTGGATCGCGTAGCAGCGACAAAAGCACCGCGCATTGATTTGTATGGCTCTAGCCTACCGGTATCGTGAGCGTTAGATGGCGTAAGAAATTAGCGCAAAGCTACGGATTTGGACGTTTGTTCCGCAGAAACGGGCTGAAAATAGCCCAGCAACACTCATTGGATCAAAATTGATTCTGCCGCGCCTTCAGCGCTACTCGCCTTTATTTCACATTCCCTGGGCCTAACAGCCCAGGCTATAATCTTGTCTGCGCTTCGCGCCTCTTCATTGCTCTATAGGGAAACTGACTCCAAAAATCCGACAGGCTCCCAAGGCTGACAGATCCTGCTTTCGCCGGATCTGCCGCCTTCGCAGACTACGGCGCGCCCTGACAGTCAGCGTGTGCAAAATCATAGAGCTGAGCCACGACGCAGGCTTGGCGGAGTCGGGTTTCACCCTACCGGACCGGCGCAGTGGACCGGCGGACGATCAGCTTAGGGGTGAACATTTTTCGTTGAGCGCCTCGGCTACCCCGGAGTCGTTTCAACATAAGGTCGATTGTGAAACGGCCCATTGCTTCCACCGGTTGGGCGATCACGGTCAACGGCGGATCGATGTAGCGCGCCCAAAAACCATCGTCGAATGTCACGATAGAAAGTTGTTCAGGCAGCTTGATTCCACGTTCTCGAACCAATGCGATCAGACCGGCCGCCATTTCCATATTAGCAGTGAAAACCGCCGTCGGTGGATGCTTCAGGCTCAGAAGGCGCTGGGTGCAGGAGTAACCCGATTCCGACTGGAAATTGCCAATCTGAATGTAATTGGGTGGAAGGGCAATCGACCGCTTGGCCAAAGCTTCCTGAAATCCAAAAAGACGAGCCCTTCCATTTGAAAGATGCTGGGGCCCGGCAATGGTTGCGATTCGGGTATGTCCAAGTCCGGCGAAGTGTTCGACGGCGAGTTCGGCTCCTTTTTGATTATTTACGGTAATGGTATCGGTATGGTCCAGACCGGACTCGCGGTCAAAGTCGACCAGGATGGCGCCACTTTTGCGCACCAGTTCTAGCATTTCCAGATTGCCGCCGGTTGAGCAGTTGATAACTCCAGCGACTTTCCGATCGAGCAGCATGCGAAGCGCTGCTTCTTCCTTTTCTTTGTCTTCGTCCGCGTTGCAAATCAGGATCGTATAGCCGTTCGCTCTGGCTTGGTCCTCGATGCTTTTGACAAATGCAGCGAAAAAATAATTACGAATGTCCGAGATAACCACTCCGATGGTTCGGGTTTGTTGGGCGCGGAGGGAACGCGGACGACCTGGTTGGTAATGGCCATTACGATGGACCGCGGCGAGGACTCGTTCACGAGTGGCGGGCGCAACATCATCGGGCCGATTCAGTGCGCGGGAGATGGTGGCGATGCTAAGGTTTAATTCATGGGCGAGCTCGACGAGAGTCATTGTTACCGGGCGGGCGATCCGTTGTTCTACGGATTGCTAGAATAGTGAGAAGATGCGAGAGATAAAATTGAATGTAAAGCTTTACATTGCGCCGACCCGCGCGTATCAATCAAAAACCCCCTCTCCCCAGCCTAGTGTCTCGCCCGATTCCAATTGATTTCGAATCCCGAATTTCGGATTTCGAGTTCCGGACTCCAGCATCCGCATTCCGCATTCCGAAATCCGCGTTTCTTATTGCGTATGTCGTTGTCTGATTCGCCCAGCCAACCGCCCCAACGTTTGGCGCTGGAGATGCGGCAAATTTCGAAGTCATTTGGACCAACGCAGGTCCTTCGCGATGTCGATTTCGCACTGAGACCCGGCGAAATTCATGCGCTCATGGGGGAGAATGGCGCCGGCAAATCGACCTTGATGAAGATAGCCGGAGGCCTCATTGAAGACTTCGAAGGTCAGATTCTCGTTGATGGCCAGCCGGTCCACCTCGCTTCTCCCCGGGATGCAACTCGGGCTGGGATTGCGATGATTCACCAGGAACTCAGCTTGGTGCCGGAACTGCAAGTAGACGAAAACATTTTTCTCGGGCAGGAGAAACTCCAATCGCTGTTTTTGGTAGATCGACGGAATCAGATCCAAGCCGCGCGCGACGTCCTGAGAACGCTCGACTTTCAGGGGAAGGTTCAGGTTCCGGTATCACAACTTCGAGTCGGCGAACAGCAATTGATCGAAATAGCAAAGGCGCTGGTCGCCAAGGCGCGGATTCTAATCATGGACGAGGCGACCTCGGCGCTCTCCATTAACGAGACGGATCGCCTGTTCCAAGTGATCCGAAGGTTGGCCGAGGAAGGAGTTGCGATCGTCTATATCTCTCATCGCATGGAGGAGGTCTTTGCCCTTGCCCACACGGTGACTGTTTTGCGTGATGGCCGGCAGATCGGGACGGTGCCGGGAAAAGACGCTACGAGGCGGGAACTCATTCGGATGATGGTCGGCCGGGAAATTCAGGAAATGCTAGCCGAGGATAAGAGCGCAACCAGGACAGCGAAGCCGATGCTGGAGGTTCGTAACCTTTCGTTGGAGCACCCGGCTCCGACACCTAGCCGGCCGATGTTAGTTCAAGACATTAGCTTTTCGGTAGGAGCTGGCGAGGTGTTCGGGCTTGGCGGATTGCTCGGAGCCGGAAGAACTGAGGTTTTGCAGGTTCTGTATGGTCTGCATCCCGGAACGTCTGATGGCAATATCTGGATAGAAGGCAAACCGGTTCGGATCCTTGGCCCGGTGCAAGCGAAGGCGCGGGGCATAGCGTTGGTCACTGAAGATCGGAAGCGAGACGGACTCGTTTTGAGCGCTGGGATTGACCGAAATATTGGGTTGCCGGTCATGCGGACGCTTACTCACCTGGGTATTGTTTTACCAGGGAAAGAGAAAGAATTGGCAAAGTCGATAATTCGCCAGCTCAATATTCACGCGCGTGAACCAGAACAAGTAACGGGTTCCCTCAGCGGCGGCAACCAGCAAAAAGTTGTGGTTGGGAAATGCCTGGTGACCAAGCCCAGGGTGTTCTTGCTCGACGAACCGACCCGCGGAATCGATGTTGGCGCAAAGGCCGAAATTTATCGGTTAATTGGCGAACTCGCCGACCAGGGATTGGCGATTGTTTTAGTGTCTTCTGAACTTCCGGAACTTATGCTGTTGTGCGACCGCATTCTCGTGCTGCGCGAAGGTCGTCCGACGGCATTACTCGACCGATCGGAATTTTCGCAGGAGACGATTCTTGAATACGCCTCACCGGGAGGCGCTATCCAACCTGAATTTTTGAAACTGGAGACGACGGTGTGAAAGGGATCGGCACGGCAGCGGGAAATTTCCTGTTAAAGACGAAGTTGTTTTGGGGATTGGCGGTGCTTTATGGCGCGGGAATAGTTCTATCGCCGGTCAACCGCAAAGGGGTAAACATTTTTTTGGAGCCCGGGAATCAGGCTGATGTCCTTCGACAAGTTTCGAATAACGGAATCATCGCGGTGGGAATGACTCTCGTGATCCTGACCGGCGGTATCGATCTCTCGGTGGGTTCGATGATGGCCCTTGGGTGCATGCTCTGTGCGATGCTTCTAACCTTGACGGGCTGGACAGCTGCGTCTGTCACTTCGATTCCGATTTTAGCGATCGTATCCGTTTTTCTTTGCAGCTACTTGGTACCGCTAGTCGCCACGAATCTGCGGCGTGGGTCGGCCAAACCAGTTGAGCAAGCGGGCATGACTACTCGCCTTTTGGGGTTAGTCCTGGGCGTCGTAGTAGCGGCTTCGTTAGCTTGGTGGACTACTGGTCAGCTCCAAACAAAGTTTGGCGTTTTGAGCGTTCTGATTACGGTGCCCGCTGTCGGTTTAGCGATCGGTGGGCTGACCGGCCTGATCATCTCTAAAGGCAGGTTGCAGCCATTCATCGTAACCCTGGCAATGATGGTCGCCATCCTGGGTGTCGCGCGTCTATTGGGTGGTGAGACCGCGGCTGTTTATCCGGTCTACACCGGTTCTAACGCTACCGACCAGTTTGACATTCTGCGTGCCCTGGTGCTGCAAGTTATTCCCGTGCCCGGAATCTTCTTCCTGGTTGCCGTGCTGACGTTTGGGTTCATTCTTAAATACACCTCATTTGGCCGATATATCTATGCGATCGGCGGAAATGAGCAGGCGGCGCGATTGGCGGGAATCCGCGTGGACCAGATCAAAACAGCGGTGTACGCGATTGCCGGGATGTTAGCCTCTCTGGCTGGTGTGCTTTACACTGCACAATACCGGCAGGGGAAACCGGACGCGGGTACCGGGGCTGAACTCGACGCGATTGCTGCGGTCGTCATCGGTGGCACTAATTTGATGGGCGGCAAAGGCTCGATGACGGGAACGTTTGTCGGCGTGCTGATCTTTGGTTTCCTCACCAACATCCTGCTGCTCAAGAACATTAACAGTAATATCCAATTCGTTTTGAAAGGCGCGATTATTCTTGCTGCGGTGCTGCTGCAAGAGGGGCAGATCGGACTCTGGTGGAAGCGCCTGCGTGCGCGGACCAAGAAAGTGAGTACAGACGGGCCGCGCAAAGATGAAGTGCATTCCCTGCAAAACCTTAGATAAGAACCACGAGCAAAGAAAATACCCCAACACAACTTTCTGGGTTCCCGCATCGGGGATTCAGATCAGAAAAAGACGAACTGTTATACCCCCATGAAACGAAGAACGTTCATTAAAACGAGTATTGCTGCTGCGGCAGCGTCGACGGTGTTTAAGCCGTTCCAATTACGAGCCCAGGGCAAGAAATATGTGTTTGGGTTCTCACAAGCAACCATCGTTGAACCTTGGCGTGTCCAGTTCAATAAGGACATGCAGAAAGAAGCGGACAAACATCCGGAAATACAACTGATCATCACGGATGGACAGGACAAGACGGAGAAGCAGGTAGCCGATGTGGAAAGCCTGATTCAACAAGGCGTCGATGTCCTGTTGGTTAGCCCGAAGGAGTCGGCCGGATTAACCGGTGTCATCATCAAAGCTATTGATGCGAAAATTCCGGTGATAGTCCTCGATCGGAACGTCAATACCGACAAGTACACGCAATTCATCGGCGGCGATAACGTCGTGATCGGCAAAGCGGCCGGCGAATACGCGGTCAAGTCGCTCGGCGGACCGGGAGCGGCAAAAGGAAACATTGTCGAGCTATGGGGAGGAATGGGAACGCAACCGGCGCATGATCGGCACGATGGGTTCAACGAGTTCGTTAGTAAAGAATCGGGCATTAAGTCGTTACTTCAACCCATCGACTGCGATTGGAAGCAGGCGAAGGGCTACGACACGATGACGACGGCGCTCAAGCAATTCGACAAGATCGATCTGGTTTACGGTCACAATGACCCGATCGCTTACGGCGCGTATCTCGCGGCAAAAGATGCCGGCCGGGAAAAGGACATCAAGTTTCTCGGAATTGATGCGTTGCCAAACGAAGGCGTCACCTGGGTTTGCAAAGGCGAACTCACTGCAACCTTCCTCTATGCAACACCGGGAGCGGAGGGCGTCCGCCAAGGATTGAAGATCGTCAAAGGCGAAAAAGTGGAGAAAAAGATCACGCTTCCGACAATGGCGGTCGACAAAACAAACTGCGAGCAGATCCGGAAAGACAACGGTCTGGCATAGCGCTTCGCGAATAGCTGATTGCCGATAGCCGATAGCCAATAGGGAACCGACCCAAAGGGCCTTGGAAGCAGAGCCCAGTCCAGCGGCTGCCAGACTGGGTTTGCTTTCTTCGTGAGGTAAGGCTGTGGCGGACAGGCCGCGATCCCTGCCCGTTGAGGGATAGGTGCTGCCGCGCGTATGGCGACTGCGGTTTGTGGCCGGGCTCAATCGAAAGCTCTGCTCTAGTCCTCTGGCCTGGTCACGCCAGTTGGCTTATCGGGATCCGGCAGCTGCCTAGCTCGGAACATGCCTTATCTTAGCCCCGTAGAGCTGACCCTGGGCAAAGTCCTGGTGTCCCTTTGGGTTAGACTACACACTTCCCTGATCTCGAAGCGCATGGGCAGCGACTTTCCGGAGTCGGGTTTTAACCTACCGCGGAGGCGACAATGTTCGCAACCAGCGGTTCAGCAGTCGCCTCTCATAATAGAAGACCTGTGAGCGCCTTGGATCACGGGAGTGAGAACCCATGCTGGAAGAGTCGACCAGGCGAGTCGAGCCTCTCGCCAAGGACTTGCCGTTGCTATCGGTTAGGGCGAAGTCAAAATTCATTCGAACGGGATGAGTGTCCCGAGCAACTCTGATTGCTCCCGCAGTCGAGTACCGGCCGGCGAGATCGATGTCGGTAAAGCGCAGGACCAAACTGCTGTTTGGATATTTTTGTTTCATCACAGCTGTTAGCTCGGCCGTGACATCGCTCGCGAAGATCCCCGCGGTGTAATTCGCGTCGCGACCTCGAATTTGGAAATCGGTAAATTTAGCCGGATCAGTAAACTGCACTGTGACTGGGGTGACCGGGGCGGCGGAAGCACCGCACGCGGATATCGTTACGAGGAGAGATAGAGCCAGGCTTTTCATGTGGTTAGAGGAGACGTCAGTGGCACACTCCACGATTATCCGAAAAATTGGAGCTGAGCAAAATTGGACTTAAGCAATATGGGTCCGGCCAGCGGAGAGAAGAGCCGTAAGCGGTAAAAGGGCGTGGTCAGGACGTCGGTAACCGGCTCCGTTAGTTTCGCCCTGGGAGAGCGGCGCGAATTGCTTCTAAGAACGCAGCATCGGCAAACGGTTTGGTAAAAAACGCTCTAGCGCCTTGAGCGAATGCGACACTGCCCATCCCGGGATCGTCTCGTCCAGTCATCATGATGATCGGCGTAGCCGGCGCCATATGATGGAGTAGTCGCTGCACTTCCAACCCACTAAGCTCTGGCATCCAGACGTCGATGATCGCGAGGGCAATCGTGTGGTTTTCGGCGTGTTCGAGGAATAATCGGGGGTTGTCAAACGGCATCATTTGCAGCCCAGCCGAGCGCAGCAGACGGCCCAACGCCTTCAGGACGGCGGCGTCGTCATCGACGACACAAATAATCTCTGGTTGGTCAGGCACTCGACGGATTTTCCTTCATAACTTTCGCAAGGATTTCGCCACTGTTTCTTTCTCCGCACAAATGAGCGATACAAAGATCAGTCCGATAGATCGTATACTAGCCGAGTGGCTAAGTAGGCGATATTAGACCTTAGTCCTATCCGGCTGGATGCCCAAGCTTTCCGTAAGCCTCACCAACTCAGCGACTGAGAATACCTGCATTTTTTGCATTACCCGACCACGGTGCACTTTGATTGTTTTTTCGCTGGCACCTAGTTCAGCCGCAATCTGTTTATTTAGTTTCCCGGCAACCACCAATTCCATCACCTCACGCTCCCGCGGTGTTAACTGGTCTACCAGGGTTTGGATCTTTGTTCTCTCAGTATGTTCACGCCAGAGAACTTGGGACCGCTTAAGGGAGCGCGCGATGGCATCGAGCAGATCCTCATCCCGAAAAGGTTTGGGAAGGAAGTCGATCGCGCCCGCTTTCATCGCGTTGGCACAGGTTGGAATGTCCCCGTGTCCGGTGATAAAGATAATCGATTCGTCGCGACCGGCCGCCGCCAGCGCCCTTTGCAGCTCCAACCCGTTTAATCCAGGCATTCGGAAATCCAGAATCACACAAGATGGACTGGTAGATGGAGATCGAGAAAGAAAAGCGCAAGCGGACGGGAAAGATTCGATTGAATAACCGACTGAGCGAAGTAGACGGCCCAAAGCTCTTCGGACCGGCGCATCATCGTCGATAATGAAGACCATGCCGTCAAGTTGGGTGCTCATTTGGATCGATCAATGTAGGCCGGTAGATTGAAATAGAAGACGGCGCCTCCATCCGGAGCGTTCGTGGCATCAAGCGATCCACCAAATGATTCAACGATCGATCGAGCGATCGCCAGCCCCATTCCCAAGCCATCCTTCTTGGTAGAAAAGAAATGCTCAAAGACCCGCTGGCGCACCTTCTTAGAGAGCCCAGTGCCGAAGTCGCGGACCGCCGTGCGAATCACGCCATCGACTGCAGAATTCGTAGAAAGCACCACACGGCGGAGATGAGTGGGCGTCTCTTGCATGGCATCAAAAGCGTTCAACACCAGATTGAGGAAAACCTGCTGGAGCTGGACAGCGTCGGCCTCGACCCAGGCTGGTTGTGGAGCGAGCTCAGTGATAATAGCGCAGGAATTTCTCACCGCATCCGAGTTGGTTAAGCGGACCACATCCTTCACTAATTGGTTCATATCCACGACTTCGCGGGCGGTATCACCCTTCCGTACCATTTCCCGAATACCGCGGATGATTTTACCAGCACGTTCCCCATCGGAAGCGATATCGAGCAGAAGCTCATGCAGTTCCTGGATGTCGACAACGCCTTGATCAATGAACCGCTGACCTGCTCCGGCATTGGTAACGATCGCGGTCAGGGGTTGGTTGAGTTCGTGAGCCAGAGAAGTAGCCATTTCTCCCATCAATGCGACCCGACCGAGATGGGCGAGTTCCTGCCGATGACCCTCGGTCTCGAGTGCGCGCTGACGTCGTTCCGTGATATCGAACGACGCTCCCATCATCTTCAGAGCTTGCCCGCCCGCGCTGTAGATCGTGCGTCCGCGGGCGGCCATCCAACGCACCGTACCATCCGTTCGAACGATCCGATGGATGATATTGTAGTCACAACGGTCCGCCACAGCTTCGGCGATCGCTTTCTCGGTGGTTGGACGATCGTCCGGATGAAGCGACTCCAAAAATCGACCAAAAGTTACTTCGCCGTCGGCGGAGAAACCGTACATGGTTCGGGTTCGCGCGGTGGCCCAGATCTTACCTGTTTGCATGTCTCGGGACCAGAGACCAAGGTCGGCTGACTGTGCGGCCAAGCTTATCGTCGCCTCATTTTCGCGCAATGATTCTTCAGCATCTTTTCGAGCAAGAGCAGAGGCAAGAATTTGACCGATCGATTGCAAGTCAGGGATTACTTCATCCGACCATTTCTCATCCCGGTTCGCTGACGTATACAAAACTGCACGGGTTGCCGCTCCGGCTTGAAAGAAAGGGAAGGCCAATGCCGACTTGATCCCGAACTCCCGACAAAATTCCCTCTCTTCGGTCACTTCTTCCGGCAAATCTTTGTCGACATTGTGGAGGATAACGGCCTTTCCGCTCGAGATTTGTCCGAAAACCCAGGGTAATCGCTGTTCAGAAGGTGGGAAAGGAACACAGCCAGCATCAAGCGTCTGGCTTTTATGTGTGATTCGCAGGTCAGCGCTATCGCCCACAAGCGCGAAAAGTGCGCAACGGTCGAGCTTCATTGATTCGACGACCTGGGCCAAGGCCGTTTCGACCTCGCTATCTACCTTTTCTGGCGGGATATTGACAAACCTCGCCGAGAGACCTGCGATGAGCCGCTCGAACCGAAGGCGATCGTTCAGCTCACGCCGCGTCCGATGCAACCGAGCCAGGCTGCGGAGGAGAGCCAGAATGAGCACGGTCTCGATGATAGCGAAAACAACAGCACCAATCACGAGGGCCCGATGCTCTTCCCAGAGCGAAGGCTCTCGGAAACGGATGGTGGCGTTGCTTGGAATGAGGCGTTTAGGGATCTTCCATTTCTGTAGGGCTCGCCAGTTGATCACTAAAGCATTTGGCTTGGCCGGCTGCAGATGTCCTGGATCGAGATTCCCGCCGGAGAGTACCTTTTGGCATAGTTGGCCGGTTTCTTCCCCATGCGCGGCAAAGTCGAACAGCGATCCGCCGACGATTCCCTGGTCCAGCTGGTTCGACGCCAATCCATATACGGCTACGTTCGACTCCTGCACAACGCGGCCAGCAATCTCCATCGGTACGAAGGAATCCCCGTGACCATCCCGCAAGATGCTAATATAGAGCACGATGCTTCTTGGAGAGAGTTTGTGGATAGCTGAAAGAGTCTCTCCGATCGGTCCGGTTCCGATGAACCGGTAGCGAACTTTTTCTCTGTAACCGTCGAGCGTCTGATGGCATTGCTCTGCCCAAAGTCGATCAAAACCGGCAGTCCCGGCAATGCAAACCACCTCTTCCGTTTCCGGCTGAAGCCGGAAAGCCAAATCTAGGGTGCCACGGAAATCAAAATTGATCGGGAGACCGATCACGTCCGCAGGTAGATCCCGTCCTTCGATTTCGCGTCGATCGACTGCACAAAAAACAATCGGCGCGCCGGCGAAGAGTTCCTGCCGGTAGTCCAGGGCAAAGTTCAGCGCTGAACCAGCGACTGTAACCACCAGATCGAACTTTCGCCCGACATATCGGGATTTCAGATGGCTGGCAAGTTCCTCCCGCTGGGACTGTGTTGGAAAGCGAGCGAAATCGAGGAACTCCGAGAATGCATCCGCCTTTTTATCGGCGCCTAGCGCTATATCCAAGCCGCGCTGGACCGCTCCAATTGCCGGCAACTCCAATCTCTCTCCGTACAGGACCAGCACCGACTTGGCTGAGTCGGCGACGGCTAATGAGATGGTTAGGAAGGGATACGCAAATACGGACAAGGCGGCCACGACAAAATGGCCGCAGCGTAGTCGTCGCTGGAGTAGGCCGTACGTCACATTGGGGGGCAAACCGACACCGTGTTATCCGAAAAATTCAATCCTAGCGAGTGCGATCGAATGTCGCTATCCACTTTCCGCAGTTCTCGTGAAAATCCACGGCGACTAAATCGGAGTCTTTGGCCCTTCTTTCTTGGACGTGTCCGACGTGCTGAATTAGGCAGGCACGAACTCCGATGCTTTACAGCATTCCCTGCGCGCTCACGACCTCGATGCAATCGCGATCGGCTTTTGGGTTTATCGGGCGTCTGCGGTGAGAATGTTGAATCCAGATCCACTGTGGGTTTGGCTGCCGACTGGAGCATTGGTGAGGATCAACGTCGTTCCCGGTTCGATCAGCGCACGAACGTCCTGCAGAAAGGATGGAATAATCGAATGATGGTCCCTAGTTTTCGCTCAATTTACGAGCTCCATTTCGCCGGGTTCCCGGCGGGGTCTTGGGACCAAAGTAGATCGGCTATCGCTATCTCTTGCCGATTACGACTCTAACGGCTGACTGTATCGAGTTTCAGCTCACGGTCCGGAACTCACGCTGGGGCTCAATTTCTAGAGATCCTGCAAAAAATGGAACATGTGCGTTATAGGACTTTGGTCCTATAGCAACGGCACAGAGAAAGGTGACAGTATCTCCCTGCTTAACTCCAGTTGGGAAGTTGAGCACACCTCCAATCGAACCAAGAAGGCCAAGCTATGACCGAACACCTCCAAAAAGATGCCAAGCTGACTAACAGCCACCGACGCGCTTTTTTGCGACATGGATTCGCCCTCGCCGGTGTCGCTTTCGCCTGGAATTCTTTGAAGGGATTGGCTTACGGGAAGGGAGCGCAGGAACAAGAACCCAAAACTGCAGAAGCAGCCTTAGCTGAACTCAAAGCAGGAAATGAACGGTATGCGACAGGGACGCACCTTCGTCACGATTACGGTCCGGAACGGGCAGAGCTTGCGTTGAGTCAACGTCCGTTTGCTATCGTTCTGAGCTGCGCCGATTCCCGAGTTTCCCCCGAGCTGACATTCGACCAATCACGCGGCCGCCTTTTCGTGATTCGTCTGGCCGGCAATTTTCTCGATGACAACGGCTTGGCTAGCGCTGAATACGGCGCAGCCGTACTGGGCGCATCGTTGATCGTCGTTCTCGGTCACAGCGAATGCGGTGCCATTAAGGCGACCATCGATGTAATCACAAAAAACAAGGAATTACCCGGCCATCTTCCCGCACTGATTTCCTACCTCAAACCTCCAGTCGAACAAGCACTGAAACAGGGAGGTTCGGTAAATGCTGCGATTCGGCAAAACGTTGCGACAAATGTTGAAAAGTTAAAGGCCGCCGGACCCGTGATCGCACCACTGGTTGAAGAAAAAAAAGTCGAAGTGGTAGGCGCTTTATACGATCTACGCACCGGACGCGTCGAATTTCTGAGCTAGCCTGGGCTGTCAACTTATTACTGAGATGAGCGAGAGCGGTCCGCAGCGGAGCGCCGGGGACCCGAGCAACTCCACCGCTCACCAGGTTTGTTAAGCCTACTGTGCCGCCGCTACCTTGTGCATCGGCTCGGCCTTCAGCCCCAAATGGAGTCGGAGGATTCGTAACAGTTGCGCGATTGCTTCGGGGCTCTGGAAGCCACCGTGTCCGTAAGGAATGATCTTTTCGGATTGGGCCGAATCGAGATGCGCGCTCCGATAAGGAACGACTCCGTCAGAACCGTTCGGCGAATCTCCTCGGCCGCGATCGCCAATAATTGAATGATGAGGGGCTTTGATTGGGAGCTTATCCAGTCCAATCAGTACCGGTGACTGAGGCGAAAGCCCGCGAATGCTAGTGGGCGTTTTTATACCGGTAAGTTTTGCCACTGAATCGCCGAGGGTGTTCCGAATCGCCATCGCGACATTTCGCGGAACCTGAATCAAACCATTACCTAAAGCGCCGACCAAACCAACCGCCAGAGTACTTCCGCGATGGGGCACACAGATGAAGACGATTCGCTTCACGTCTGGATCGGCGTGAAACACCAGCGTTTGTTTGATCAAGCTGTTATCTGGAATTTTGGCATAAAGGGCATCGGCGTTTTGACCAAAACATTGGTCCCAGAGGACTCTATCGGTATCGACCGCCTGCATCCGGCTGACTAATCCCCCCATGCTGTGGCCAACGAGCACAATCCCGTGTTTAGGGTGATAGAGCCGGTCAGCAGTCGCCAAAGCGTCGGGAAGCGGCAAAAAAAGGAGGTGTGTTTCGAGGTAACCGAGCAGTTTCGGCAGCGACACTATTCGGGTGCCGAGCTTGGAGCCGAGGCTTCTTTGAGGCCTTCTGGAGTGAATTCGCGGTCGGGATAGGTCACATCGTGCTTGATCCGGGAACCCTCCAGATCGGTCACAGAATCTTCTCGCGAACCGCGCACCGTCAGAGTGGCAGGGATAAAGCGACCTTTGTCGTCTGTGGCCACACGAGTGGTTTCAATGCGACGCGCCAGCCCGCCAGAAGGCAGGTATTTTTCCACGCGGAGCGGCACGACTCGGTTGGGGTCGATCCAACTGCGCACGCTGCCGTAAGGGCTAGATTCACCCTTGCCAGGTCTCGACTCCAGGATGATGCAGTTAACACGATTAACCACCTCGTTGCCGGTGATAACTTGATTTTCCCAGGCAAAGAAGTTCTCGATGACATCCTGGTAAGATAGATCGCTGCCGAACAGCGCCTCGTTCATTTGCGAAGCATCCAGAGAGCGTAGCTTGTCAGGTGGCATGAAAAGCGAACCGGTCGGGGGGCGACCATCTGCTTCGTGCAAGAGGACGGCTTCTCCCTTGCGCTCTTTGGGCCAAAGCACTTGGTAAACGAGATCGTTGGCCGCCTTCGTGCGGCGGTGTTTAATCTGAATTTGAAGCGCTATTTTCGTCGTGTCATTTGCCTGTTTAACGTCCAGACGCAGACGCACGTAAGATGTGCCGTCCTGCCGTGCGGAAAGGGTGGCGGCGAGATCTCTGGCGGACGTTACGGATGACTCAAGGTTGGCGCCGCGGGCAACGGAAACCAACAAGATGAAGCCAAGAATGGAAGCTGTAATGCGCAAGGAGATCGAGTGGAGGAGATTCATGGGATGGTCGGGTTGAAAGTCAACCTCGCAAAGTCAGCCTCGCAAGGCCCGGCTCGGCTGGAGCTGCGAACTTCGCCATGCAGGGTAGAGACCGCTGATCACCCCTACCGCAATGGCGAGCGCCACAGACATGGCGACGAGGGTGGTGCTGAGGTCCGGTTCCAGGAGTCCGCGAATGGCAGGCGTCGCACCTAGGACCTTTACTCCAATGGCTCCGATCAGCACGCCCGCCACGCCGCCAAGCGAGCCGAGCAGGGCCGATTCCCACAAAATCATGCGGACGATCCGGCTCCGTTTCCATCCGAGTGCGAGCAAAACACAAATTTCTTGCGTGCGCTCAAAGACGTTCATCAGCATCGTGTTCATTACGCCGAGTACGCCGACGAGTACGGCCAACAAAGAAGTGCTCCAACTCATCGCTCGCACCATGCGAGACGCCTCGCTGCTGCTCATGTTCTCGCTAGCCACGACGGCGCGACCCTCCGGGACGAGCCGGTTGATCTGATCACAGAGTAGTTCCACATCTTTAGCACTCGCAGAGGGCGTGACGCGGATGTCGATAACGTTAATCTTGCCCTGATTCCCAGTAATTTCCTGAAACAGCGGTAGAGAGAGAATCACTGAGCTGTTCTCCACCCATGCGTTGCCATCAACGATCCCGACCACGGACAATTCACGAGTTTCAATCTGGATCGGATCGCCAACCTTTTTCTTAAGCACGTCTGCCGCATTACGGCCCAAGACGACGGCCGGCTCGGTCGGGTCGTGCGGCATCCGTCCCGAGATCAACTTGAGGTTTTTCCAAGCAAATCCGTCCCACTCGCGGGCGGACACCATCATCATCTCGGCGTTCTCAACGCTCGTCACGTCTACAAATATTGCGCAGGTGGCGGCCACGTGGGAAAGGTGAGCGATACGGTCACGCACCGAGGCGCTAAACGGCTTCGGGATCAACGAGCCACCCATATTGCTGACCACAACGTCGGTGCCACGCGCCTTCAACCCTGCCGTCCAACTCCGGTTAAATCCGCGCGAGATGCCGACCAGCGCTACGACGGCCGCAATGCCGATAGCGATGCCTAGGAGTGTTAGCCCGGTACGTATCGGACGGCGCGTCAGCCCGCGCGCGATTACCGTGAAAAAGGTCATATTAATCTTCGGCAACGGTCGACTTGCGATCCGACACAATGCGGCCGTCCTTCATGTAGATTGTTCGCGATGCTCCTTCGGCGATGCTCATGTCGTGCGTCACTAACATCAGCGTCATGTTCTGCTCGCGGTGGACCCGATCGATTAGTTCGAGGATAAGTCGCGTGTTCTCGCTGTCGAGATTGCCAGTGGGTTCGTCCGCGAGCAAGACGGAAGGACGGTTGGCCAGGCTGCGGGCGATGGCGACACGCTGCCTTTCTCCGCCAGACAGCTTGGCCGGGAAATGATTGAGACGATGTTCCAATCCGACCGACTTCAGCAAGGTGATGGCCCGATCTCTCCGCTCCGAAATGGACAGGCCGCTTTCAAACATCGGAATTTGCACATTCTCTAGTGCGGTAAACGTTGGCAGCAGGTGAAATGCCTGAAAAATGAAGCCGATTTCGTGAGCCCGATAGATCGACGGATCAGGGAGATCTGGAATCGAGTTTCCACGGTAGAACAAAGTTCCCGCTGTTGGCCGGTCCAACGCACCCAGCATTTGGAGCAATGTGGTCTTTCCGCAACCGCTCGGGCCAGTAATGGCGACGAACTCCCCCTCGGATACGCTAAACGTTACACCCCGCAAAGCCTGGACCCGGCCATCATCGAATTTTTTTTCGAGTCCGACCGCCTCAAAAAGACACTCCGAGGGCGAAGCGGTCTCGCTGTCCAGAGTCCTTGGACTAATAAGTGAATGCTGAGTCACAAGATCGGTTGTCGCGTGTTCGTCCCGGCTACACCATTTGGTTGTGCGCTCCGGTTAACGGCGGTGTGGCCGTGCGCCACTGCGCTCCCGCCCGGGGGTCGGCAAGGCTACGAAGAAGGTCCATTAATGCATGTCGGTAGCTCGGAAACGGAGATACTTCGCCCGGGTTCTTCGGCTCCAGCTCCGAAGCGAGTTGGGGTAGCTCCGCGTGCGGCACACCGGAGTGCCGGTGATGTACGCCATGATAGGGCTCATGGAGCAGAGTGAAAGCTACGAGTCGCCCAAGCGGGCCCTCTGAAATAATGCTTCGGGTAGAGCTGTTCACTGTGGAGCCGGTCAGTCCAACGTGTTCGATGTATTTGCGCCAGCTCTGCATGTTCGCCGCCAGAAATGCCGGCGCCAGGTACATCAACAGAAAGTATTTCCATGCGCCCGACCACGCCAGCGCTGCCGAGATACAAAACCACACACCGGCTGTCAGTGCTAACTCCTGCCAAATTCGTCGGCGCAGCCTTTTGTTCCGAATCGGCGAACCGGCCCGGAGAAAAGTGCGTATGAACAAGAACGGCGTATAAAACAAGCCGACATTAAGTTCCAGAATTGCTGCCACGACTCTGAACCATCGCGGTTTTCCGGGAATAACGAAGGGCCAGAGTTCTATGTCCCGTTCCGTCGCCAGGTAGGCGTGATGCAATTGATGTGCCGCGCGGTAGAGACTCAAGCTCATGAAGCTAAAGATTCCGATGATAATGCCATCTATCTCGTTCAGGCGGCGGCTCTTTCGCAGCAGTCCATGAGAAGCCTCGTGGAAGGCGATCAACATCCCGTGCATGAGATGGCTGGCCGTTAACACCAGCGGGATAGTGAACCAAATAGAGCGAAAATACAGGGCGGCGACCAGCGCAGCTTGATTGAGAAAGAAAACGGCGGTGAGAACCGGGAAAGCCGCGCGGCTTACCCAATGGGGCTGCTGCGGTTCGAGCAAGGTTTCTGTTGGTTGCGTGGTATTCATCGCGTTCAGATCATAAGAGCGGCAATCCGACTTTCGGGGGAGCGACAAGTGCCTGCCAGCACAGCCTGGAACAGGTACGCCAAGTTTTTTATTTCCGCTAGAGGGAACAGTTTCGGTCGGAAAAGCCATACCACCTGGAAACCGTCGTCCACTACCGTGATTTCGCATCCGAGTTGAAAACGCGCGGTACCGGTGGAGCGCATCTTGAGTCGGGCGGACAGCCCGTGCACCGTTACGTCTGGAACGGGATGGTTCTGCAACGCGAACCGCACTTCAAAAATGGGGTTTTGCCCGGGACTAGGCGGCTCTTCGAGCGCCGGTACGAGTTCAGCAAATGGCATGGCGTTCGCGAAACAATCGACGGTCGTTTGATGCACTGTCTTTAGGCTGGCGGAGAACGGACGGTCCACGTCGACCTGGCCTCGGAGCGGCACAATACCGGCGCAATAGCCCATCGTTTCCCGCACCGCCTGCTTAGACCGGTTCGCTACTGGAGTACCCACCAAGATGTCCTGCTCGCCTGTCCACCGGGAGAGCGCGATTTGAAACGCAGCCAGCAGTGTATTGAAGAGAGTCGTTCCATTGACGCGAGCCAGTTCACGCGCGGCATCGGCCAGATCGACCGGAAAATGCGAAACCCACCGATCGGGGACACTCGACACGCTCTCAGGTCCTTCCTGGGAGTTCCAAAGCCGTCGGATTCCCGCGAGATTGGATTTCCAGAAGGCGGCCCGTCGCTTCAATTCCGACGGCTGCCAAAGCGCGCGTTCCGCCGCTCCCCAAGCTGCGTAGGTGAGAGGCACTGGTGGAAGCCCCTCGCGCAGACCCATAAGCCCTTGCACATAAGCAACACACAGATCCTGGATGAAGACACCGAGCGTCCAGCCATCGGCAATGGCGTGATGAATCGCGAGAACCAGGACATGATCATCGGCGGCTCGGCGGAGCACCTCGACCCGGTAAAGTGGTCCCTGCACGAAATCGAATGGTTCGCTGAAGATCTCTCTTGCCAGATCTTCGACCGCCTGTTCGTGGCTTTGTGTAGGCGATAGCTCGCGGAAACGGAAATTGGCATCGCTGGCGTGGCGAATCATCTGGATCGGGCGATCTTTACCGGGCAGGAATGAAAGCCGCATAACCTCCTGCCGTTCCACCACTCGCTGAATCGCAGCCTCGCAGGCGTCCGGTGTGATGACCCCGCGCATCTGGATAAGACAGCAGATGTGGTTCGCATTATCAGTGACCGCCACGGGCGACGTCTCCCACAATTCGCGTTGTGGAAATGTCAGTGGTTGGAGGTGGGCTTTTCCGCTGGCCAACCACTCTTTAAGAAGGGCGCGCTTGTCTCCGGACATGTGGATTCAGGTTCTGCTTAACGGACGACGTCCTGGGAATCAGAAGGGCCATCCAAGGCTGAGTCAAAGCGAAGCAACCCGTCAATTTCCTCGTCGGAAAGCGCTTCCAAATTGACGTCGTCGGTAGACGCCTCCTCGGGCGCTGCCATGGATCCTGTGGTTGGCACAGGGACTCCGCCGACTCCCTTCACTCCCATGTGTTCGGCGATCAACGCAACGATCTGGGCGATCGTCCGCGCCCGAATCAGGCTGGCCGGTGGTAAGGTCACTCCGATTGCGCTTTCGATCGAGTTTTCGATCTCGACGCCCATCAGTGAATCAAGCCCTAACTCCGTGAGCGGTTGGTCGTCGCGCAGAGTATCTGGCTTCACTCGCAGTACCGAACCAACGACATCGCGTAGCGCTTGGCCGATGATGGCCACCAGTTCCTCCGGCGCAGCCGATTCGATCTTGAGGCGCCAGTCGCTGGTTGCGCCGCTCGCTTCCTGGCTTTCAACGGATGCGAAAATACGCTCCAATAAAGGATTCTCCTGCATGCCGCGGAAAAACTGCCGCCATTTCGTCCAATCGACGCGGATCGCCATCGTCTGTGTGATGCCTGCGGTCAGAGACGATTCCAACAGTTCCATCACTTCTTTTGGGGAGAGTTCCTCTGTGCCCTGCCGCGCGAGGAATTCAGCGACACGTTCATTGCGAGCCACGTAACCCTCACCGCCGAGAACGCCCCAATTGACCGTCAGCGCTGGGAGGCCCAACGCGCGACGGTGATGCGCAAGGGAGTCGAGGAAGGCATTGGCTGCGCCATAACTGCCCTGCGCCGGATTGCCAAAGATGCTTGAGACGGACGAGAACATCACAAA
>DATNNZ010000578.1:0-5770 GCA_035601575.1 Chthoniobacterales bacterium
ACACGCCAATGCTAATCAACAGAAAAACGGCCCACACTCTCCATTGAGAACTGGGCAGACCAACCAAAACTTGTAACCTCAAACAACAAAAGTGTTACCGATGTCCTGAACCTGAAGTGTTACCGATGTCCTGACCCAACCCCACCTCTCACCTCTCACCTCTCACCTCTCACCTCTTTCGGCGTGACGGCGCTTCCGGCGTTCCCACCGATCCGTATTGCGGATCGAGGGCCAGGCTGATACGCTATCAAAACCAGCTAGAATTTAACTTGGCGGTTGTCGAGGCTGGGAAAAGCCTCGTTGAGAGCACTCCTGCAGTCTCGTCGCTGCCTCGAATTCTAGATGGCTTTTCGGCGGCAGTAGCAAGCGTACGAGAAGGATAGCTCAATGAATGCGACAATTATTAATCTGATTATCCAACTGCTGTCCGGCGCCGCCGGCGGCAACATCATCGGTAATACCCTAAAGCAATACAACCTTGGTCCCCTCGGAAACAGTATTGCCGGGATTGTTGGTGGCGGGCTTGGTGGACAATTGCTTAACATGATCCTCGGTGGCGGGGCGGCGGCAGGTACAGCTGCAACAGCCGGTGGTCTTGATATCGGTTCAATCGTTGAACAAATCGCTGGCGGAGGCGTCGGCGGTGGAGTGCTCATGCTGATCGTGGGCATCATCAAACAAGCCATCGCGGGTCAACCCCCCAAGTCTTAGTGGCCTGTTCTCGCCGGCGCCACCAGGCGCCGGCGAGTTGTAACTAACTTTGAGGTCGTCCTGAGGTCGCTTCCCGCCCCAGAAGCTCTTCGTCCGCGTGCCTATGTATTGCCCTATCCGTGTTAGACTCAGTGATCTAAGATATCTTTTCAGCTATGCGCATCTATTACATCACGCTCAACACTGCCGATGAAGCTCGTCAAATCAGCCGAGCACTATTGGAGCAACAACTGGCAGTTTGCACTAACTGGTTTCCAATTACGTGCGCCTATCGCTGGGAAGGAAAGATTGTGGAAGAACCGGAAACGGTTCTTCTCGTCAAAACCCAAGCAGGGTATCGTATCGCGGTTGAGCAGGTAATCCATCAGCGCATCAACTATACGAACTTGATCGCAGAGATCGCTCCGGAATCGGTCAACGAAAGCTTCCTCAAGTGGTTGAATACAGAGGTAGCAGCCAGCTCACCACAAAAAGGTACCCTCGTTTGACTCAAGAAACAGTTCGGTTCAACGGTTGTTGGATCGCAATTTCGGCATCCTATCGATCACGACTTCTGGCTCCTGTATTCCGCATTCCAGATTCCCGTGTCCATAATCACTCTACTCACCGACTTCGGACTTACGGATTACTATGTTGCGGCACTGAAAGGCGTCATCCTCAGCCGCAATCCGGAAGTGCGCATCGTTGATATCAGTCATGAGATTGCCCCGCAGAACATCCTTTCCGCGGCCTACGTTCTTTTAGGCGCTTACGACAACTTTCCTGACGGTACCATCCATTTGGTTGTGGTTGATCCCGGAGTCGGTTCATCGCGCTGGCCGATCGCGGTAAAAGCAGGTGCTTATTTCTTCGTTGGGCCGGACAACGGCGTCTTCTCTTTCGCGCTGAAAAACGTCCCGGATTACGAAGCGTTTGCGATTAAGAACGAGAGCCTACTCGCCCCAAAGATCAGCAGCACCTTTCATGGCCGCGATATTTTTGCTCCCATCGCAGCAGCGCTGAGTCTTGGCGTTCCGCTTGGAGAAATCGGAGAACAGCTTCCAGCCGCTCAACTATTGCCTGAGCCGATCCAAGTTTCTCCCTCTTCCATCGAGTCCAGCATTATCCATATCGATCGTTTCGGCAATTGTGTCACCGGCATCCAGCGATCCGCTTTGCCCAAAAATGGATTACCGGAAACATTCGCGCTGGAGGCCGGCAACCACCAGGTCCGGCAACTGAAACGCTACTATCTGGAGGAGGAAGGACAACCAAATGCTCCCTTCGCCATTTGGGGTAGTATCGGTTTTCTTGAAATATCCTTGGTTTCATCGTCTGCCGCCGAACACCTGAGCCTGAGAATAGGTGATACGGTAAGGCTGGACCTTGCTCCGAAACGGTCTCGGGACCGGTAACCGTGAAGTAGGGCGTGCCGGTCCGCGACCACCGAATCACTCGCGAGCCATTCTCTATCTAGCGTGGTCCAATTACGCTCACGGTTCGTTGCTCCGGGAAATCCTATATAGGCAGCGAACGGGCAGGAGAACGAGGACGATCAAATTCTGTCCAAGAAATCCAGACCCTTGGCTTTGGGAGTCAGCCTTTTCTCTTCCAACCATTGGGGATTATACAATCGAGAAACGTATCGTGAACCGGAGTCACAGAGAATGGTCGTGATAACCTGGCCGCGACCACCGGATCTCGCCAACTTTACGGCGCCGCAAACATTGATCGCAGATGAGAGACTGAGAAACAATCCTTCTGCGAGCAATAGATGATAAAGCATCTCTACTGCGACGTCATCCCGGACGCGGTAAGCATCATCGATCTGAACTCCCTCCAGGTTCTTGGTTACCCGACTTTGTCCGATACCTTCCGCTACCGAGTCGCCGTCACTGATTTCGGTGTGGCCATGCTTGACCCACGACCACATGGCGGCTCCGTACGGATCGGCACAGACAATCCGGACATCGGGATTCTGCTCCTTCAGATAAAGGGCGACTCCCGCCAGAGTCCCACCGGTACCAACCGATGCAACAAATCCAGTGATTTTTTGTTCAGTTTGATGCCAGAGCTCGGGCCCGGTTGTCCGGTAATGAGCCAGTCGGTTGGCAACATTATCGAATTGATTCGCCCAAAAACCGTTGGGCGTTTCTTCAGCCACTCGCTGAGAGATACGGATATAATTATCGGGATCCTTGTAGGGTTTTTCAGGAACGGTTCGGACTTCTGCTCCCATCGCCCGAAGCCCATCAATCTTTTCCTTGGATTGAGTCTCCGGAATTATGATAACGGTGCGATAGCCCCGCGCATTTCCAACCAAAGCTAAGCCAATACCTGTGTTCCCGGCGGTGCCCTCCACTACGGTTCCGCCTGGTTCAAGCGCACCGGAAGCCTCAGCGTCTAGCACGATTCCCAAGGCCGCTCGATCCTTCACCGAACCGCCTGGATTGAGAAATTCTGCCTTCCCCAATATTTCGCTTCCGGTCGCGTCCGACAAAGCGCGCAAACGAATCAATGGAGTTCGCCCGATCGACTCACAAAATCCCTTCGTGACGAATCCGTACGGTGCATTTTCGGGAGAAATGGTGACGCGCATGAGAAAGACCGTATCACTGTTTCGGAACTTGGTAATCTTCTGCGTGCACCAATAAAGTTAAGCCGAAAAAAGACTGCGAAGAAAGATTCTTAAACGAGATCGAGGGCTACCTTCTCGGCTATCTCGGTATTACGGCCAATTAGAATCTTGTTTTTGCGCGAGATTCTCTAACCACGAATGGACACGAAAAAATGGTCTGATTCGCGTCAATTAGTGTCTATTCGCGGTTGTTTTTCATCGCATTTGGTTGCGGCTACGACGCGCCACGATCTCCTGTTCAAAACTCTGTCTTCGCGGTCTTTGGTGGAACTTATTCCCTTAGCGTGTGGCAGGTTGTTCAGCCGCGCTTCCGCAGCCGCATCAATCGTTCACCGGCAGCACATAAAGTTTTGTCGCGTTTGGCGAAATGGAATCGAATGAGATTCGTTACCGGTTCGGCAAAAAAGCTGGAGCCTGGCACGGCGGCAACACCGATCTCTCGCGCCAACCAATGACAAAACGCGGTATCACTCGGGTGACCAAAATCTTCAATATTCACCAGCACATAATAGGCGCCTTGTGGTTCGACAAACCGCAAGCCCGCCTTGCGGAGATAACTAGTGAATAGTTCGCGACGGCGCATGTAATCGTGCGCGAGCTTCTGATAATATTCCGGCGGGAAACGCAGCGCAGTAACCGCTGCCTGTTGTAATGGATGGGGAGCCCCCACCGTCAAGAAGTCGTGCACCTTTCGGGCCTGCGCGATTACCTCCGGAGCGGCTAGGACAAATCCGAGCCGCCAACCAGTTATAGCATAGGTCTTCGACAATGAACCGACGGTCAAAGTACGTTTGAACAACCCTGGAAGCGACGCCGTATAAGTGTGTCGATGGGGAGCGTAGACAATATGCTCGTAGACTTCGTCGGTAATGATAAAGGCGTCTGCCTCGGTAGCCAAATTGCCAATGAAAGTCAGCTCATCGGTCGTAAATACCTTCCCGGTTGGGTTCGACGGATTGCACAATACGATCGCCTTCGGTCGTTTGGAAAAGGCTCGACGCAGCTCGTCCCGGTCAAAATCAAATCGGGGCGGCCGCAAGGGCACATAGATCGGATGGGCTCCAGCCAAAATTGTATCGGCGCCGTAGTTTTCGTAGAACGGCGAAAAGATGATCACGGAATCGCCTGGGTTGCATACCGTCATCAGTGCGACCAGCATTGCTTCAGTGCCGCCACAGGTGACCACTAGATGGGCATCCGCATCGATATCAAGGCCCATCCAACGCGATTGTTTTTCAGCCAGAGCCCCGCGGAACTCTGCTGAACCCCACGTTATTGAATACTGGTGGAAGTTCCCGCGGAGTGCTTCTGCTGCGGCAGCGAGCAACTCCGGCGGGGGATCGAAGTCCGGAAAACCCTGGGAGAGGTTAATCGCCCCATACTGATGGGCGACCCGCGTCATCTCTCGGATGACCGATTCCGTGAACCCGCGCAGTCTGTCGGCGGTGGGCAGCATTCAGTACTTTAGCATAACGGAGAACCAGATTCTTGCTTCTCTCCCGGCTACCGCTTTCGTATTCTGCATCCCGTCTTGCTCTCGAAACCAAGAAGGTTTGCAACAATGAAGCTTCAGAATCCTCTTTCTTTATGCGTGATCGTGAGCGCGGTGATCTTCACGGCTACGCCGCAGATGAAGGCGGCCGATCCGACGGATCAATGCCCGAGATTGCAGCTTAATACCCTTGATGCCTATAAAAACGGCATGAAGTACAGCTTCCTCACGCCCGGTTCCGGTAACCCGAAGACAGACACCTTTACTTCGGTCTGCTCGGGCTTTTGGCAGCCGCCGAATGCCCGACGGATCCAAGGTATTGGACGCGCATGGTAACATATGAGCGCTGACATCGTTTCCGAGCTACAAGCTTCTGGAAAAGTCTCCTCTGGCATCCTTCGAGCCGAGTCTTACGGAACTCCAGAACATGGTTTCTTCGATTGTAATTCTCAAACCGAAGAAAGTTGAGAATTCAGAGGGAAGACCTGTGAAGTCGGGCGCGGCTGGCCAATGAAGATCGGATCATCTCTCGATAGCCCGGACGCTTGTTTTGGAACCCGATTTTGGAACTTGCACAAGGTTTCGATCGGCCCGCTAACTCGGACCCTCTCGCACTCTGGCTTCTAGATTCTAGATTCAGTCTTGCCTCTGGTCGCTCCTCCGCTCTTCTTGGCCTTTTTCCGCGTTACCCGCCCACAGCTCGGGCAAAGATTTGCTACCTCGCAGTTTTCGCAGTCCGGTTTAAGCGCTGTGCAGCGGCGACGGCCATGCCAGATCAACCAATGGCTGAAATCGGTCCAATCTGTCCGCGGCACGAGGCGCATGAGATCTTGTTCGATCTTTTCGGGTTCAGTTCGCTTGGTCAGTCCAAGCCGATGGGCGAGCCGAGAGACGTGAGTGTCAACCACGATGCCCTCGTTGATTTGAAAAGCATTCCCGAGCACAACGTT
>DATNNZ010000579.1:0-8089 GCA_035601575.1 Chthoniobacterales bacterium
ACACGCCAATGCTAATCAACAGAAAAACGGCCCACACTCTCCATTGAGAACTGGGCAGACCAACCAAAACTTGTAACCTCAAACAACAAAAGTGTTACCGATGTCCTGAACCTGAAGTGTTACCGATGTCCTGACCCAACCACGCCCTCACCTCTCACCAATCACCACTCACCGGCCTAAAGCGGTGGCCAGGTTTTGAATCACCGCAGGTAGAAGCTCGTGTTCCGCCTCCTGAATTCGAGCATGCAGTGATTCTGGCGTGTCTCCCGGCAAAATCGGCACCGTTCGCTGATCAATGATCTCGCCGGTATCAACCCCGGCTTCGACGTAGTGCACGCTACAGCCAGTGACTGGTACACCCGCCACCAGCGCCTGTTTCCAAGCTTCCAGCCCGGGAAAATCGGGCAGCAACGACGGGTGAATATTGATTATCGCGCGAGGAAAGCCCTCAAGTAACGGCCGTTTAACCACTCGCATGAAGCCGGCCAGCACCACCAGTTCGACGTTCGCTTCCTGTAATAACCGGACAATATCATGCTCCACTTCTTCCTCTAACTTCGTTCGATACTTCCCGGGATGCACGTATAGCGCTGGAATCTGATAGTCGCGAGCGTAGGAAAGTATGCCCGCGTCGGATACGTCCGAGATAACGATTCGCACCTCGGCATCGAGCTTACCATCGTTAATTTGTTCGACGACGGCACGAAAGTTGGAGCCTTTGCCAGATCCGAGCACTCCGAGCTTGAGTCGCTTCTTCATTTTTCTTGGATAGCGTGAAGCAGCGCCTTCGTCGACTTGCCCGGCACTAAAGGAAGAAGTCTTATCTCTGCGCCGACCTCGCGTAGCGAGGCGACTTCTTCCGGATTCAATGAATCGATCGTGTAATCTCCTCCCTTGGTGTAGACGTGCGGCCGCAACTCTTTTACCAGTGCGGTGACGCGGGGCTCATTGAAAATGATCACGTGGTCGACCGCGGCCAGCGCCGCCAGGATCTCGGCACGATCAGCTTCATTGTTAATCGGTCTTCCGGCGCCCTTAAGCGCCCGCACCGACTGATCACTATTAAGCCCAATCACCAACCGGCCGCCCAATTCCTTGGCCGCCTGCAGATAGCGCACGTGACCGACATGGAGAATATCAAAACAACCATTGGTGAAAACGATTTGTTCGGGCGCATATTTTGCCCGCAGGCTCGCTGCCGCGGATTCTGGCAATATCTTTAGCATGCGTTGAACTTTGCAGTAGCAGCTTACGAAAGTAAGTCTATAGCAATAATATCATGCTGGATCCTCGTTTCGGCCGTCTTGCGGAGGTATTGATTGATTTTTCCACCCAACTCCAAAAAGGAGAGAAGGTGCTTATCGACTGTTTTGATATCCCCCACGAGATGATCGTATCGCTGATTCGAAGAGCTCGCGCCAAAGGGGCCATTCCCTTGGTCAATCTTCAGAGCAACGTCGTTAACCGCGAAATGCTGCGCGGCGCCGAAGAAGATCAATATCGAATGATCGCGGAATATGAGCTGGCCAGAATGACAGCGGTGGATGCCTACATCGCTTTGCGTGGAAGTCATAACGTCACCGAACAATCAGATGTTCCATCTGACCGGATGCAGCTCGCCTTGAAGTTCATGCAGCCGGTATTGGAGCAGCGGGTGAATCAGACCAAATGGGTGGTGCTCCGCTGGCCGACCCCCGCCATGGCCCAGATGGCCAGCATGAGTACCGAGGCATTCGAAGATTTCTTCTTCCGGGTTTGCACCCTCGACTACTCCAGGATGGAGAAGGCCATGAGTCCATTAAAGGATTTGATGGATCATACCGACCGCGTGCGTATCACTGGTCCGGGTACTGACCTGCGTTTCAGTATTCGCGATATTCCGACCATTGCTTGTAGTGGTGAGCACAACATCCCGGACGGCGAGGTTTTTACCTGCCCAGTGAAGGATTCCGTCGATGGCCACGTTCAATATAACGCTCCCACCGTTTATCAAGGTACGGCCTTCGATTCGGTGCGGTTAACTTTCAAAAATGGGAAAGTGGTTGAGGCATCTGGCAACAACTCGAAAAGGATCAACGAGATCCTTGATACGGATGAGGGAGCCCGCTACATCGGTGAGTTCGCGCTCGGGTTCAACCCGTACATTCTGCAGCCGATGCGGGACATTCTTTTTGACGAGAAGATCGCCGGTTCCTTTCATTTTACGCCTGGCCAGGCGTACGAGAAAGCCGACAACGGCAACCGAAGTCAAGTCCACTGGGACCTCGTTGCGATTCAGCGTCCCGAATACGGCGGCGGCGAAATCTATTTTGATGATCAACTCGTCCGTAAAGATGGCTTGTTCGTGCGCAAAGAGCTGACTGGGCTCAACCCGGAATACTTGGTGAGTTGAGGGTTTGATCGCGGCCGGGAACGCCCTCATAGGTCCTATTTGTCCTATAGGTCCTGTGGGCCTCATAAGCCGACTTGCCGATACAGTGACACGCTATGACTCCGTCACCCGGTGGCGACTGCGGTTTGTGGTAGTGCCGAGCCAGCAGCTTCGGATGAGTTTATCGTTGTGCCACGCTTCGGCACGTAACGGGACAGTCGCCTACCGTTTGCTACGCCGCCAAACGCCAAACGCCGTCACGCCGTCACGCCGACACGTCATCTTCCGGCAGCAGTCGCTGAAATGCCGGGTTCTCCGAAAGCGCGGAATTGCGCTGGAGCAGCTCCGCTCGAAGCTGTTTACTCAGTTCCTCGATCGCCTGGACAAACCGCGAATATTCAATTCGGGCCTCGCCCGGCGTGTAACTGGCGGTGACAATGACCTGGTCACCGTGTCTGCTAAACCGAAGCCACGATTCTGATTCGGTGAATTCAAACGTCTCGGACCGGCCAGAATGCTGAAGGTCATTGGCAATACGCCGTAAACCCGCCACCAGGTCGATTAGTGGAATCCAGCCCCAGTCGGTTCCGAAATTCTTTGATCCGATTTGGAAAATCAGATCGCCCAGCGCGACCCGGTAATGGAAATCTTCCTCATCCGCCTGCGACCAGCTCTCGGTATCGGTGGTTGGCTCTGCTAATCGGAAGTCGAGTTTCATGACCTTAGAATGGAAAAGCTGTCACGACCTGGTTTCGTTTGTTCACGACCACCCGGAGCCGCGTCGCTGGCTGGCCGTCAATGTTAGTGCCTATCTGGCGCTGGAAATCATATTCGTAGATCACGCCGGGACGTCCATTCGTGTTCACCCGACTATGGCCGCTCTGTACAGCCTGGTTGATCAAAGCGCGTAAACCATCTTCGGTAATCCCGGATTGAAATTTGCCGGCTCCGGCTGCTGTGCTATCCGGCCAATGCCGTTCCATGATATGCCGGAACGCCCTTTCCGTCAGTACGACTTCACCCGTAGATCCATATGGCTGATACGCCCAGGTCGTTGGCTGACTGACGACAAGCAGGACCAGCGTTATCAACAGCGAGCGAAAACCTGGATTTTTCATATCAAATTCAGCTAGTGCCCCGAGGGGGCGTTTTTTTTTCGCGCCGAGACCTGTCCGCAACGCTTCGCGTAGAGATGCGGGCGGGCGCAAAGGGTAAACGGAGAAAATCTCACGCCAAGACGCAAAGGCGCAAAGGACGAGAGGGGAGAATGGGATACAATCCACCCATTTTTGGAAACTATACCAACCGGGGCGATGAGTCCGTCGTTTGGCGGCCCAGTTCGAGGACGGCCGTAATACTCAATGGTCTTCCCTTCCTTCCTTTGCGCCTTTGCGTCTTGGCGTGAGATTTTCTCCGTTTACCCTTCGCGTCGTCGCGTGCCGATATCTCCTGTTTAAGCCCCGCGAAGCTCGGCCATTGTCTTCGCCGGGTCGATTGCGTGAAAAATCGAGGTGCCGGCCACGAAAACGTTCGCGCCCGCCTCTCGAGCGGTTTGTGCTGTCGTTTGATTGATTCCTCCATCGACCTCAATGTGAAATTTGAGATTTCGCTCCTCTCTTAGCTGACGAGCCTGGCGGACCTTTGCCATCGTTTCCGGCATGAAAGTCTGGCCTCCAAATCCTGGGTGAACGGTCATTACCAAAAGAAGATCGATTTGATCAAGAAACGGTAGCACTTTTTCGAACGGGGTAGGGGGGCTGATCGCCAGGCCAGCCGTGCAGCCTTCACCGCGAATCGCGCGCAACGTTCCGGCGATATCCACTTCCGTTTCAACGTGCATCGTCACGTTCTGTACGAACGGTGTAAATCGTTTGTAATAATGGTCTGGTCGCGAAATCATAAGATGAGTATCCAGCGGTCTGGTCGCGAATCTTGAGATGGTCTCAACGATTGGGGGCCCAAACGATATGTTATCAACAAAATGACCATCCATGATATCGAGATGTAGCCAATCGGCTCCCGCCTTTTCGATCCGAGTGCAATCCTCTTCCAGTTTGGCAAAATTACAGGCCAAAACCGAGGGGTTTACGATGATAGGGTTATTCCGTGTTCTTGCCTCCGTTAACACCCGGTAAGCTTGGCTGAAATGTTGGATTTTGCGAGTGACGATTACTTCATGGGGGAAGCTTTACGCCAGGCTCGAAAGGCCGAGGCGCAGGAAGAAGTGCCCGTCGGGGCGGTCATTGTTTATCAAACGGGAATAATCGCGCGTGCCTGGAATCAGGTTGAGACCTTGAAAGACGCCACCGCCCATGCGGAGATGCTCGCCATTACCCAAGCGGAGAGTGCCCTGGGCGACTGGCGTCTCAACGAATGCGATCTTTATGTGACGAAAGAGCCCTGCCCGATGTGCGCCGGCGCTATCGTTCATTCTAGAATTCGACGCGTGATCTTTGGTTGTGCTGATCCCAAGACCGGCGCTGCCGGCAGCATGATCAATCTCTTGCAGATGCCGCCATTAAACCATACCTGTTTGATTACCACCGGTATCCGGGAATCCGAATGCCGCCAAATCCTGCAAAACTTCTTTCGCGGCAAACGGTAGGGGCTATCGGCTATTGGCTATCTTCATCACCTCACTCCATCCATCCCATGCCGTTTTCGCGAGCAAAATACAGACGACGACCACAAAGAAACGGCGAACATAGGTGTTCCCTTTCCAGAGCGCGTATCTGGCCCCGATTATGCCGCCGGCGGCGTTGGTGATAGCCATCGGAACCGCTACCGGCCATAATATATTTCCGGTAAATCCGAATAAGAGGATCGCGCCGAGGTTCGTACTTACATTTACCAACTTAGCGGCTGCCGATGCGTGCAGGAAATCGAACCGGAACACTCGAATAAAGAGAAAGATCAAAAACGTTCCGGTGCCTGGTCCGATGAATCCGTCGTAAAATCCGATGCCCGCACCGATCAAACATCCTTGCACGAATGCTTTTGGTCCAAAAGGCGCCACCGCAGACAGCTCGCCCAATCTTTTGTGCTTGAGCGTGTAAATCAACAGTCCAATCAAAAGTACCGGTAGACCTAGTTTGAAGAGCTCCGGTGAAATGAATCGGGTGACCTGCGCGCCGATCAGCGAGCCGATGCCGGCGGTCAGACAGGTAAGAATCATGAAACGGACGGGCAGCGTTACCCGTCGGCCGAACGCAATGCTGGCGTTTATTGTGCCAGTAATCGCTGCCAGCTTGTTAGTGCCTAATAACTGTGGTGGCGATTGCGCCGGCAGAATGGCAAACAATGCAGGCAACTGCACCAATCCACCGCCTCCGACGGTTGCATCCACAAAACCGGCGAAAAACGCGCCGAGTGTTAAAAGAAAAAAATTGAGCAAGAAGAAGATTGAGCACAACGTGATCTAATGTGCAAAGAAGGGCTGATCATGACCGATGAGGTTAGCGTCACGGCGCGAAACGCCGAATGATCTCACGCAAAGACGCAAAGGCGCAAAGGAATGAAGGCTGAGAAACTAGAGACGAGAATTTGGAACCAGCGTGTCCTGCCATTGACAACTAACTCTTGTGGTCCGTGGTCGGTCTTTTCTTTGCGCCTTTGCGTCTTTGCGTGAAGTCTTCTTCGGTATCGGCTATTCGGCGCTTGGCGCCGTTACTTCTTGGGTACCAAGATTGAGAGGACTGAACGGTGTCGTTGATGGGTGACTGCTTATCGTTCGACGGTGGCTGCCTAACTCCTTGTTGACACAAAGAAAGATTCGTTCCTCGATTGGACCGCCACCCAAATGAAACGCGTTTGCCTGATCGATGATTGCCTTTTCAGCTTTGGTCATCCGCTCCTGTTGCAGGGTGTGCTGGGTCCAGGAGGGAACCAGCATCTCGATCCGAAAGGTGTTATGACGAGTGAGATCTTCGTGCAACCGCCAAGTGAAAGCCCCATTGCGCAAATGAATCATCCGCACGTGCTTCATTACCTCCATGAACGCCGGCGCCCGTGCTGAATCGACATTGAACTCATACATCACCGCCACCGGCCCATCTTTCGCTTGAGGTAGGTAGATCAATCTATGAGAGAAGCTGGTCACCGGCGCCGGCTCGAAATCGAGTGTCCCGGTGAAGTTGATCGATAACGGTATCGCCAGAATCAAACTGACCACCAGAAGAGCGGCTCCGCCCACCAATGTGGGATTGATTCCGACCGTGGTCGCGGCTGCTCCCCAGATGATGCCACCCAGCGCCATCGCTCCTTGAGAAACCATGATGACGGTCGCATTCATGCGTCCGCGCGCCCAGGGTGGCATCGCGCGCTGTCCAGCCACCCAAAGCTCGGATGCGGATAACGTCCAGCCAACACCGGCGAGAGCAGCCACTATCATGAAAATGTTTTGGTCGCGGACCAAGGCCATGAGTACGTAAACGACCGCGATAACCAGATTGGCTAAAACCGTCAGGGTGTTCGGCGAGAAATGTTTCCGAACCCAAGGCACCACAAAAACCGCTCCCAGTACCGAACCTGCACCCATCGAACTAAACAGAATTCCGCAACCGGCGGCGGTAAGTTTCAGTTCGCGCAAACCAACCACCGGAATCAACGCTGGTATCAGAGAGATGAAAAAAGCGAACAGAACATTCCGGGCTAAAACCACCTGGATACCGGGGGCATAGCGAACGTATCGAATCGCAGTAAAAAACGATTCAAAGAAACTCTCCAACGGAAGTTTGTCTGCTTTTTCCCGGCGTTTCCATTGCAGGATCGCTGCAATTACGACGAAGAAACAGATCGCGTTGATCGTAAACAACCAGTTCGCACCAACCAAAGGGAGCAGCAATCCGCCCAGAGCCGGTCCAATAATCCCGGAAAGGTTGAGTTGCAGACCGCTCAACGTTGCGGCCGAAGGAAGCTCCTCATCTGAGACCACTTCCGGCACCACCGATGTCCAAGCCGGGGCATTGAAGGCGAAGCCGACTCCAATCAGGAAAATGCAGGCCAGAATAAGATAAGGATTTAGCAGGTGAAGCGAACCGAGGACCGCCAGCATACCGGCGGCAATCGCCAGCCAAAGATTCATGACGCATAGAAATTTCCGGCGATCGACGATGTCGGCCAAAGCACCGGCTGGCAACGTGAAGAGAAAAAACGGCAAGGATGCCACCGTCGACATCAAGGATAAAAAAAGCGGGGAAGGATTCAGTTTGTACATCACCCACGTTGCGGCGCAATCGTGAGCGGCAACGCAGGTCCCGGAAAGGATGCTAGCTAGCCAAAGAGTTCGATAGACCGGGTTTCGGAGCGCCGTAAAGGTAGAGGTGTTTTTCGGGCCTTTGCTCATCGGAGATATTGTTCTTTGGACCAGTTACCTCCGTGTCTGCCGCCGTGGAGCACGTGAAACCGAATTCAATCGTCGCGGCGACTGTCAGCATATGCCCGAACCAGCTTGCTCGTCGATCGGAAAACTCGGGAACGCCGAACGTCAAACGTCAAACGCCAAACGCCAAACGCCAAACGTGATCAGTGATTGGTAGCGGCCGCCTTCCCGAAAATTGGCCCGACCCCTCGGCTATTGCCTATTGGCTATGCGCTTTGCGCCCGCCATCTCCTTCCTCGCCACCCATCGGTTGATCTGCTAGAAGCCAACCCGATGAAAGAACGTGTTTGGCCGAACTTCCGGTTGCTATCTCTGCTTCTCGCTCTTTTATCCGGATA
>DATNNZ010000580.1:0-3682 GCA_035601575.1 Chthoniobacterales bacterium
CACCCGTGTGATATCTCTGGGTGTTCGAGCCACTGCTGCTAAAGATTCGTCGCCTGCTGCTTGCTCTGAGTCATCGCGGATTACTTTGCTTATGTCCTCCTCGCACACGGGTCAAGAACACCTCCAAACATGCAGGACCTGAGCCGTCGGATTCAGTTTCTCGCGAGTGATCGAATTATCTCTCTGTCCAGACTATCGCGACTGTCATTCCACCTGGAAATTGCTTCACGCGCAAGAAAAAGCTGAAACCAGCCGGTCAAGTTGACGTAATACCGGTAACCGAAACTTGAAATCTGCGAAGTCCGGTTCGTTTGCAAGGTCGCGTTCGAATTGAGAATTTAGTCCGTGCTTAGGAACTTTGTCTCAAGCGCGAACTCGCATGCATCGACAAGCTGCAACCTTGGAACCGGTAACGCGAGTCCATGAAATGTCATAGGCAGGTTGGCTTAGCAAAAACCCGGATGAAGGCTTGATGACCGTCGTTACAAATCCGATGACGACGTTTGCTCTTTTGACCGGAGGAGGAACGTTTTCAGGTCACGAAATCCAGCATGAACCACGACACCGAATTGTTCGCACGAAATGCCAGCGTATCCCGCTGGCAGTCGCGCCAGCGCAACATCTATTAATGTGAGTTAGATGGGCCGCAAAAACCGGTCTCTACCCAGTTAACAGCCCATTTTGAGGAGTATAACGAAGACGACACGCGCCAACTCAAAGAAAACAAAAGAGCGGGAGACGGGGATCGAACCCGCGACGTCCAGCTGGGGAAATTGGGCGTCGATTGAAAACAAACAACAATGGCGTCTACTGCGACCATTTCTGAATACGTCGACACGCCCAGTTTCACGGTTCTGCCTTTTTTCACCCTCTTAACTGGGTAGAAACTGGGTAGAAGTTTTCATGAAAACAGGACCGAAGGTTTCTCGCTGGTTTAGAGGTGTAGTTCCTCGCACTTTCGCGCCTGCCGATGGTGAAAATATTGCGAGCGCGGCCGGCTCATGAATCCGACCAGGCGCAGCAGTGCTACCCTTGACCTTCATTCAAATCGCACAGAATCCTTTGCAGGCTAATGGGATCTAAAAGAAAGAGATGACTGACACTGGTGCTCTCATTCCGGAAGGCTACGACGAATTCCTTCGGGGTTTGAAGGAACGAATCCGAACCGCGCAGGTGAGGGCTGCCCTCGCGGTAAATCGAGAGCTTGTTCTCCTATATTGGCGGATCGGTCAGGACATTCTCGAACGGCAACGTCAATCAGGCTGGGGAAGCAAAGTGATCGATCGGCTTGCCGCGGATCTTCGCAGTGCGTTTCCGGAGATGAGCGGTTTTTCTCCACGAAATCTTAAATATATGAGGGCTTTTGCCGAGGCTTGGCCGGACGAGGACTTTGTGCAGCAGGTTGCTGCACAATTGCCATGGTTCCATAACTGCACGATTTTGGACAAACTGAAGAATTTGGCTGAGCGCATTTGGTACGCGCAACAAACCATTGAGAACGGCTGGAGTCGGAACATCCTCATTCACCAGATTGAAAGCAATCTCTTCCACCGGAAGGGCAAGGCTATTACGAATTTCGACAGAACTCTTCCGGCGCCGCAGTCCGAACTCGCTCAGCAGATCATAAAGGATCCGTATAACTTCGATTTTCTCAGTCTCGGTTCCGAGGCGAAGGAACGCGACCTGGAGAGAGGACTCATCGCTCAGCTTCAGAAATTTCTTCTGGAACTCGGCGTCGGCTTTGCGTTCGTCGGGAGTCAATACCCACTTGAAGTTGACGGCGAGGATTTCTTTATCGATCTACTCTTTTATCACCTTAAACTTCGATGCTTCGTTGTCATCGATCTGAAGATGGACCAGTTCAGACCAGAGTACGCTGGCAAGATGAACTTCTATCTCTCCGCCGTTGACGATCTGCTTAAACATTCCAGCGATCAGCCGAGCCTCGGAATTATCCTCTGCAAGACGAAAAAGAAGATGGTCGTCGAGTATGCGCTGCGCGACACCTCAAAACCTCTCGGTGTTGCAGAGTATCGGATCACCGCCGCTCTACCCGAAAGGCTGAAAGGAAACCTGCCCAGCATCGAGGATCTGGAAGCAGAGCTGAGCGAAACGGACAACCTGGAAGATTACGACGAATAACCGCCTCAGTGGTCACTGAAGAGAGCACGATGGTGATCGAGCCCAGAGCCGACCCCAAAAGAGGCAGCTCTGGAAAATCAATCGGTTACGCGCGCACGAGGTTTTGGCGAAGGACAGGTGGCTCCGGTGTGGGCTGCGGTTTGGCGCCGACAGGATCGGCAGCGTCGGAATCCGTTGCGGATTCGATTTCGAGTATGCGCAGAATTTTGCGCGTCTTCTCGCTTTTCGATGAACCCAAAATCCGATAGATCTCGGCCGCCTGCTTGTCCTTGGCCAGGTGCGTCAAGTACGACAACGTCTCGACCACGGCGTTCATGACCTTGTAGTCTTCTTCGCCCAATGCCATGCGCACCCGCTGGAGAATCTGCTTCAGTTCGTCCATCGTCCAATCCGAAACCGGCTTGCGTCTCATACCGGCTCTGTCAATCGCCGCCGAAAATCCTTCGACAGCGGATATGCCCACACCTCTTTGAGCGATCGGTTCGGCCGGTGACCGTTGGAGGCCTTCCCGCGCCCTGTGGTCAAACCCAACGCCATCCAATTCGCTGCACGATAGCAGGTCCCGCGCCAGCGTGTCGGGTCGGTGAACGTTTCCAGGTAGTAGATCGTATGGTCGTAGACGCGTTCCCAGTCTCGTGGGAGCATCTGCGCCACCCGTCCCAAAATGTGCGACGCTAAATGAGGGACGCGGACCCAAGGAAGAATTAAATAACGACTCTGGTAGGCAATGAAGCGGATATTGCGGCGCCGCTCCTCAGCGCTCCATCCGATAAATCGGTCACGCGGTCCGAGGTGGCGCGCTGCCGACGACCACGCCAAACACGAGATGGGTCGGCCCAACGCGTGGATCATGTACTTCACCTGCTCTCCGACCGGTTGCGTGTATCCGAGGTAATGATGATGTTCGATCAGACCATTGAACAACGCCTCGTCCACTGTCCGCCGCACCAGCCGGAATTCCAGCGGTCCCAGATCTTTCAAACGGGCTTCGATAACGGAAGCATCGATATCGGGAACACTCGGACGCTGGCGATGAAGGAATGGATTATGAGAAGTGATTTTGACCGGTGGTAAGTGGATGTGACCGCCGCGGTCCAGCGCCAGCATCAATCCTCGGCATACCATGTCGCACGGCGCGCCGTTGGGCTGCACCCATTTCCATGCTTGACACAACTTCTCCGATAGCTGGCGACGGCTTGCCCCCGGATGCGCTTGAATGAGACTCTGAATGAATCCAACGTCAGCGTCTTCGACGATGCGGCCACGGTATCTCAGAACGATCGCCATCGGTCGCTACCGTAGCAACTTTCGTTCTGGAACGCAAGTCCCTTCTCCCGACGTTAGACCTTTTCTTGAACAGGCCGCCACACGGCGACGCCTTTGGCTGTTGCCGGGTCTCCACCCGCCAACAGCAACTGCAGTTGGTGAGCCTCCAGTGTCAGGCTTGCCTGATCGCTTTCGGGCCACCATCGGAATCGCCCTTTCGACAAGCGTTTTTGGCACAGCCAAAATCCGCGCGAATTGTAGCTAAGAATTTTTA
>DATNNZ010000581.1:0-8032 GCA_035601575.1 Chthoniobacterales bacterium
CGTCGATTGTTCTAGTTGATTGCGCGGTGGATCGTCAGGTGGGGCCTCCTCAGTGGTGATTTGAAACCCGGTACTCGGGAACGGCTCTGTGACTAACGTCGTAACACTTATGAAATTATACGTTGGTAATCTTTCTTTCTCCACTGGCGAAGCCGAATTGCGCGAGCTGTTCTCGCCCCATGGCACCGTCACGGATGTTCATCTGGTGACCGATCGTATGAGCGGTCAATCTCGCGGGTTCGCGTTTGTCACGATGGGAAATCGCCACGAAGGCCAAGCGGCCATTACCGCTCTGGAAGGCCATGAGGTAGACGGCCGTAATTTGACCGTCAACGAAGCGCGCCCAAAGACGGAAAATCGTCCGGACCGTTCGTTTGATCGCCGCCGTCGCTAAAGATTAACGCAGGGATCTTTTAACAAAGAGATCGCGAAGAGCGCAGCGCGGCATAGCCGCAACCAAATTCAACTGTCTTTGAGCCGAGGCCGTGACGCGCTGAGTGGTGCTTTAGCGCAGCGCGCCGGGCCAGGCGCGAATCCTCGCGGAAAAACAAGGATCGGGACCAGTGTAGTACAAAGGGACAGAGAGAAATCTCACGCCAAGCCGCCAAGATCGGAACCCTGGGCCAGCGAAAGGCGTAACCTCAGGTTGGCAAAGGAACCAAAGGATGGGATTTCTTTTGCGTTCCTTTGCAGGTATTCACCACGCCAGTGAAGGCTTCGTGGTACTGCGTCTTCTGTGTTCCGATTCAAATCCGCCTAATCGGAACCTTGAGCCGCACGGCGCGCTCCGTTCACCAATCCCCAATCAGTAGTCGCGTCTCACTCTTCGCGTCTTCGCGCCCGCCCGCCGCTCCCACCTAAAATGCTTCGTGTAGCGATGTGAACTGGTCTACGCGAAGCGCCTCGGCAGGTCCTAGCGTGAGATTTCCTCTCCGTCTCTTCGTGATCTCTGCGATCTCTTTGTAAAAATCCGTCTCCGTGAGCTCTCTGTGGACAGCCTCACGCAACACGAATCTGCGCCTTCACACAATCCGCTGGCATCTTTACTGCGAAATTGAATGCATTCACGCTATCCTGAAAATCAAAAGTCCGGCTAATGAGTGGTTTCACATTGATCTTTCCCGAACCCATCAGAGCCAACGCACGAGGATAAACATGCGCATAACGGAAGATGGTTTCGATGGATGCTTCCTTGGCTTGCAATCCAACCAGATCCATCGGTACCGGCTCGACCGGCATACCGATGAAGATTATCCGTCCGCCCGGGCACAACGGTTCCTGAACCTTTCCGACGGCCGAGGGATGTCCGGAAGCCTCAAACACGATATCTGCGCCCCATCCATCGGTCATTTCGTCAATGACTTGGCGAAGATTCTGTTTAGCGACATTGACCGGAACGATGGCCCCCAGCGTTGCCGCCAATTTCAGTTTAGGTTCCTGAACATCAGTGATCACTACCTGGCTGCAGCCGGCGGCTAATGCTGCCAGCGCGGTGACCATTCCAATCGGACCGGCTCCCATCACCACCGCGAGGTCACCCGGTTTAATTTTCGCTTTTACTGCGGCATGCATTCCGACTGCCAGCGGTTCGACCATTGCACCTTCAGCAAATGAAACGTTATCGGGCAGCCTGAAGGTATACGCGGCGGGATGAATCACAGTACCAGTTAAACAGCCGTGAACGGGCGGAGTCGCCCAGAAACGAACGGCCGGATCGAGATTATAAATACCGAGGCGTGCGGCCCGGCTGTTCGGATCCGGGATACCCGGCTCCATGCAGACGCGATCGCCTTTCTTGAGGTTTTTTACCTGTTGTCCGACTTCGACCGCAGTGCCGGCCGCTTCGTGTCCCAGTACCATCGGCGCATTGACCACAAACGGGCCGATTTTGCCGTACTCATAATAATGAACGTCGCTCCCACAGATACCGACGGTTTGAATCGCGATCTTTACGTCGTGTGGACCCAGTTGTTCGGGTAACTCGATTTTTCTCAGAGCGAGCTCGCCTTTACGCTCCAGGACAAGTGCTTCTTGCATATTCACCGAATCTCACGCCGGCCGAAGCCCATGACAAATAGCAAATGAGGCTCTGAATCAGCCGCGAAAGAACACAGCGCGGTGCAAGCCGCAACCAAAGTGAGAGGTGAGAGGTGGAGGTGAGACTCACGCGCGCCGACTTGTCCGACAGAGGAAAAATCCCCGAAAGAAACAATTAGAATCTTGTTTTTGCGCGAGGATTCTCTAACCACGAACGGATCCGCCTTGGCTAGCTCTTTGCCAAAACAAATCGCGATTGACAAAGCTACGGCGGACAGGCTGCGAATTGACACGAAGAAATGGTCTGATTTCGCGTCAATTAGTGTCTATTCGCGGTTCTTTTTTCGTCCCTTCTGGCTTGGGCTATGCCGCGCTGTGCTCCTTGCAGTTTTTTAGCCGACGTTTCTCTGCAATTCGCTCCTTCTTTGTACTACACTGGTCCCGATTCTTGTTTTTCCGCGAGGATTCGCGCGCCTGGTCCGGCGCGCTGCGCTAAAGCCCTTTTCAGCGCGTCACGGCATCCCCTCAAAGACAGTTGAACAGGAGCTAACGGAGAGAACAGAGGTTCTCCGTTAACTCTGTTACCTCCTGTTCAATGAATTTGGTTGCGGCTATGCCGCGCTGTGGTCTCCGACGGTTGAATAGATGCCGCATTTGAGTTGCATGTGAGCAGTATGACGACGATGAACACTCTGGTAAGCATCGAGTCGATTGCCAACCCTGTGATTGGTAGTAGTAAGCGCACTTTCATTCTCTCCTCCCGATATTTTAGAATGGCTTTGCCTGTTCCAATCTACTTCGTCTCAGTAGGCGGGCTGTTGCCCGCGTGAAGTTGTAAGACGACACGCATTCTTTCCAAGCATCGCCCTCACGCATCGTCATATTTTTTACCGAGCGCGAAAAGCGTTGGCGTAGTTGTGGATCTGGCGTGTTCGCTTATTGGGCTTTTTTTCGCGGATCGTCAGCCGGATTAATGTAGGTAATATCTCCTGGGCCAGTGAATTGAACCTGGATGATTGCCTCCTCGTCCGTTGTCCAGATCTGATGAGCGTGATTTGCAGGAAGCACGAAAACTGAACTCGGCTTTAGCATCACGCCTTTCTCCATATCATCACCCATCCCGTTCCAACAAGTGCCGCTAAGCACAGTGACGACTTCCGAAAAAGTATGAGAGTGCGGCGGCACTTTGAAATGGGGTGGAAACTTGCTGCGCAGAACGATTGTCTCGGCTTTCGTTGGATCTCCGATCAGGATGGCGGTTTGTGCGCCCTTGGGGAGCACTGGCTCATCTTTCCAAACCAATTCATCAGCCGTCACGGCTTTCATGGCGTCCTGCGCCACTAAGGCAGGCACAGCAAAGCTGATTGCTGCCCCTGCCAGGGTAAGAAGTAAGCGAACTTTCATTGTTTTCTCCTGGTTTAGATTGCTCGTCGTCTACCGACCTGCTTCGGGATTTCTCAGGCTCCAGGAACGTCCGTGTCGCGAGGGGTCAGAAGGAATGCCTTAGTCAAGGCCTCTGAGCGACACCCGAAGGAACGTCCAGGCGTCCTCGGTGTCAATGAGAGATTACAAGGTGTGGCAAGCATTCCGGCCACGTAGTGGTCCGCAATTCTCCACTAAGAGTTAAGTTCCTTAGCAACTAGGTAGTAACGGATTTATCTACAAGGATGTCCTCGATCCTAGTACAACCGCAATTTCAAGACACCAATCTCCTGCGCTCGCAATACCGGAAACGGAAATGTAACCGCCGCCATTGTGATTAGCCGGAAGCGGCTTTTTACCCTCTTTAGACGGCGATCTCCCCGAGAAATAGTGCATATACACGGAAGCAGAAATTCAGCCCATTTCCCCTATACGGGTGGATAAAACAAGCCAATTCTTTGTTCTTTCCTCGAAGGAAATTCGGTTTTCAAAAATCCTATTCAGAAGTTTGGAACGGAAATCACGTATCGAGAATCAGGTGGCTGAAAATAAAGTAGGGCTTTTACTACTTGCCCTTGCAGGATCGGCAATCCGCTTTGCCGTGCCAGCCCTTGCAGCCAACTTCGCATCGGATCCCGGCAAGTTGTCCCACAAGCTTGTCCAGTGCATGGATCGGTAACGAAATATGCGCGATCTCAGAATGAAGTATACCGCCGATCAAAACCAAAGGTCACTATACGTAGTAACGATCTATGTTCGTGAGGCTGATGACTGGAAGATCCGCGCGAGCTACGACATTTCATCGATGATACCTTGATAGGGTCATCATGGAGGAGTTTCTAAAAGCTGCGACGAATGTTTCATCAGCGCCTTGATCGAAAGACCTTCGGTAGTTGCTTAAATGTGGCGAGTTCGAGCTAAGGTCTTGTGATGAAGTCTTGAGCGATCAGCACAAATCTTTTCCCGGTTAGTTATTCGACGATAGCGCCCGCAGTGATAAAAGGAAACCCGGCGCATGGAATACTTCAACGAGCCCGAATTTCATGACCCGGCGGATTGGGATGTTGCCAGTTATACGCACCACCCAGTTGACGATCTCGAACCGATTCCCGATGACCCTACTCCGTATCGGGCCGCCGCGCTTCAGTGTATCCAAATCTTGGCTTGCGTTGATGTGTTCATGTCGCGAACCGCAGACCCGCGGCTGGTTTGGACCGCTGTCTCATGCGCGATCGGACTGACATCAAAACCACGGATTGGCCCAAGCCGAGATCGGCCGACAACTTGGCGTGACCGAGCAATCGGTGCGGCGGGCTATGGCCAAATTGCGCGCCGAGCTAAGCTGGAGGCTGATATTGCTAAGCTGCGCTCGTCCGTGACGCAATTGAGCGATGTGAAAGCGCTTCGAGATGCGATCTGTAAATCAAAAGATTACGCTACCCGGTTACGGCTCCGCGAAGAGATTCGTCGACGGGTTACCAGAATAGACATCCACTTCGGCCTGGATGGGTTCAAAGCGGTCGCCGACGTGCAGTTCGTCAACGGGGTCGTTTGCGGACTAGCCTTCACCGATAAGGCGACCCTGGTTATCCGCGGCGAAGGTACGATCTAGACTTCTGATGATTGGACCTGTTCGCTGTAACTGCAGGCGTCCTTTTGTGTCTTGGATCGAATTTCGAATCCAGGCACGTTCAGAGATTCACCTATTTTGGGCCAGGTCTTACAACGAGCGCTCGACCGACGCAGCGGGAGGTATTTCCACGATTCCAAAGTTCCATTGCGTCTAATTAAGGTGTAAAAGTTGGCAAACCGGAGTACGGATGAAACCGAACGAGAGCCCGGCGAGTGGTGATGCCCGGCTAGGCCCGTGACTACGAAACGCAAACGGACCTGCCGGGTTTGCGGCACTGCATTGGCTGGAGATAACGAGGTGTGTCCCGTTTGTGCACTACGGAAAGCTCTCAAACCGCGCTACCTCGGTGACAAATCGGCGCGCCTTCGTTTTTTGCGCAAGGCCCGCTCGGCGGCGAGGCTGCGGCATTCAAACGTCGCCTCGGTATTGAACCTGGGCAAAAGCGGCGCCAACTACTTATATGCGATGGAATTTGTGGAGGAAGAGACGCTTGAAACGCTCATCAAACGCTCCGGTCGGCTTGAGGTAAGGTTGGCGCTGGGAATCACTTCGGAGGTGGCCGCCGGCTTAGCCGTCCACGAACAGCACCTCGTCCACCGGGATATCAAACCGACTAACATCATGGTCAGTTTGAAGGACGACGGTCGCGTAACCGCAAAGATTACCGACCTCGGTCTTGCAAAGGCGGTAAATGAACCACTTTCTGAAGCGGCGATTTCAGTGCCCGGAGCTTTTGCTGGGACTCCAGGGTTTGCCAGTCGGGAGCAATTTGCAGGGGTCGGCGTAGACATCCGCTCAGATTTATACTCGCTAGGTGTGACACTATGGGAAATGTTGACTGGCGAAGTACCATTTCGAGGTTCTCCCGCTGGGGTGACGTATCAGCATCGGCGCGACCGCTTACCGGTTGAACGACTCAAAGGTGTCCCACAGCCGCTCGTCGTTCTCCTTGAGAAAGACCCGGGGCGACGCTTCCAGAGCCCAGCCGAACTCTTGAAGGTGATGCCGACGGTAAGGGGCGCTATTAACGCAGGCTTCCCCTCATGAAGACGATTCGAGTTTTCGTCTCCTCTCCCGGCGACGTCCAAAAGGAGCGGAATCTGGCCGATCGAGTGATCCGCTCGATTGCTGCCGAGTTCAACGTGTCGGTGACTGTCTCCTATTCGAACCTCCTACGCCTGGCGGAAGAAAATATTGGGCCGAAAATTGAGAATCACGGGACGTTGGTTCTATGTCCCTATTTTTGGGAATATCAGAGGTTTCGCCTGGACGAGGGTTACCAGGAGCAGATCCCGAACACCGGCGAATTTGATCTGGTGATTTGTATCCTTTGGTCGCGGCTCGGCACCCGGCTGGCCCCGACTTTCAAGATGCCGGATGGGAGCCTACCACGCTCGGGAACCGAATACGAAATTTCCTGGGCATTGGACCATGCGAAGAATCATAACGGCGTTCCGGCGTTGCACGTTTACCGCAACTGTTCGAAGCCGACGCCGCCGTTGGAACCGAAAGATGAGCGCGAAGCCTTTGGCCGGCAATGGGACTCCCTACAGGAGTTCTTTGCGAGTTGGGAGAAGAGCAGCGAGGGTCACTTCGTTGGCGCGTTCAACAGCTATCGGAACCTGGAGGAGTTTGAAGAACTCTTTCGGGAACATTTCCGTGATTTTCTGGCGGGTCAGGTAGAGAGGGTAGTCGCACAAAAAGTCTTGAGCAGAAAAGTGCGCCGGTGGAAATCCAGTCCGTTTCGGGGGCTGAATTTCTTCGATTTCGAACACGCACCTGTCTTCTACGGTAGAACGAAAGCGATTGGGGACGTGTTGGAAGCCTTGGAACAACAAGTCAGAGCGCAACGGTCATTCGTGCTCGTCCTGGGTGCGAGTGGTTCAGGCAAAAGCTCGCTGGTGCGAGCGGGCGTGCTTCCATTGTTAACCCAACCCGGAACGATTGAAGGGATCGGGCTCTGGCGGCGGGCTGTAACCAGACCCGGATCCGGTGGAGGGGGCGGTGATTGCTTCGATGCCTTGGCGGCCGCGCTGCTGGAGGCCTCTGCGCTGCCAGCCTTGGAGGACCCAGAATCACTGAACGCGATCCGTGATCTGGTGACCGAATTGAGGGAACACTCCGAGAGCGTCGCGCTCCGGGTCCGGGACGCGCTCGATCACACCGCGCGGGAATGGAAAATTCAGCACGGCCATTACCTAGAGGAAGAAGAACGTCAACTGCGGGGGTCAGGACGATCCGACGACGCGGACTTAGCTCGACAACAGAGGGAAAGGCTTGAGCTACCGAAAGCTCGTTTGGCACTGGTGGTTGATCAGTTGGAAGAATTGTTCACGGCCGGCTTTTCACCGGAGGTTCGGCAGAATTATATCTCCGCGATTGCTGATTTGGTTCGGAGCGGCCGAGTCTTTGTCCTAGTGACGTTACGGAGTGACTTTTACCCGCGATATCAGGAGTTCCCGGATCTGATCGAGCTCGCCAAGCCGGGTGGAAAATTCGATCTTCGGCCGCCGACACCATACGAGCTTGGGAACATGATCCGGCTACCGGCCGAAGCAGCCGGTCTACACTTCGAGCAGGAGCGGGAGACGGGTCAACGCCTGGATCAAGCGCTGCGCGATGCTGCATCTGCCACACCGGAATCCTTGCCGTTGCTCGAGCATGTTTTGTCGTTGCTCTACGACAAACAAGGAGACCGGGGTGATGACTTGCTCCGGTGGTCGGATTATCGCGAATTAGGCGAATTGAAAGGTGCGCTTGCCAAGCACGCCGAGGCGGTATTCAGCACGTTGCAACCGCATGAACAAAGGGCGTTTCCTTTGGTGATGCGGTATCTGGTCACGTTGAGCCAGGGCGAAGAGGAAGTGCCCAACCGGCGAACGGTGCCTTACCGTGATTTCGCCGCCTCGGAAGGCACCGACCATGATCAGAAAGCCGGCG
>DATNNZ010000582.1:0-29679 GCA_035601575.1 Chthoniobacterales bacterium
GCAATACAGGTCTCCTGGTTTCGAAACTCTGCTTCGGAACCATGACATTCGGGGACGGAAGAGGCCTCTTCAAGGCCATCAGCACCGTTGGCCAGTCCGCGGCCGATGAACTAGTAAAGACGTCGATTGACGGCGGCATTACCTTCTTTGATACGGCGGACAATTATACGGAGGGTGAGAGCGAAAAGATTCTCGGGCAATCACTGAAAAACCTTAACATCGCGCGGAAGGATGTCGTGATCGCGACGAAGGTCTACAGCCGCGTCGGTCCGGGGCGGAATGACATCGGGGCTTCTCGCGGCCACATCATGGACGGGGTTGAGGCCAGTCTCCGCCGTTTGCAGACCGACCATATCGACCTATACCAGATCCATGGCGACGATTCCGTGACCCCTGTCGAAGAGACGATTCGCGCTCTCGACACCCTGGTGCAGCAGGGAAAGGTCCGCTACATCGGCTGCTCCAACTGGCAGGCATGGAAGATCGCCAAAGCCCTCGGCATCTCCGAGCTCAGGAACCTGGCGCGATTCGACACGCTGCAGGCTTATTACTCGATCGCCGGCCGCGATCTAGAACGGGAAATCGTTCCTCTGTTGGAATCCGAAAAGGTCGGCTTGCTCGTGTGGAGTCCGCTTGCCGGCGGCTTGCTTTCGGGCAAGTTCAGCCGGACGAACCAGAAGGCCGCGGATTCACGCCGCACTGAATACGACTTTCCCATCGTGGACAAAGAGCGGACCTGGAAGATCCTCGACGTGATGGCTCCGATCGCGAAAGCACACGGGTGTAGTTCTGCACGTCTCTCGCTTGCATGGCTCTTGGCAAAGTCTGTGGTAACCTCGGTCATCATCGGCGCGAAACGCCTCGACCAGCTTCAGGATAATCTCGCAGCGGCCGAACTCACACTCACCCAAGACGAGCTTAGGCAGTTGGATGAGGTCAGCGCTCTACCCCCTGAGTATCCAGGGTGGGTGCTGCCGTTCCAGGGAGCCGACCGTCTGGAGCTAGTTGATCGCTGGGAGCGTTTCCGCGAGGCGAGCAAGCGTCCGGATCCCTCGCCAATTCACACCTGATGCTATAAGCGAGCATTAGAAAGCGGTTTGTTAATCACCGTAGTCGGGTAGCCCGTAGTGCGCCGAAAATCAGAAGGTGCCACCGCCCAGCGATCTGGTCCAGGAGCACGCGGTCCAACCGAACAATCATCTCAATTGCTTTACCCATGGCTAGTTACCTTGATTCCACTTAGTGTCGCACAGGTACCTGATTGACACTAGGTATTCTTTGGATACTATGACGAGGCGAGTCGAACAAGCCGCGAATGTTGTCGTCGCCGGACGGCAGGAGGCCGAGGGAGCGGAGTCGGTCAGGCTCGTTGAGAAGACAGGCGGCAACGGCTTGTTTAATAAGGCGAAGGGGGTGAAAAAAAACGTCATGGCAACAGAAAAGATCCGTGTTGGCATCATTGGAGCAAGTATGCGCAACGGCTGGGGGCGCGATGCCCACATTCCGGCCTTGAGCGCGCTTCGTGAGTTCGAGATCACGGCGGTCAGCACGAGCCGCCAGGAAACCGCAGACGAAACGGCCAAGCAGTTCGGAATTCCCCACGCTTTTGCCGACCCTTACAAAATGCTCCAGCATCCAGACGTGGACCTCGTCTCGATCTGCGTTCGGGTGCCTTTTCACCATCAGCTGGGGATGGCTGCTTTGAATGCCGGCAAGCATCTCTACTGCGAATGGCCGCTTGCGGCCACCACTGAGCAGGCTCAACAGATGCGTGATTTGGCCGTCCGTAAAGAGGTCCACCATATGGTGGGACTACAAGCCCGCGGGGCCCCCGCGTTCAATCGCGTCAGAGACCTGGTCGCCGAGGGCTACGTTGGCAAGGTGCTTTCCTGCACGATGATCATAACGACGCCAGCCTGGGGCACCGAATTCACGCTTGACTGGGCCTATATGGCAGATCGCTCGAACGGCAATACTCTAATGACCAGCCCCGGGGGACACTCAATTGACGCGCTGTGCTACTGCCTTGGGGAGTTCAAAGAGCTGTCCAGCGTCGTGGCGAATCAACGCCAGCGAGTTAAGATCGTCGAGACGGGCGAGACGATCCAGATGACCGCGCCCGACCAGGTGCTCATAAGCGGCGTCCTCCAAAGCGGCGCGGTCGCATCGGTCCACCTCAAGGGCGGCACCGCCAACGGGACGGGGTTCCTGTTCGAGATCCACGGCACCGAGGGCGCCCTGGCTATCGTGCCGGCAGACCCTCGCCAGGCGACTTACATACAGGTCTCCGAGTTCACTGTGCGCGGTGCGCAGGCGGGCAAACCGCTGGCCGATCTGTCGATGCCGGAGAGCTATCGCTGGGTTCCACCCGCGGTCCCGGCCGGGCTGCCTTTCAACGTTGCGCAGCTGTACATGCGGATGGCTGAAGGCATTCGCGAAGGAAAGTCCGTCAGCCCAGACTTCGATTTGGCCGTCAAACGCCACCAGTTGCTTGACGCGATTCAGAAGGCGTCGGACACCGGGATCCGCCAGATTCTTTAGCGACGCTAAATAGTTTTGTAGCCATCGGAAATTAAGCCCCGAACCTAATGCCTTGCTAAGGTTTATCTGCACCCTGGCGAATCGAAACAGATAACTGTCAGACTGGATGAAGAGGCTTTCGCCTACTATGATACGGTATCCGCGGGGTGGGTGAATGAGCCCGGTGCCTACGATATTTGGGTAGGTGCTTCCTCACGCGATCTGAGGCTCAGCGGCAACGTTAATCTTCGTTCTGGCGCGCATTGGCCGGTGGACAAATTAGCAGAATTCCCGCAGCAAGAGGTGGATATCGCCAACCAATAAGAGGGATCGGTTGATTGTGGGCGGCCCCGGGTTTCCGGGGACGCCTTCGCGGAGCGCATCGCGTGTTTCTGACGTCGTTGCAGCCCATTTGGACAAGAATTGCGGCAGGCGGAACAAAAAAGTACGGGTATCCAAAGTACAGGGCTCTAGTACAGCGCCTAAAGATGTGATCGTCTGCTGCTGACGCCAAAACACAGAACTAAGCTCCAACCCCACTTACGGAACGAAAGCATGAGCACAGGTCTTCAATTCGATGACGAGATGGCAAGGCGAATTGAAGGGATTTACGTCAGCGAGGACGCGTTCAGAAGGCGTCGGGCCGTTCTCGATGTGCTCGAATTGAAATCGGACGAGCAGATCCTGGATATCGGAACCGGACCGGGCTTTCTGGCGCATGAAATGGCAGACGCAGTTGGCCAAAGGGGAGCAGTCTTGGCCGTGGATTTCAGTGATTCGATGCTTGGTCTAGCGCGGACCCGGTGCTTAGACAGACAGAGCGTACGTTTTCAAAAGGCTGAAGCCACTCAGTTACCGGTCCCAGATGACAGCTTCGACGTAGCGGTGTCCGTGCAGGTGTACGAGTACGTTGCTGAAGTGGAGAAGGCGCTGGCCGAGATGTTTCGGGTCCTCCGCCCTGGAGGTCGTGCGGCGGTTGTCTGTACCGACTGGGATTCTATCGTATGGCAGGCAACGAACAGAGAGCGGATGCAAAAGGTGCTTTCGGCTTACGCGGAGCATTGCGTACATTCTAATCTTCCTCGTACCCTTGTGCCAAAGCTTAGGCAAGCTGGATTCAAGCTCCAGAGCCAAAGAGTGGTTCCACAGTTTAACCTTTCTTTGGAGCCCAACACTTTTAGCTACGGTCTGGTCAATATTATCAGGTCGTTCGTGCCTGGCCGTCAGGGTGTCACTAAAGAAGAAGCTGACCAATGGTCAGATGATTTGCGGCAGCTGGCTGAACAGGAGGAGTACTTCTTCTGTCTCAATCAGTTTTTGTATCTGGTAACTAAGCCATAGCGATAAAACGACGGCGTTTCTTGGTTAGCTAGCCGGAACGCTTGGGTTAATGCGCATGGGCTGAAGTTTCAGGTAGGTTAGCGAGCGCCATCCTGTGATTCGCTTGGAGCTTTGTGCAGTTCTTTGAGTAGAAAACTGCACTCAGAACAAACGGAAGCCGGTAACGATCTATTTTTCACCGGCGCCAATTCCACAGGCCGGAACGATAGTGAGCAGTTGGACCTCGATTGAAGAAAAAGGCTTTTGTCGACTTTCGGTTCGTGCGATTCAAGCTTTTCGATAAACGATGAGAGGGCGCGCAGGATAGTTTCCGGTCTGTCAGCTCAGTAGAAGGGCCCCCACGCTTCCCAGCCCATCGCCGTCTCCGCGTTCAGTCTCGCATCCTGAAGATCTTCCTCGGCCAAATTTTTGGCCAGGCGCAGATCCCGGTATTGATCATACTGGAATTGGTTACCAACATAGATTTGGTTGTGCGCCGGATCTGCGTAGACGTAATAGGGTTTGGCATTTCGCCGGACTACCGTGACTTTATAAGGTGGGAGCTTCTTAAGGTGTTGTTGCTGTTGAGGGGTGGTAGCAATGACGGTTCTGAAACCTGCCGCCGAAAGCAGATTCTCTGTTTGCTGTGTATGGGCGCAGCCTACCGCCAGAGCTACGAGTGCGAAGCCGGCGACAAGGCTGAATCCGTTAAAAATCTGTTTCATGGGCTTGTTTTGGTATAGCTTTTGATTGGCGTTGTTAGGTATTGCCGGGGATAACCCAACAAGTGAAGGATTTTCCGCTTTGGGACCCGTATTAGTCTTGGGTTTCCAATGTAGGGAGAGATCGATCGTCCGAAATCACGGATCAAACGTCTGTATAAACAACCTGTCCTCAAAGGGAGCATCCACGCCAGAAATTTCTGAGCGAGCATCTAGTGTACCGTCTCGCATATAATGGTGACGGCAGCGAGCTCAGTTCTGCAGCGAGATTGCGGCTTTACCCTCGAGTCTCGCGGCGATGTGTTCGCCAAGTAGATCGGCGAAGCCGGTATTATCCAGAGTGTTTACGAGAACGATGGCGGCATAGTCGCCTTTTAAATTGAATAGGGCATAGCTGCTGTATCCACCGGTAGCCCCATCATGCCAGTAAGTTTGATTACCGGTCTTAAACATCCAGGCCAGCGCGATCCGTACCCCGGGACGCACATCAGCTCTAGGCTGGTGCGACTGTACGACAGCAGCGGGAAGCGTCGCTCCGCCGGTATTCTGCGAGGAGAGTTTCTCAGGGTGCAGTTGAACCCCGAGAAATGTCAGCATATCGCCTGCGGTCGATCGGATTCCACCGGCGCCGACGATTGCGTCAAGATCCCATGCATGGGCTTCTCGGTGTTCGGCGTCATGGCCGGGCAGGAAGCGGCTCCGTTGGTCGGGCGAGAGCCCAATGACGGTGTCTTTGAGGTCAAGAGGTCCGGTAATCTCTTGCTGCAATAGCTCGGGATAGCTGATACCAGCCCGGTTAGCAAGCGCCAGTCCGAGTAGGCCAAAGCCGACATTGCTATACAGAAAAGAGGGATTGGGCGGCTTTCCGAGACCCTGCTTAGCCAGAAAAGCATATTGAACTTTTCCCTGCTCGACCATCTGCGCGAGGATAAGTCCGGTAAAGGTTTTGGTGATGGAACCTATTTCAAAGAGCGAGTCCGGTTTAGCCGTTCCGTCATAATCAAAGTTGGAGCATTCCAGACCGATCGCGCCTTGGTTGATGCTGTCGAGTGAGCCAGTGAGAGAGCCGCCCGGCGTACTAGCCAAGTGGAGCTTGAGGTGGAGCGGCCCGAGCGAACCCAGAAAGTCGCCTGCTAAGTCGGGCTTACGCTGTGCAAATGCAGCAGAGGGTGCCAGGGTAACTATCGTGACCAGCGTCAGGTGGGAAAGTTTGAGCATCTGATGAGCCTTTTGCCACTTACACGGGAGCATTTGCGCACGTTGGCGTGATCGGCACCTACGTGGATCCGTCCGGGCACGCCAAACGCGAACTGTAGTTGATAGCAGACTTCGCAGTCTGCTTATATACTCCCGGGCGAGCGCAAAACCATGTGGTGCATCCATAACGCGAGATTGATTTTGTCCGATCGAATCGTCGATCGCGGTTGGCTACTCATCGCTGATAAATTGATACAAGCGATCGGCCAGGACGTTCCTCCGGATGTGCCTGATCGATTGGACGTAGATGGTTCTTATGTTGCCCCGGGTTTCGTCGACCTCCACGTTCACGGAGGCGGTGGCTCAGATTTTCTCGATGCGACGACTGACGCGTTCCTTACCGCTGCTGACTTTCATCTCTCGGGAGGAACAACGGCCATCTGTCCGACCGCAGCCACGACCACGTATGATCATTTCGATTCTTTTCTGAGCGCCTGGGCTAGCGCCAAAGAGAGCTGCAAAGCCCGCTTGTTGCCTGTTCATCTCGAGGGACCCCATCTCGCGCGGACGAAAGCCGGCGCTCAAAATCCGAAATTGATGGGCTCGCCCGGCGCAAAAGAACGCGATTGGATTCTGCCGCGAGCCCGAAGCATTTCCCAGATGACCATCGCTCCCGAGTTGCCCGGCGCTTTGGAGCTGATCGAGGTTGCGACCAGGGCTGGGGTGACGATGAGTGCAGGCCATACCGAAGCCTCCGACCGGGAAATGCAAGCTGCGGTTGAGGCGGGCCTCACGAAAGTCACTCACCTGTTCAACGCAATGTCGAGCGCCTCGAAACGAGGTTTATTCCGACAGGCCGGCGCACTCGAGTTCGCGTTAGCGAACGCAAGCACCTTTTGTGAAGTAGTCGCCGACGGATTTCATGTCTCACCGACACTCCTTAAACTCGCGTATCGAGCGAAAGGGCCAGACCGAATCGCATTGGTGTCCGATTCCTTGGCCGGCGCCGGCTTGGCCGAAGGCACGAGGTTCCAGCTGGGGGATATGGCATGCAAAGTTGGGCCCGGGTACGCTCTCCTTGAAGATGAATCGGCATTGTCGGGGAGTTTGTCACGGATGATCGATTTGATCCGAACGATGACCCAGCAAGCCGACGTCCCGCTGTGCGATGCTGTCCGCATGGCGTCGCTCACTCCAGCCACAATTCTTGGCATCAATGACAATTTTGGATCTATTCAGCCGAATAAAATCGCTGATCTGGTCGTCTTCGATGACCGATTCTCAGTCCAGCGAGTTTGGATCGGCGCAAAGCTCGTTTTCGATCAGGTCGATCTGGCAGAAGCGGTCCGGAAAATCGGCGATGGTACAGTTTGAATTAGATCAGATTGACTTCGAATAGCCTGGCCGTTCCCTTTCATTAGAGAATCCACCTGTAGCGACACTTTCTGCCTTTCCCCTTCCTTATATTGATCGTTTTCAGGTGGCAGGTCAACAATCTCAACCAACGTTGCTCCAATCCATTCGCAAGTCTTGCGGGAAGGCCAATTATCGGGATTGCAGGTAATGAAGCCAATAGCTTCGACAGAGTCAGGTAGAGTGATGTCAAAGTGTAAGGCGCGAAGCCATTCTTTAGTTGGATCGGCAGGAGTGTCCCTGGACAGACGAAGCGTAATTTCACCGTCTGAGAGCGGTTCCATTTCATTCATCCTTTCCGATTTGTCCAAAATTCGCCGCTTCGTTCCTCGCGCTATTGAGAGCGTCTTATACGGAGTGTCAGCCACCGATCCGACCTCCGTCGGCAAGAGCGTGCTCGTGCTAGGACTAGCGACAATCCTCGCGTGTTTATTTCCGACGCTACGCGCAACTCGAATCGATGCGATTACTGGGTTGAGGTAGTAGTGATAGCACCCGACTCAGGATCATTGACACCTCGGCGCGCGGACTTGGTGCCGCCAATCGCGAATTTCGGGCTCCGGAATTCGCACTCCGCATTCCGCAATCGCTCTTCTCTGGTTGCATTGAAGCCTGATCTTGGAATTGAGTAGTCTTCGATGAATCGCTCAATCCTTTTAGTGCTGTTTCTTGCTGCCTGTGTGGCCATCGCGGATTCTGTCTCCGCCGTCGATCTTTCTCCGGGACCCGTGCAGATCGATCCGTCCATTCCCTACCCGGAAAAAATGACTTTCGTTGGTTTGTCCCAATCTGTGCTGCTAGGAGCTTCAATGGGGACCTCGGGTTTGGTCAAGGAGTATGTTCGCAACGCCGCAGGTCAACGGCGAAATTTGACGCCGGTCCCGGTCTTTGTCCGCGAGGAGTTCTCGGAAACGATTCGAGCTAGCGGATTCACTCCAGAAGATGATGGTCCGAGCGACAGCCGATTTCGTCTGGCCGTGCGCAGGTATGGATTTGCCGAAGCATCGATGCTATCGCGGCAAGTGCGTCCTTTGATGACGCTCTATGCCGAAATGATTACACCGGATGGCAAAATCCTTTGGTCCCACGAGGCGGTCGCCAAGAGCGATGATCAAGCGCTTCCGGAAATTCTGCCGGAAGAACTCCGCGATAATCCGGACAGACAGGAACAACTTCTCCGCGCCGCAGCACGTCGTGCCGCGGAGAAGCTCATGGAGAATTACAACCAGAAGAAATCCGGCAAGTCTTAGCTTCCATCCGCCAAGTCTTATGTTGGCGATCCGGCAAGATTCAGCGGACGGAAGCCCTTCGTCATATCGAGGATGCAAAGTCGGGGTTTGTCGGGCTCTGAAATCGGTTTGGTCGGTAGCGGTCCGGCAGCTGTCGGATCCCGTTACGCGTCTGATTTCGGCGCAATCTCGAAATTGATCTGGAGCTGCGCGCTTTGCGTTAGCATAAACCGCTGTCGCCATTGTTTATCATGGCACCGGACGCGTGGCTCAGAATCAGCCTGACCAAATGTTCGAGACCAGAGGTCGTTGAATACCCGCATGCTCCGGTTTTCATCGAGCAATCGTCAAGCGGCCCGATGGGTTCGCGTGCCGTTTGAGCCGCCCAGGCGGGATGATGGAATGACGACTGCGGTTTATGCTAACGCAAAGCGCGCAGCTCCGAGTCAACTTCTAGGCGGCGCCACGTCAAATACATAGCTGGACAGTCGCCGCTATCGTTGTTTGCATGCCACTCTCCGCGTTTTTGATTAAGGGTGCTCGATCCTGACCGGCTCTTTCATTTTTGCCGACTGGTAAGCCGCTAAGGCTACCCGCAGAGCCTGGTAACCATCGTTCCAGGTCACGCTCGGCGCGCGATTTTCGCGAATGCTATCCACGAATTCTTCAATCATTGCCTGGTTCGGATCGGGGCCAAAACCAGGCCAGCTTGGGTTCCGGAGTCCCGCTTTCGCATAGAGCGTCACGTATTGAGCGAAGCTGTCCATCACCGCGGTACCCTGCTCCCCAATCACTTCCATTTTGAGATGTCCCCAACGCGGGTATGACGTCGGGCGGCTCCAGCTGCAGTCGATGCTGGCCTGCACGCCATTGGAAAGCATGATGAGCATCAGCCCGGCCGTGTCCACATCCACCTCGTCAGGATAAAAAAGGTTATCCACCTCCGCGTAGACCTCCACTATCTCGGCCGCGAAATACCAACGAAGCAAATCGGCCAGGTGAACGGTGTGATCCATTACCGCGCCGCCCCCGGCCAACTCCTTATCGGCAAACCACGGGCGGTGGGCTTTTGGAATCTCGCTGTGATTGATGCCGTTTACGCCCAGCACGTTTCCAAGCTCTCGCTTCTGGATCATGGCACGTACCGCTTGGGCCGAAGGAGCGAAGCGCATCGGGAACGCGGTCATAAAGCGCACACCATTTTTTGTGCAGATCGACTCCATCGCGTTGGCATCGGCAAGATTGGTTTCGATGGGCTTCTCACATAAAATCTGGCACTTGGCCCCGGCCGCCATCTCCACCAATTCACGGTGAAGAGCGTTCTGCGCACAGATCAGTACCCCATCAAGTCCTACGGCCAGTAGGTCTCGGTGCCGAGCAAACCAACGAAGACCGTATTTTTCGGCAAAGAAACGTCCCTCGTCGCCGTTCTCATGAGAGAAACCTACTAACTCCACCCCAGGTACGGTCCGTAGATTAGCCTGATAACCTTCGGCATGGAGATGCGCGAAACTTAAAATTCCGATTCTCATAGCAATACTGGCCTACCACTAGACAATGATTCTTCGGCGGCTCGGCTGATCCGAAGCGCCTCCAGGGCGTCTTCGGCTGTTACCTCGAAGTCCGTTCCGGTCTGGATCGCGCGATAAGCGTGCTGAATCTCAGCGGCGTAAGGATCTTGACCAAGCCCCGACTCGGGCAACCCGACAGAAGCGGTGTCATTCGGCTTAGGAGGCAAAAAGGTCAGGACCGGTGAGGGCTGATCCGAGTTCCACTCAATCAGCCCGTCGGTACCGGAGAGATCAAGGGCAGTCCGAAATACGCCTGGCGGGTATGCCCAGCCTCCTTCCACTAACGCGATGGCTCCGCTGCGAAAGCGCAGAATAGCTTGGACGTACTGGGCCGGTCCTCCCACGGACCGGCTTCTTTGCGCATAGACGCGCTCAACTTCACCGCCTAACCAGCGGCTGTAGTCAAAATCGTGAATCATCAGATCTACCACCATACCGCCCGAAAGGGTGGGGTCGAAGTACCAGTTGTCAGGAGACTTTTGCGGTACGTAGCTCACTCGCTTAAGGCGCAAAACAGCGAGGTTCCCAATCTGGCCGTTGGCCACCAGTTCTTTTGCGAGACGATACTGGGGGAAGAACCGCACCACCATCCCAACAAAGAACCGAACCCCAGCTTCTTTGCAGGCCAGGATCATCGTCCGAGCGTCCTGCGGCGTCAGCGCGACCGGCTTTTCACAAATCACGTGTTTACCTGCTTTAGCCGCTTGCAGCACCATCGGCTTATGCAGTGGAGTCGGGGTGCAAATATCTACTATTTCCACCGCGTTCAACAACTCGGCGTAATCGCTGAACACCCGCATTTGATAACGCCTGGCTAGAGCTTCGGCTTGATCCAGCCGGGCCGACGTACAACCGATCAACTCGGCATCCGTGCTCCGCCAGGCAGCAGCATGAACCTCGCCCATCGTTCCGGTTCCCGCGATTCCAACACGCATAGTCATCTATTTCTATCCGATTATCCTTTAACCCAAAAACCGAAGAAAAAGGGATCCGCAGAGCAATAATCCGCAGATTTCGCAGATTACACAGATTTTCAGTGGGGAGGGATCGCAGGCCTATCCGACATAGCTTTCGATATGTCATCCCCCCACGTCCGTTGCATTTGACGATGTCGTATCCTCGCAATCCCTGGCGCATGATGTTGGACCGTAGCAAGCAAAGCATCCAATTGGCTATGTCGGACAGGCCACGCGCCCTCCCGAATCTGTGTAATCGGCGTAATCTGTGGATTCTATTCTTTTGTGAATCCTATTTTGAATCTGTGGTTCGGTTTCCAGGCCTATTTGACCGCTCCGGCGGTAATGCCGCGGATCAGTTGCCGCGAGAAGACGAAATAGAGCAGCACCGGAGGGAGAATGGCTAGTGTTAGCGCTGCTAACACTGCGTTATAGTCGTTCACAAACTCTCCTAAAAAAGCCTGTGCTCCCAGCACCAATGTTTTGGTTGACTCGCCCGGAGCCAGGATGAGCGGAAACCACAAGTCATTCCAGATTGGCAGCATGGAGATCGCCAAAACCGAGCCGATCGCGGGTCGGACCAGCGGCAAAGTGAGCCAGTAAATCCGGTATTCACTGGCGCCATCGATGCGGGCTGCATCCTTGAGATCTCTGGGTAACTGCCGCATGAAAGCGGTTAAGACGAAGACGGCCAAGGGAATCCCTTGCGCGGTATAGATCAGGATCAACGACCAGAGAGTGTTGACCAGATGCAAGCTCACCATCATTCGCAAGAGACCTACCGTACCCAGTCGGATCGGTACCATGATACCGATGGCGAGATAAAGACCGGTTAGGAAATTGAGGCTGAACTTGTATTCAGCCAGCGCAAAGGCGGCCATAGAGCTGACCACGACGATCAACGCAAGAGAGCTCGCGGTAACCAGGAAACTATTGAGGAAGAATAGCTCGAAATGAGCGGTAGAAGAGAGGGTTTGGTAGCCGTCCAGGGTAAACGTCTCCGCATCTGGCAGCGCAAAGGGCGAGCTGAATATCGTGAGCCGGTCTTTGAAAGAATTGAGGATAATCAGCAGCACTGGGAACAGCGCGAAAGCAGAATAGGCCAACAATGCGGCATGGGTAGCGATGACTCGCCAAATTTGAGAACTCGATTTTGCCATCTTCGACCCTAGAACTGAATTTGTTGTAGACGCCGTTGCCAACCAAAGAGGTAAATCAGAACGCCCGTTAGTATGATCAGGAGCATGATGCCGGCGACAGCGGATCCCATAAACGGATCCGCCGGTTGTAACTGGTAGCCAAAGAAGGTCCGAAAGAAAAACGTTCCCAGGATATCGGAAGCAAAATTTGGCCCGGCCAGTGCGCCCTGAGTGGCGTAGATCAGCTCGAAGGCGTTGAAGTTTCCGACAAAGGTCAACACTGCGACGATACCAACCGTTGGCAGTATCAGCGGAAATTGGATCTTCCAGAAAATTTTCCAAACCCCGGCGCCATCCACCCTGGCTGCCTCCACCAGCTCCTCTGGAATACGGATCAACGCGGCTAGAAACAACATCATCGGGATGCCAATATTTTGCCAAACCGAAATCAATGAAAGGGTGACCAGCGCACTCGACTCGAGGCCTAACCAAGGATGATCCAGCGCGCTCAGCCCAAATGTCGCTAAGACGCTCCGGGAAATACCCCAAGCTGGATTCAGAATCAGTTTCCAGACGAAACCAACGATCACCACCGACAGGATGGTCGGAGTGAAAATAATGCTTCGATAGATCGAGTTTCCCCGAATCCTTGTCCCCAAAAGAGCGGCTAAGAACAAGCCGACCGGGTTTTGCACGAGCATATGGATAACAAAGAAAATCGCATTGTTACGGAGAGCGTTCCAAAACGGTTTCGACCATCGCTCTTGACTAAACAGGGTCCAGTAATTCTGGATGCCAACAAAGATCTGACTGGCTGTCGCGCTCTTGTTATTGAGCGATAACCAGAGCGAATCGAAAAGCGGGTAAATCATGAAGGCGGTATAAATGAGTACCGCCGGTGCCAGGAAAACCAGAATATGGACTCGAACGAAACGACGTCTCTTCATGTACCGCAAATATTTGAACAGCGGACAACAGCGTGGCGTAGCCACAACCGTTCGGCTGAGCTCAGGACTTCGGCGAGCTCAGTCGAGCCGTCGAAGCCAAGAGCGAAGAAATACAACCACCAATGGACGCGAATTGACACGAATAAATGCTCTGATTCGCGTCCATTAGTGTCTATTAGCGGTTCTTTTTTCGTCCCTTTGGTTGTGGCGACGCCACGCTGTGTCCATTCGCGGTTACAAGAGATCCTCGCCGGTCTTCTTTCTACGCCGACACGCCCTACGTCGACACGCCGGTTCGATCGCTTCTTTACCGAGTCGCCTGTGGTTTATACCAGGAAGCCAAATCTTTCTGGACAAAGTCGGCTGCCTGCTGCGGAGTCATCGTACCATTCAAGACTTGGGCACAGGCGTTCCAGAGATCGTTCTCATTGTTCGGGTTGGCGTTACGCGAGAGAATCTGGTACGAGCAGCGGAAAGACGCCGCTCCTTCCTTGCGCCAATTGGCGAACTCCTGTGCCACCGGATCACTGAGTGTATAATTGACATTAGCTAAGGGAAAGAAGCCAGGCAACGCGTTGGCATATACCTGAGCGAACTCCTCTGAGGCTACCCAGGAAAGAAAGGTTCGGGCAGCTTCCTGGTTTTTGCCGGCGGCGTTCAGCCCGAGCGCAATGTCCGGATGATCATCAATGATCGGCTCGCTCTTGCCCTCAAACGTATACGGTTTGAAAGCGCCGAAATCCAACTTTCGGTTCATCTGATGGAAGACTCCGATATCCCACGAACCAGCCGGATAAATCGCTCCTCTTCCCTGAGCGAAAAGATTCTGTGCATCAGGGTAGGCCAACGCCTGGTAACCCGGAGCCAGGTACGGTTTCCATTTGGCTAGAGCCTCGAAAGCGGCCAAGAAGCCGCCCTTATTGTACTGAGCACTCCCCTCAATTAAAGCCTTCCGACCTTTCTCCCCCTCCCACAAGGTGGGACCAATATTCTGGTAACCCATAGTCGCCGATTCCCATTGATCCTTGGTACCAATAACCAGCGGGATGTATTTGCCATTGGCCTTCACCTTTTCGAGGACTGCCAGAAATTCTTGTTCGGTCTTCGGTACGCTAAGACCCAGTTCCTTGAAAATCGCTTTGTTATAAAAGAAACCGTGAATCACCGATGCAATGGGCACGGCAAAAGTGGTCTTGCCATCGTCCGTGGACCACGCGGTCCGGGCGATCTGCGAAAAATGCTCCATTCCGGGGAGATCGTTCAGCGCAACCACCTGTCCGGCACTGTACAGATCCAACGATTTATCAAACGGCCGGCAAGCGATCAGGTCTCCGGCTGTACCCGCCTTGAGCTTGGCATCCAGAACGGCATTATACTCCGTCGGCGCAGTCGGTGAGAACACAACCGCAATATCTGGATGCTTCTTCGTGAATGCAGGGATGATCGTATCCCGCCAAACTTTGAGATCGTCGTTGCGCCAGCTCTCAATGATTAGTTGGGCCTTGCCCTGGGCCAGAGCCGTCCCAACACTTGCTAGCGCCACTACACCAAATAAGAGTGCTTTTTTCAACATGGGGGTTTCCGCAGTATAAGAAGCCTTCCTCACAAAACAACGGTCAAATCTGAGCGGAGCCAGGGCAACACCGGCGACGGCGATCGGACAGCAAAGGATTGTTACCGATCGTAACGGTAGCGGCGACCAGCTTGTCCGACATAGTCTGTGGATTTCAGATGCCGCTCTATCGCGCTGAGACGACGTCGGATCCCGCCGGAAGTTGCTCACGTTGAATAAAGCGGGCGCTTGGGCGGAGCCCCGGATAGAAAAACACTAGAAATCGCAGTCGCCCATGGATGTCTATCGCCTACGGCTGCCGCTTATTCCCGTATGCACGGGACAATTCATCGGCCCGCAACAGATCGCGGGTAGATCCAAGATGCTGGAGAGGCTCATGGCGACTGATCCTTGGGCTGATTCAAATTGATCGCTTCGGCGGAGCTGATCGGCCGGTCAGCCTTGCGTGTTCCAACGGGATCCGACGTCGTCTCAGCGCGATAGAGCGGCATCTGGAATCCACAGACTATGTCGGACAAGCTAGTCGCCGCTACCGGAGAGAACATGCGACTTGACGTCCTGATAACACGTGTTACCAATTCACTTTGTAACACGCGTTACTAAAAGACAATCCTGGTAAGTTTTAGCCCCAATTTTAGGCCACGCAATCCCCAAGAAATCTTTGCCTGTCCCCGCTATGTCTGCTCGTATATCGCCAGAACTAGCCTCTCCTAAAATCTCCCCACGCGTCACCTCGCAACGACGGTCCTTTTTTCGATCACTGCTCCATCGAGAGACTTTTTGCGCGTGGATCTTTATCGCTCCGGCCCTCGTCGGCTTCTCCGCTTTCTATCTGCTACCAACCTTCCGCGCGATCTACATCAGTTTTACCGATTGGAATCTATTGCGCGCGCCCGTGTTCAATGCCGGCGCGAATTACATCAAGCTCTGGAATGATCCGAACTTCTGGAACTCGATGAAGATCACCGTTCTGTACGTTCTCTATAATATACCGATCCAAACGGTAATCGGGTTGTTGCTCGCGGTGCTACTTGCTCGAGTAGGGCGCTCGGTGGTTCTTCGCTCGATTATTCTCGCTCCGTACCTCATCGCCAATGTGATCGCTGCAATCGTCTGGTTTTGGATGCTCGATCCATTGCTCGGTTTCGGCAATGCCGTATTGCACTGGTTCGGCTTCGGTGGAATCGCCTTTTTCACTGATCGGGAACTCGCGTTGCCAACCATCGCCGCCGTGAATATCTGGCGGCACATGGGACTCGTTGCTTTGCTGTTCTACACCGGTATTCAGACCATCCCCAAAGACATCTATGAAGCGGCTCGCATCGAAGGCGCCGGGCCCTGGAAGAACTTTACCAGAATTACTCTTCCGCTACTGCGACCGACATTCGTCTTCGTGTTAGTGACCAGCATCATCGGGTCGTTTCAAGTGTTCGACACCATTGCCGTTACCACGCTAGGCGGCCCGGGTTACGCCACGCGTACCATCGTCTGGTACATCTATCAGGAAGGCTTTGTGTCCTTCAGGATGGGATATGCATCCACGATGTCCTGCGCCCTATTTCTTTGTCTGGCCATCGTCACGGTGGTCCAGATGCGGATAATGCGCTCTGGCCAATCTGAAGTTGGATAAATGAAAAATCCTTCTTCTAGTTCAGGAATACTTTCCAGGCGTTGGCTCGGCTACGCGGTACTCGCGGTTTTTGCCATTATTTCACTCGGGCCGATTTGGATCGCGGCCAAGACCGCGCTCAGCGATAGCCGCACTCTCTTCAGCGGCGCCAGCTCGCTCCTGCCCCAGGATCCGACTCTCTTTAATTTCGAGAGGGTGATGGGTTTGGTGAATCCGAGCGATCCAAGACTGGAGCAAACCAGCTTCGGTAAGGTCGATTTCTATCGCGCCTTGATGAATAGCGTGATCTTCACCCTCTTGGCCGTGGTTCCGCAGATCGTCTGCAGCGCAATGGCAGCATACGCGTTTGCCCGACTGCGGTTCCCGGGACGCCGGTTGATCTTCTTCTTGTTTCTGTGTGCCACGATGATTCCCGGCGTCGTCCTGTTCATTCCCAATTTTATCCTGATCAAAGATCTTGGCTGGCTGAATACCTTCCAGGGCATGGCGGCGCCCTATGCGTTAATGACGCCGTTCGCTGTTTTCTTCCTGCGCCAAATGTTTTTGTCGACTCCGCGGGAGTTGGAGGAGTCCGCCCGCATTGATGGAGCAAACTACTTTTCGATCTTTTTCCGCGTTGTCTTACCGATCCATCGCTCGGCACTGGCGACACTGACGATTTTGTCCGTGTTGAACGCCTGGAATGAATTCTTTTGGCCATTCCTGGTCGGCCGCGCTGAAAACGTGCGCGTGATGGCGGTCGCGATTAATGCGTTCCGGTCACAGCAAGCCGGAGGAGTGCCGGACTGGAGCGGACTCATGGCTTGCACCGTGCTCGGCATCATACCGGTAGCCATTCTCCTTGTGCTCTTCGGCCGCAAAGTCGTCGAAGCCTTCCAATACACCGGTTATCGATGAACTCAGGCAAACTGACCAACTCCTCTTCTGCTCTCCTCTGAGACTTTTTCCCCATTCATCTCAACCAAACCCAGAATATTAACTCCTAGAAAAATGCGCTATCTGCCCAAGATCCTATTGGCCGCCAGCTTTCTTGCTGGCATTCCCGCGCAAGCGGTAACGGAAATCACCTACTGGTTATGGGACAACAACCAACTGCCAGCCTACCAGGCCTGCGCCGCGGCATTCGAAAAACAGAATCCAGACATCAAAGTCAAAATTGTTCAGACTGGCTGGTTCGATTATTGGACTGCGTTAAATACCGCATTTGTTTCCGGTACGGCGCCTGATGTCATTACGGACCATCTGGCAAGGTATCCGGAATTCATCCAGAACAATCTGTTGGTAGATCTGACTCCATTGATCGCCCGTGATAAGGTGCCGACCAACATCTACCTTGGGGATCTGGTGAAGGTGTGGGGCAGAAATGGTAAGCAGTACGGTCTGCCGAAAGATTGGGACACGATTGGTCTGGTCTACAACAAAGCCATGCTAGAAAAAGCCGGGATCGATCCCAAGTCGCTCTCGAACTTGGATTGGAATCCGAAAGATGGCGGCTCATTTGGCCAGGTAATTGCCAAGCTCACTATTGATGCGAATGGCAAGAACGCGTTGGATCCTGCATTCGATTCCAAGAACATCAAGCAGTATGGGCTGGTCGCGAATGGTTCGGTTGATGGATGGGGACAGGTAGAGTGGAGTCACTTTGCTGTCTCGAACGGCTTTAAGTTTAACGATCGGCCTTGGGCTACTCATATCAACTACGATGATCCCAAACTGGCCGAAACCATCCAATGGATTGCTGGCCAGATGAAGAAAGGAACCTTCATCCCGGCCGCAAACGCCCGCCAGGCCGGTCAATCCGGAGTGTTTGCCGCTCAGAAAGGCGCCCTTGCTCTAGAGGGCGATTGGTCGATCCGTTGGTATACGGAAAACTGCAAGTTTGACATCGGGTTTGCGCCATTGCCGAAAGGGCCGGTCGGAAGGAGGACGATGTTCAACGGTTTAGCCGACTCGATCTGGACTGGTGGTAAGCATCAGGAAGAGGCCTGGAAATGGGTTAAATTTCTGGCCTCGCCGGAGGCGCAAAAGATTGTGGGTGAACATGGGGTGGTGTTTCCGGCCGTTCCTGAGGCCACCGAGATCGCCAAGACCCGAATGGCACAAAAAGGCGTCGAAGTTTCCGCCTTTGTCGAAGAGGCAACCGATCCAAAAGCAACGTTCCTCTTTCCTATTACGGATCATTCCAGTGATATCGATCGCATCATGCGAGCAGCCTTTGATGCCATCTATCTGAACGGAGCAGACGCCGCCACCACGCTCAAAGCTGCTAACCAGGAGGTGAACGATCTGTTCAAATAGCCAAAGGCCAATAGCCGATAGCCAATTGGTTACGGCTATTGATCATCACAGTCTCCCCCCAACCGCAAAATAATCCTCGATTTCGGCCGAGACGGAACTCGGCCCTACCGAATATGACACAAGAAAATCCAAAGCGAAAAATCACATTTATTGGGGCTGGGAGTACTGTCTTTGCTAAGAATCTGCTAGTCGACATTTTGTCCTTCCCGGACTTAGCTGATTCGCAACTTTGCTTGTTCGACGTTGACGCGGAGCGCCTGCAAACCTCAGAGATAGTCGCGAACCGGATTGCGCAGACCCTCGGCATTCAACCCAAGATTGAAACCACGACCGACCGGGCACGCGCCTTTGATGGAGCTACCTATGCCATTAACATGATCCAGGTTGGCGGCTATCGGCCCTGTACGGTTACTGATTTTGAGATCCCGAAGAGGTACGGGTTGCAACAGACCATCGCGGACAGCCTCGGGATCGGTGGGATCATGCGAGCGTTGCGTACGGTTCCGGTCTTAATCGAAATGTGCCAGGAGATGGAGCAGCGCTGTCCCGATGTGGTTCACCTGAATTATGTTAACCCGATGGCGATCAACTGCTGGGCACTGACCCGGGCGAGCCGAATCCGAACAATCGGTCTCTGCCATAGTGTGCAACACACCGCCAGAGACCTTGCCACCGACATCGGCATTCCTTTGGAGGAGATCAACTACCTGGTAGCTGGGATAAATCATATGGCGTTCTACCTGAAATTTGAGCGGAACGGAGAAGATCTCTATCCACTCATCTACAAAGTGATCGAGGAAGGTCGAGTGCCGCCGGATAATCGGATTCGCTACGATATGCTGCGAAGGCTCGGCTATTTCGTTACCGAATCCAGTGAGCATTTTGCCGAGTACGTGCCCTGGTACATCAAGCGCGAAAGAGCCGATCTGATCGACCGCTACAATATCCCGCTGGATGAATATCCGCGGCGTTGCGAAATCCAGATCGCGGAATGGAAGTACCTGCGAAAATCCTTAGAAACGCCGGAAGCACCGTTCGAAATGGAGCGGAGCGTGGAGTACGGATCGGGCATCATTCATAGTATGGAAACCGGGATACCGCGAGTGGTTTACGCGAACTTGGAAAATGCCAACCTAATTACTAACTTATCGCCGGGTTGTTGTGTGGAAGTACCGTGCCTGGTGGAGAAGAACGGCATTCAACCAACGCACATCGGAGCAATTCCGCCGCATCTGGCCGCGCTGATGCAGACGAATATCAATGTTCAAGCTTTAACCGTCGAAGCGATTCTCACCGGAAATCGTGAACACATTTATCATGCAGCCATGTTGGATCCGCATACCGGCGCCGAATTGGATCTCGACCAGATCTGGCAACTAGTGGATGATCTCATCACCGAGCATGCCGAATGGATTCCGCACCAGTTCCGCAACGGCCAGAGTGTTAGTACACAGCCGACCTAGTGTACCGTCTCGCATATAATGATGACGAAAGAGCTATGGAAACGACGCGGCGGGTAACGAGCAACGACATTGCTCAGGCCGCCGGCGTGTCGCGTACCACCGTCTCTTTCGTCCTGAATGAGAAGACCGGAACCAACATCAGCGCTGAAACTAAGGCGCGGGTACTCGAAGCGGCACAGACACTGGGTTACGTCCCTAACTCGGCCGCGCGTATGCTGGTCAGTGGACGGAGCCGGACCCTCGGGCTGGTACTCGCTCACGGAGACTTGATGAGCGTTGACGCATTCGCTCCGCCCTTGATGTTTGGCATTAGTCGCATCTGCAACGCTCGAGGTTACAAACTTTTGGTTGAAGCCATCGAAGCCGGATCGCGGCGCGACGCTTACCTTGACCTGGCTAAGAGCAAGCGGATCGATGCATTGATCGTCCTTAACTCGAATTCAGAAGATGTCGGATTGGTCCGAATGATCGAATCCCAATTTCCCGTGGTCCTTTTCGGTTCGATCGGACATCCGAACGAAAACTCGATTCGTCCAAACACCGGTAAGGCGGCGGTCCGCGCCACTCGGCACCTAATTGACTTAGGCCACCGCCGCATCGCCCATATCACTTACGCTCCAATTCGTTACATTGGAGCCAGGGAACGACTCCGAGCATTTCGGCGAGCGATTGAACGCGCACGAATCGGATTCGACGAACGATTGGTCGCCAGTGGCGATTTCAGTATGGAAAGTGGCTATCGCGCAATGCGGGAAATCTTGAATCGCCGACAGCGTCCAACGGCATTGTTCGCGGGAAACGACACGATCGCCGTCGGTGCGATCGCCGCTTTGCGGGAAGCCGGACTTAGTGTTCCGCAGGATGTCGCCGTCGTCGGCTTTGACGATCTGCCGTTTGCCGCCTATTGCCACCCTTCGCTCACGACGGTAGATACCGAGCCGATCAAACAAGGAGAACAGGCAGCTCTGGCAGCAATTGAATTGCTCGAGGGACATCGAGTCGGCATTCGAAACTGCGCTCTCACCCAAAAAATAATCGTCAGAGAATCCTGCGGCGCTAAAGGCTATTATACGACCGGTATGCGTTCCAGACCTTCAACCAAAACCAGGACAACAGTTTCATCTAATGACTGAGCACGGATCGGGCGAACTTATGAACTACCAACGCTGCGGCAAGAGCGGGTTGCTGCTACCGCAAATCTCGCTTGGACTATGGCATAACTTTGGCGACGTGGATCGATTCGACGTGGGCCGAGCGACGACTCTCCGCGCGTTCGATCTTGGTATCACTCATTTTGACCTGGCCAATAACTACGGTCCGCCACCCGGCTCGGCCGAAAAGAACTTTGGCCGGATCTTGCATGAAGATTTGCGACAGCACCGCGATGAGATCGTCATTTCGACCAAGGCCGGATATGAAATGTGGCCGGGACCGTATGGCGAATGGGGCTCACGTAAATCTTTGTTGGCGAGCTTGGACCAAAGTCTGTCCAGGCTCGGATTGGAGTACGTCGATATTTTTTATTCGCACCGGCCCGATCCGAATACCCCAATAGAGGAGACAATGGGAGCTCTCGACCACGCCGTTCGGCAAGGAAAAGCGCTCTACGTAGGGATCTCGAATTATGATAGCACCCAGTCGCGTGCTGCTGCGCAGACGCTACGAAGGCTAGGAACTCCCTGTCTGATCCATCAGCCCTCTTACAACCTTTTCAATCGCTGGATAGAGCAAGGTCTCACGTCAGTGCTGGAGGAAGAGGGCATCGGTTGCATCGCATTCTCGCCGCTGGCTCAAGGGCAGTTGACGAATCGCTACCTGCAGGATATCCCGAATACTTCGCGGGCGGCTCGAGAACATTTCCTCACAACAGAGGATGTCCGAAAGAACTTACCAAAGGTACGAGCGCTGCACGCTATTGCTGCTCGACGCGATCAATCCTTGGCCCAAATGGCGATAGCGTGGGTTTTGCGTCTGCCGATCGTAACTTCGGCTCTGATCGGAGCAAGTTCGCCAGCTCAATTGGAACAGAATGTGAAAGCGCTGGATCACCTTGATTTCTCCAAGTCGGAATTGGCCGAGATCGACCAGGTTTTGACTGGATAAGAAGACGATTTGCCCAGGAAACGTCGGTTATACGCCGGATGGTTTTCGGGCGCCGCGAGCGGCGCACCCTCCGACATTGCAGAAATCGCTACTGCCAGCGGTTGACTGGTTCTTTACTGGAGGCAAAAGCGTAGCATTGATACATGAATCAAGGATGATCCACTGATTTACCACGGGAATGCACCCTATTTTCGGTTGTAAACCGCCAAAAAGGAGCGTAGACGCATATAGCTGTAGTTATACTACGTAAGCTGTCCCTTTTAGATGGGTAACCTGGCAGGTCGGTCCCGCCATTTTCTCCTCTAAACGGGTCGAGAAACACCATCATCCCCCACCCTGATTCCCTATGAAGAAATTCTTCTCCTGTCTGGCCGTTGCCGTATCAGCGCCTCTCGCGGTCAGCTCAGAGGCAGCCGATCAACGGAAAATCAGAAACTCCACTCAGCAGATCCGGTATACCTGTCTGCTACCGGAGAAAAGAGGTACCGTATGAGAAGTCGGATCCGGAGTGCAACGCTCGTTACCGGCGCGCTGTTCGCGCTATCCACCCAATTAGTCCACGCCGACGAGGAACTCAAAATCGGCGTTGTCGCCGCCGAGTCGGGATCGTTTGTTTCCGCCGGAAATACTATCGTGGCAGCGGCGAATCTTGCGGCCAAGCAAATCAACGAAGCCGGCGGGATAAAGATTGGCGGCAAAACATATAAGATCAAACTTTACATCCGGGACAACCGCACGGATGTAAATGTAACCATCGCAGCCGCCCGCGAACTAGTCGACGATATCGGCGTCAAAGCCGTCTGGGGCACCGAGACCCACGACTTCTCCGTATCAATGGCTAAGATCACTGGAGCAGCAAAAGTTCTTCAGTTCTCTGGGAACAGTTCGCTGGGAGCCGTGCTAGATGATAAGTCCGTGGCTCCGGGAGGATGGCTGCACTATACGTTTCAGACCGAACCCCAGGAATGGCAGCGCAGCGGCAGTACCGCCAAGGGTGTCTTGACTCTTTTGACTCCGCTGATGCCGCATTCGCCGAAGCATTCGGTCGTCTTCGTCGGCAACGACGCTACCGGGCAGTATCTCTCTTCCCACTATGTGAAGGCGCTGGAAGCGGAAGGCCAACAAGTCGACCTGGTAAAGTATCCACCCGATACGACTGACTTTTTGCCGCTTCTGACTCGCATCAAAGGCATGAACCCGGACATTGTCCATTTCTGGTACAACGGTGATTCGACTTTGACTGCTTTCCCTCAGGCCTTGAAACTGGACGTAGCACCGGCCTACTTCCTGTTCGGAGTCGATCCCGGCATCTATCAGGAGCGCCAGTTGAAATCAGACAAACCGGTTGCACTAAGTTGTGTCCCGGTTTGTTGGGGAGCTGCTCCGAATCCTGCGGTGCAAGATTACTTCAAGAAGTATTTTGAGCTGGGCGCGGCCAAGGGACCGCAGTCTTCGGTATCGCTTCTCTATTACGATTACTTCTTCATGTACGCCAAAGCGCTAGAAGAGGTGGGCTCGCTCGACCAACCGGATGCAGTGGTAGATGCGATCCTCAAGATGAAATATCAAGGCGTAGTATCTCCGGTTCCCTTGACTTTCAATCCACATCACCAAGTTACATTTGCAACCGAGGTTTCCGTGGTCCAGCCGGGTACGTCCGACCAATTCAAAGCTGCGGTGGAGCAGCCGCCGGCGGCTCCTCCACCCGGCGATCCGGGTGGCTAGCCTCGCGATCGTTGGTATTTCAAGCGGTCGCCGGGAACATTTAAAATGGAAATATTCATCCAACAGCTGGTGAACAGCCTCTCTGTCGCCAGTGTGACTATACTCATTGGTATCGGGATCACGTTGATCTTTGGGCTCGCCGGTATCGTCAATTTTGCGCATGGCGAGTTTCTGATGGTGGGCGGGATGATCACCTGGTTTCTGGTCAACTCTGGCGTGAATTTTTTTGTGGCACTGGTTGGTGCAATGATATTTGTCGGCGCGCTCGGGTTGGTCGCAGAACGCGGGTTGTTCCGATTCACTCTCGAGCGACCAATGAACGGCTTCATCATGTCCATCGGTCTCAGTGTCATTCTTCAGCACCTCGTTATCCGCGTATTCAACGAGGTCCAGAAAACCATACCTGATCCGGTTGGCAAAGTGTGGGTGGTAGGAGGTGTGAATATCATTGCCATGCGCGCCATTGTTGTGGCGTTGACAGCGGTAGTGGTCGCTATCACCTATTTCGGAATTTCGCGGAGCCGCTACGGTATAGCTTTACGAGCCAGTATTGCTGACCCGGATACTGCCGCGCTCATGGGTATACCGGTGAGACGCTACGTCACCGGCGTGTTTATCTACGGTAGTGTACTGGCCGGATTGGGCGGAGCCTTGATGATCGCGCTTTTCCCGATCACGCCTTTCACCGGCAGTGTCGTGATCATTCGAGGATTTGCTGTTTCTCTGATTGGCGGACTTGGTAACGTCGGCGGCGCGGTGGTTGGCGGCCTCATTCTCGGGTTAGTCGATGGCCTAAGCGCCGGCTACGGCTTTCCGGAGTGGACGGACGCGTACGCGCTGGTCGTGATGATTGTCATTCTGATCGTGCGTCCACAAGGTTTGCTTGGCGGGACGCTTGGTCCTCGCGCTACAGGATGAGCATGGAAAATAGCCAATAGCCAATAGCCGATAGCCAACTGAATTAAGTAATGAAGGAAGTAGGCGAGAAACCCGCTTCAGCCGGCGAACCGACGCGGGACATTGCACCGGATCCGTTGACCCAACCGGCGTCGGTGCGGAGCTCGAGAAGAGAGTTCGGCTGGCTGCGACTGCCATCCGGTGAAGAGATTGTCGTAGCAATTATCCTCACGATATTCCTGATCGGCTTCCCGTGGCTACACCCTGGCTACCGCTTTCTATCGCTGGCTATCACCACCGGTTTTACAGCGATCGCGCTATATGGACTCGGCCTTCAGTTTGGTCAGGCGGGCATCATGTCGGTTGGACACGCCGCGTTCATGGGTATTGGTGCCTATACCGCAGGAATTCTGGCGGGAAAGCTCGGGATCGGCTTTTGGGGTGCGCTGCCCTTCTCGGTCCTGTTCTCTGCCCTTTTCGCTGGGTTAATCGGACTGCCATCACTGCGGGTGAGCGGTCAACACTATATCATCATTACCTTTTGCTTTTGCGCGCTGCTGAATATCGCGTTCACCAATGGGGGCTCATTCACGGGCGGCGCGACCGGACTGGACGTTGGATCCATCGACCCCGTATTTGGTATCAACTTCGATCGGCTTCTCAATGCCTATTACCTGATCGTGGTGGCACTTTTTTTGTGCCTCCTGATCACCTATCTATTGGTGAACTCCTCCTATGGACGAACGCTCCGCGCGGTTCGCGAGAACGAGGTACTCGCCCGCGCGGTGGGCATTAATGCCAACGTTCAGAAGATCAGTGTGTTGATGGTAAGTGGCGCTTTTGCCGGCGTCGCTGGAATCCTGCAAGCGTATTACTTGCGTCATATTTCGCCGACTTTATATGGCCCTTTTCCCAGTCTTTATCTGGCGTTGATGGTCATGCTGGGTGGCTCCCGACTGCTCTATGGGCCGTTAATTGGAGCAATCATCGTAAGCTTCCTACCGGAAATCATGCACCTGGATCCGATCGATTCCAGAATCGCCTACGGGATTTGCCTGCTGGTTGTGATCCTACTTCTTCCCGGCGGCGTTAGTGCCGGACTTCTCAATCTCTATCGGCGCCTCTGGTCGAAACGACGGTGATAATCAGCGACCGAAAACTATGGCAGAACTAGAAATCACCGGACTGCGTAAGGAATTTGGCGGCGTTGTCGCGTTGGCTGGAGTCGATATTTCCATCCCGTCGGAGAAGATCATCGGCATTATCGGTCCGAACGGATCCGGCAAAACAACCCTATTCAATGTTATTGCCGGGGTACACAAACCCACCTCCGGCCGTGTTTTGTGGCGAGGCAAGGATATCACGGGCCGACCTGCCCACGAGATAGCCCGGAGCGGGCTCGTGCGAACGTTCCAACAGGCAATGTCGTTTCCAGGATTGTCAGTTCGCGAGAACGTCCGGATCGCGTGCGAACACGGTCGCTCACACCCGGACGGAGCAAGATCAAAGTGGAACTCACCCGAAGAAATTCTTAATTTCGTGGGCCTAACCAGTCTGGCCGGCGAAATCGCGGGTGCGATGCCTTTCGGAAACCTTCGCCGGCTGGGCATAGCAGTGGCATTGGGAGCCAATCCATCACTCCTGTTGCTCGACGAGCCAGCGGCGGGGCTAAGCCACAACGAATCGGACGACCTAATGGAATTAGTTCTTCGATTCCCAAAAATTGGTATTGGTGTGTGCCTGATCGATCACGACATGTTTTTGATGAGTGCATTGTGCGAGCGTCTCGTCGTTCTGAACTTCGGCACCAAAATCGCCGAAGGACCACCAACCCGTGTGCTGAACGACTCGAAGGTCACTGAAGTTTATCTCGGAAATGAGCTATGACGTTGCTGGAGGTTGAGCACTTAAGAACCGCTTACGGCCCGGTTGTGGTCAGCCGGGACGCATCGCTGACTGTGAATCAGCATGAGATTGTGACGATCCTAGGCCCCAACGGAGCCGGTAAATCGACGCTTCTGCGTGCCATTTCGGGATTGTTGCGGCCCAAGAAAGGAAGTGTTCGATTTGCCGGTAACGATGTCACCGGCGCCTCAGCCGACCGGATGGCCGGCCTCGGTGTGGTCATGGTGCCGGAAGGACGCCGGATATTTCCTGATCTGACCGTACAGGAAAATCTGCGCCTTGGCGCCTACTGCCGTAAAGGCCGCGACGCGATCGAAGAGGACATCAGACTGATGGAATCCTACTTTAATGTCCTGGCGACCAAGCGGACGGCTAAAGGAGGCGAGCTGAGCGGGGGACAACAACAGATGCTGGCGATTGCCCGCGGACTGATGGCTCGTCCTCGGATTCTTCTGCTCGACGAACCATCGCTGGGTTTGTCGCCCCTGCTGATCAAAGAAGTGCGCTCGGTGATTGCCGATGTCCGGGCGAAATTCTCCGCCGCGGTTCTTCTGGTCGAGCAAAACGCCGGTCTGGCATTGGCAGTGGCGGAAAGAGGATATTTGCTGCAACACGGCGAGATTGTTGCCTCTGGTCCCATTGCCGATCTGCGGGACAATCGTCTGATGCACGAGCTATATCTGGGACAGGGGAACCGGCTTCGCCGGAATGACAAATAACAGATAGCAAATGACAGATGGTCGTGCGAAGGCGGATTAAGGTAGGGCGAAAACCTCGGCGCGCTAAAGGCTTTACGATGTCAGTTTTCGGATGTCGCGCCGGGTTTGAGCCGCGTTCGGTACTGCGCAAAACGCCTCAAGCCAATCCGGCTTAGAGCGTATTAGGCTTTCACCTACCGGCCTCGTCGAACCCGCGGTTACTTCAACTGCGCATACGCATAGTGCGTTTCCGGATTTTCGGGAGGGTAATCCGTTCGAATCGACAGAACCGCATTCTGCGGTTTACTGGTATTCGGCGGCGTGACAGTGACCTCCACCTCCTTTCCTGCGCGCACTTCGCGCAATTCGAGCTTCACCGCCGGATTGTTGACTTGCACCGAAACGATCTTGGCCGGGAGTCCGTCCGCGACCACTATCCGAATGGTCTTGGGCACGAGCTGGTCGCCGACGCTCCACATCACAAACTCGGGCTCAATCGTGACCGCGATAGGAATGTTCACTATCAGACGCAGGAGTGTCGGTTCACGTGGAGCAGCGCTCGTTGTGACGAAAATCCATTTTTCCTGATGACCGATATGTCCTGCGAATTGAAAGTTTGCCTCAATCTCTCCCGATTCACCGGGAGCATACTCCCACTTTTTCAGAGCGGCGGTGGTGCACCCACACGATGTCCGCACATCGTTAATCGAGACTGGTGCAGTTCCGACGTTCGTGAATCGATACTTAGCGACGACTGATTTATCCAGCGGGCCTGGCGCGAAAGTTTGTTCGAGCTTTTCCCACTTCAGTTGGGCAAATACCGGCGTCGCGCACACAAAGAAGAGACTCACGCCAAGCAGACTTCGCCAAGGCTTCGTCGGCCATGGACGCAAAGACGCAAAGTTTCGGACCAGAACAATACGAGGTGAAACTGACCGGCTATGCATGCTGATATGATATTGTTTTATCTCCGTCTGGGAAGAATCTATAGCGAAGGACCTTGGCGTAAAACCCTTAAAGCTTCCGTCGTTTCGCGCAGCTGCGATCGGTACCACGATCGAACAAAAGAAAGAGAAAGTTGAAAGCATCAATCGAAATTGTTCGACATATATATAACATAAAATATAAATATATTATATACCTGTTCAGCTCGCACATATCGTCGCCGATGACCGGGAGCGCGCCTCAGGAATCGTGGATCTGCTTAGAGAAATTCCTGATGTCGAACTAAGCATCGACCATCTTCCTGTTGGCGACTTCGTAGTTTCCGGACAAATCATTTTCGAGCGCAAGCGCGCAGACGATTTTGCCGCTTCGTTGATCGACGGCCGCCTCTTCTCCCAAGCGGCGCGATTAGTCAAACAACCACTTCGCAGCTCCTATATTCTAGAGGGGAAAACCGAAGATTGGAAACGGCTCGGAGTTCGTCGAGAAGCGCTCCAAGGTTCTTTGATTACTCTGACTCTGATTTTTGATCTGCCGGTATTCCGCTCCATCGATCCCAGTGAAACCGCCCGGATCCTCGTGTATGCGAGCCGCCAATTTTCTCGCCTACACCGCGCTGAGCCTGCATACGCCCACCGAGCGAAAGCGAAACGGTTGAAAACTCGGCGGCTTCGATTGCTCCAATCGTTGCCAGGTGTTGGCCCGGATCGCGCACGAAATCTTCTGGAACATTTCGGTAGCGTTCGGTCATGCCTATTGGCAACGATTGAAGAGTTAATTGACGTACCCGGGATTGGTCAGAAAACAGCAAAGGCCATCCAGGAGGTCGTTGGATCGGAAAGACTCGACCCGGCAAGACGACGTCGTTGGTAACTTGAATTCCTAAATCTTTGCGTCTTGGCGTCTTGGCGTGAGATTTTTCTCAATCGCGTCTTGGCGTGGTGGGCGCTCAAAAGGCAAACTGGATTCCGCCACTAACCCCGTTGGAGTCGTAGCGGTCACGTCCTAACTGGCCGTCGTAGCTGACACAGGTTGATATCGTCTTGGTCCAGTCCACACTTACACCGGCGTTGACCACCGCGCTGTCGTGACCTAGCTCGTCCAAAGATCCACTGTTATTCCATTGAGAACCGTTGCCATCGACAATCGCCGTGTCGGTATTGGTCGGCGTCGCTTTTCCAGTCCAATTGGTTGGATCGGAAAAATTGCCATTCGCTGGACGAGCCCAATCGGTGATAGGACCTGGGTTTCCGGGGACCATATGATACAGCACTCCGTTGTAGGCCAGAAGATCGATCCCGCCGGCTGAACCTGAATTGGTATTCGTTGGAAATGAGTTGAAGTCCACAAGGTTGGCGTTAGCAGGTACGTCAGCGCCACAGAGCGAGTACCCAAAGATCTTCGCACCCGTCGGGATGCCGAGGTCCT
>DATNNZ010000583.1:0-12733 GCA_035601575.1 Chthoniobacterales bacterium
AGTTCGCTTTGCCGGGGAGGCAACCGTCCCGCCCACCAAGGTGGTAGAAATGTATCGACCGGCCAGATTTGGGCTTGGCGAAACCGACAAAGTGACGAGTACGGCGGCGGACGGCGATTGACTCTCAAACCACGAATGGACGCTAAATTTTAAACCGCCAATGGACGCTAATGCCCGCGAATAAGGAGCGGCTATTCGCGCGTACCGATAGCTTGTCCGCCATAGCGCTGTCGTTTTTCCTCCCTACCCGATAACGATTGGAAAGCGGAGCGAAGGAGGATTCATTCGCGTCAATTCGCGGTTTAAAATTTAGCGTCGGTTCGCGGTTCGCTCTTCACATGCCTTAAGCCTTTTCGATAGGAACATCTGTTCCGATCTGATTTCGGTCAATCTCAGTGAGGATCGGAAATGATCGGCGGCGGTCTGTGGATGGTTTAATTGGGCCTCGAGTTCGCCCAGAACAGCATACAGCAAATAATAGGAACTCAACTTTCCGTGATGCCGAATTGCTTCCACCGCCTCGATGCCTGCCATCGGGCCGTGAACGTTGGCCACAGCCACCGCCCGATTGAGAGCGATGACCGGCGAATCATCAAATTCAACTAACCGATCATAAAGCGACAGGATCTTTGGCCAATCCGTCGATTCGTAATCCTTGGCCGTACAGTGACAGGCGGCGATGCCGGCTTGCAGATGATAATCGCTCGCCTCATCGCCTTCCGCCGATTGCAACAGATGAAACATCCCGCGCGCAATCATCGTGCGATCCCATTGGGATCGGTCTTGTTCTTTCAGCCGAAGAATGTTTCCCTCGGTATCCGTTCGCGTCGGTAAGCGCGCCCCATTGAGCAGCATGAGCGCGATAAGAGCATGAATACGGGGCAGATTGGCCACGGAATGTTCGGCCAACAATACCGCCAGGCGAATCGCTTCGTAACAGAGATCCTTTTTCACCAGGCTCTCGCCGCTGGACGCCTTGTAGCCTTCGTTGAACAGCAAATAGAGAGTTTGTAACACCCCGTTTAGACGAATTGATAATTCGCTGCCCGATGGGATCTCGAATGGGATACGTAGGTCGCGGATTTTTTGCCTGGCTCGCGTCAGCCTCTTGGCAATTGCTGCTTCGGTCGTCAAGAACGCCTTCGCGATTTCGGCGGCACTGAATCCGCAAAGCGTCTTAAGTGCCAGAGCCGTCTGCTCCTCCTGGGCAATCAGCGGATGGCAGCACGCGAACATCAACCGCAGACGGCTGTCCTTTATTTCAGTATCGAATGACGGCGAATCGTCCGCGAAAGAATCGGCGGACCACTGTTCAGTAGACGCGACGATTTCCGGCTGCTTATCGCGGAAAAGCTTCTCTCGCCGAATCAAATCTAACGCGAGATTCTTCGCCGTCTGTGTGATCCATGCGGCGGGATTTTTTGGAATCCCGTAGTAAGGCCAGGTCTGCAATGCCCGGATCAACGCTTCCTGGACCACATCCTCAGCCAGTTGCAAACGGTCAATCCCAAAGATACCGGTCAGAACGGACACCAATTTCCCGGCCTCCTGACGGAACAAATGTTCAGCCAATTGGGAGATCTCGCCGCTCGGCGGTGAGATCTCCTTATCTCGAGGCTTCTTCACACGCCTACACCAATGCCGCGGCCAATCTGTTGGTCCACCAGTCGGACTTCAACACTTATACCATAGTCCAACCCCGGACACTCTTTGGCTATTGCCACCGCTTCATCCAGGTTATCCGCTTGTAACAGGATATAGCCAGCAACGGTTTCCTTGGACTCGGCGAAAGGACCGTCCGAGACCGTCTGTCCTTTCTTTCCGGAAATAACCTTCCCCTTATCCGTCAGTGGTTGACCGGCTCTGGCCTTTCCTTGTTCGGTCAACCGATCGAACCAGGCAATCCATCGGCTCATAACATTTTGAATTTCTTCCGGAGACAAGCCCCGGTCCCAGTCCATACCTCGAAACAGCAGCATGTATTCGGGTGTTGTTATCGGTGTTGTCATGTTTGCCTTCCTTCGGAGTCTAACCGCGCACAGCGATCCATTCGTTTCCTGGCGAAGGAAATCTTATGCCGTCACAAATTTCTTTTCGCTTTCACGCGGCGCACCCAACGGCTGGGCGCCGCTTCCAGCGGTCAAGCCGTTGCGTGGGCGACTTGTTCGCTCGCGCGTTGAAATGGCGGACACTGGGCAGCTACCGGCCGGACTTCGACAGTCACCCCATATTCCAGGGCCGGACACTTTTTGGCGATTGCCAGCGCTTCATCCGGGCCGTCGACTTGCATCAGGAAATAGCCGCCGATAGCCTCCTTAGACTCGGCAAAGGGACCATCGGCCACACTCCGGCCCTTCTTTCCGGAAACGATTTTGCCCTCATGCTCAAGCGGATGGGCGCTTTTGATTTTCCCGTGCTGGATAAGCTGGTCGAACCAGGCATTCCATTGTCTCATGACGGTCTGGATTTCTTCCGGAGACAGGTTCTTGTCCCATTGCGTGCCTCGGAATAACAGCATGTATTCGGATGTTGTTGGCTGCGTACTCATAATTGCCTTTCGCAAACGTTCACTGTTCGATCAAGCGTGTTTTGACCTCGATTATACAACGAACGAGAGATTGCACCCAGCATAACTTGCGTCGCCAGCGCAGCGGTTAACAACTTTAGTCGGTCGCGCTTATCTATCGATTCTTCTTCTGCCAATGAATCAGGGTATTCTGAGGTGGCGGTTCGCATGGTCGAGAAGTTAGTACTCAGTGCACCGATCGTGGCGCCGCGCCCATGCCATGGTCCACGGCAGCTCCAGCTCGTCGCGGCCCTTCGGCACGAGATCGAGGTGATAATAGGCTTTGAGCAATGCTGCGGATGTCTTGGCCCTTGCATTCATAGTTATTCTTTGCTCGAGTGGTGAATATCGTTGCGGCGAAGCGGCGCATACCTCTTGCTGCCAGGTATAACAATGACGCCAGGCACATGATCACCAGCAGGGTCCGCAAATATGTGGTCGCTGACAGCGAAAACCCGATTCCGGTTCCAATCACGGCGTAGGTGGCCACGCATACTGGGCACTTGGGCAACAGCGCCAGAATAGCGCCCGGAACCATCCATCCGGCGTTTTCGAGAAGACGGCGTACGAGCGCCGGTCGCTGCCGATCGCTGACACGGATCAGGTTTTTGGTCGTCTCGTGACCGAAATCGCGCGAAGCGACTTTGCAGCATCGATTGGGTCTCATCGGATGAACAGTCCTAGCCTTGGGCGGGTACGTACCGTCCCGTCGGAGCGACGGAACCGCCGCCATTATAGTTGTCGTGATGCCGCACCCAGTCACTCAGATTATGATTAGGGCCGGTTTCGTTTCGGCCTTTCGGCAGGTGGTCTAAATAACCATAAACGCCGCCTAACATTTCGGACCCGCGCGCGAAAGCAGAATAGGTGTGGAAGATGTTCCCAGTCTTATCTTTGTAGAACATGCTGGTCCCGGCAAGCTCCTCGACTTGGATTTCGCGCATTTCGTAGTTGTAATAGGCCCTGCCCTTGACGAGCTCGTCCTCCGTGAATGACACGTGGTAGTCGTAGTTGAAGTCACTGCCGAAGGAAGACACCCACTTAAAACGCCAGCCCATCCGTTTTTTGAACGCCTCGATTTCCAGCAGGGGCGCTCGAGAAATAGCTACAAATGCCACGTCGTGATGCTCAAGATGCACGACGATGCCGTCGTTGTGATCGGCTCCGAATGAGCAGCCGACGCACCCTTCCTTCCAGCCGGGCCCGAGCATAAAATGGTTAACGATCAACTGACTGCGACCGCCAAATAGATCAGCCAACGTCTCCTTGCCATCGGGCCCGTCGAAGACATACCGCTTCTCTACTCTGACCCAGGGCAGGTCGCGGCATTTGGCGTTCAACTGATCACGCAGCCGAGTGAACTCTTTCTCCTTCTTAAGCAGCTCTTTACGCGCTTTAACCCATTCCTCTCGCGAAACGATTGGATGGTCTGAAATGCTTTTTATTCCTTCGGATGTCTTCGTGTTCATAATTATCTTTTCCGCAACGGTTGAGCGGGGGTTCGATCGTTCGGTTCTTCAACTATGCGACGAACGAGCCAGCGCCTTTGGGACATCTTTTGCCGATTTTCTAAGGTCTTGGATTCAAGTTGTGCTTGACACTTAGAATTGGTTAACCTCTCGAAAGCCTTGCGCGGACGGAGTAACCAACCCGGTTAATCTCTAGTGTCACTACCAAAACTTTTATTGCTCGGTGCTGCGGCTTTGCTTCTCGGGTGGCTCGGAGTCGAGATCGCTTCGCGGTGCACTCCGCTTCTGCCATCGCTAAATACTTCACCGCCGCAGAGCGTTGAATTTGTGGATCGCAGAGGTCGACCGCTCCGCCGGGTTTTGCAAGATCAGCGCGTTTACCGTTCGCGGTGCACGCTGAGCGACATTTCGCCAAATGCCATCGCCGCAACGCTCAGCGCCGAAGACAAACGATTTCGCGAGCATTCCGGGATCGATTTTTTGGCGGCAGGTCGAGCACTGGCACAGTTTCTCACTACTGGAGTAACCCACTCAGGTGCGTCGACGATAACCGAACAGCTCGTGAAGCTGGCCGAGCATCGAGAACCACGGACGATCTCCGCGAAATTAGCAGAGGTTTGGTCTGCTCTTTGCGTTGAACGGCGCTGGAGCAAAGACCACATTTTGGAAGAGTACTTAAACCGGCTAGACTACGGGGATCTTCAAGTTGGACTAGCTTCGGCCAGCTGGGACTACTTCGAAAAACCGCCCAGTGATCTGAGTGTAGCGGAAGCGGCTTTTTTGGCGGCCATTCCGCAAGCGCCTGCCCGGCTTGATCCGTTCAAGCATTTTAGCGCGACAAGCGCCCGTCAACATTGGGTACTCGGCCGGATGCGTGCGAATGGCTATTTGGATGATCTAACCTACGCGCGCGCACTTTCCGAACCTCTTCGATTACGCCAGCGGAACCGCGATTTCGAAACGCCATTTCTGGTCGATCTACTATTAGAACGGCGCGGCACATTGCCATCGGAGGGAGGCATTGTGCACACCACTGTTGATTTATCGTTCAATCGATGGATTGACCGGGTGATCGCTCGCCAACTCCATGCGTTGGCGGACAAAAACGTCTCGGCCGCGGCAGTCGTTGTCATCGATAATTCGTCCGGCGATGTGCTGGCACTCTGCGGATCGGGCGACTATTTCGAGCCCGGAATTGGCCAAATCAATGGAACCTGGAGCGCTCGGTCCGCCGGATCCGCGTTGAAGCCGTTTACCTATCTGTGCGCGCTCGAAAATGGCGCATTTCCTGGGACAGTCGTAGCCGACGTCCCGACCGACTTCGCAACCGAGACCGGACTTTATCGTCCAAACAATTACAATCACCGTTTCTATGGCCCGGTGACTTTGCGCTTTGCGCTGGCTAATTCCTTGAATGTGGCCGCGATCAAGGTGCTGGAACAGGCTGGCGGTCCCCAAGCTCTCTACGAGACTTTGCAAAGAGCCGGCATTACGACCCTCGGGCATCCGGCCACTTACTATGGACTTGGGTTGACGATTGGTAACGGCGAAGTGCGATTGCTCGAATTGACGAACGCATTCGCGTCGTTAGCTCGGCTCGGGATTTATCGGCCATTCCGTCTCCTGCTGCGATCTCAGGGCGAATCGGCCGAGTTCAGCGCGCCCGCTCACCGGATCTTTGATGAACGTGCGGCTTACCTCCTGGCAGATATGCTTAGCGATAATCAAGCTCGAGCGGCAACATTCGGATTGAACTCATATTTGAGCTTTGATTTTCCAGTGGCGTGTAAAACCGGCACAAGCTCAAATTATCGGGACAATTGGACGGTCGGGTTTACGCCAGAATGGACCGTCGGCGTCTGGGTCGGGAATCCCGACAACTCGGCGATGCGAGGTATCACCGGAGTGACAGGGGCCGCTCCGACATTTCGGGAGGTTATGCTACACGTGCACGAAGAGCGCGGCACCAGCTGGTATCGCACACCCGCCGGGATCGGCCACTGTTGGATTGATCCGCTGACCGGCCGAGAAGTGGCCAAAGATCGCGCGCGCGCCAGCCAAGAACTCTTTGCGTTCCGTCCACCATTGGCTCGTCCCGAAGATTATGACTGTGCCGACCGGGTCCGGCTCCCGGCCGAATACAGTGCCTGGTTGGCAAGCAATCAGAATACTTCGGTCCCGCTTCTGCCATCGCGCGCGAATCGCCTGCGGATCTTACAGCCCGCGCCCGGCAGCTTCTATTTTCTGGATCCCGATATTCCTGCGAACGACCAGAGGCTGGTCTTGAGCGCCGAGTCAAGTGGATCGCTTGAGTGGAAATCCGCCTCGCTGGACTGCCGCGTGGAAGGCGACAAGGTAACTGTCGTGCTCCAGGAAGGTCGACACGAAATCATTGCGCGAGACAAAACGACGGGCGAAACCGCCTCAACCTGGATCGATGTGCAGCCGTGGTAAACGGGTTGGCGGCCAGTATTCTTCGGTATACTCTTGGCTCTGCCCGTAAGAAAGGCTTAAACCGAAGCGAGTGGCTCGAGCGGTCTCAACGTGTAGTCGCCATCCCTTTCGAGCGGACAACGATGTGGCGACTGCGGTTTGTGATCGTGCCATACTATTTGACCGGTCGCCACAGAAATTGCGGGTGTATTGGCGATCGAACAACTCACTCCGGGCCAAGATTCGATTTTCCTGGCCCCGTGTGGCGAGAATTGCTTAATTGGCGTTAGCAGAGTTGTTCTTCCAAATCCCCAGCCGGCCAAGGCAAATCACCGAAAGTGAGAATTTGCGCATCTTTCAGCACGATTGGGGCGCACGTTGCTTTCGAAGAACGTTTTGTCCGGCTTTACGACCGACCGCTTAAGTTAACCAAAAGCCAAACGGTCGTAGCTGGGAATAAAAGTTAATTACTAACGTTCCTAGTAACAAGGATTGGCTGCGAGCCTGAACCTGATGGAACCGGCTCATAGTATCCCGCGTTAAATTCAAAACCGAAAAATCGAACCGAAAAATCAGCAATGATCAAACCATCAAAAGCAGTTGTTGCCGGTGCAGCTATCGCCGGACTTCTTACCGGATCCGTAGCGGCTCGTGCTTATGCCGCCAGCACCGCGCCAACCAAGGCCGGCGTGGCCATCCAAACGCTGGAAGCCGAAAAGGGCAAGCACTCCTGTAAAGGCAAGAACGACTGTAAGGGACAGGGCGGCTGCAAGACTGGCGACAACAGTTGCAAGGGCAAAAACTCTTGCAAGGGCAAAGGCGGCTGCGCGACGGACGGCAGCAAGCCAAAAGCGCAGTAGCACCCTAATCTAAGAGGTTCCCCTGGTGACTAATCTCGCCCAGGGGAACCTTTGTTTCCGCGTGGGAAACCTTTCGCACTGTCGGGCTTCGTCGTTCTCGAAAAGGCGGTGTATTCCTTAAGACAACTGTGAGTAGACGCGAATTAAGACACTGTATTTGTGTGAATTCGCGTCGATTCGTAGTTGCACAATTTCCCGGCTCTTGGCTGATGTGCTGCGCTTCGGTTTGGCCCGAATTTTCCAATTCGTTTGGAATGGGCCGGTGCGGTTGTGGCTCTACCGACTGTCTGAAGACCAAACAGCTAACATGAATACCTTTGCTGAATCTGTGGCCGAGAAATATCGCCTGCTTGTCTCTTGGCTCAACTATTTGCAATCTCCATTTCTCTTGTTCCTCAGAGTCTATTTCTTCTGGCAGTTGTTTCAGACCGGCCAAGGCAAGTTGTCTAACATCGGAAAAATCTCGGAGTTCTTCGCCAGCCTCGGAATCCCGCTGCCCACTCTGAACGCGTACTTTATAGGTTCACTCGAATGTTTCGGCGGCTTGCTGCTGATTGCGGGCCTGGCATCGCGACCGCTGGCTCTTCTGATCGTAATTTCGATGATTGTCGCGTACTTAACAGCTGACCTTGAGGCGGTGACAAAGTTGTTCAGCATTCCTCCGCATCCCCATCAATTTTTTAAAGCGACTCCATTCCCTTTTCTGCTCGCTGCGCTGATCATTCTCGCGTTTGGTCCTGGGAAAATTTCGATCGACGCAGCTATCGCAAAATGGTTCGACCAAAAGCGGGGCTCTCGCTCATCTCAACGAGAAAGTCGCGACACCTCCGATTAAGTAACAGTGCCAACGCTGGTCAAAACAGAACGAAGACCACCTGAAGAATGGTCATCTCATCGGGCTCGAGCTTCCTCGAAATGGATGATGCCGTTTGTTGCTTTGGAATGGGTCTGGGAGTGGGTTGCATACTGGCTTAGCGGCTGGGCGTTCCTGGAAGTGCTCGAATACGTTGAGCGCCTGGGAATACTCGTGGCGATCATTTTTTATTTTGTCGATAGCGGCAATCGGACCAAGCAACGACATTACCAAGCGTGGCAGGTGATCAACACCGCTCAAGGCAAGGGAGGCAGCGGTGGCCGGGTCGAAGCGTTACAAGAACTTCTCGAAGATAACGTTTCCCTAGTCGGAGTGGATGTGAGCGATGCTTACTTATTCGGGATTAAATTGGACCGGGCACGATTGGATCGAGGCAATTTTCATGGTACTGACGCCCGGGACGCGAGCTTTCAGAAAGCAAAAATGGAGTTTGCTGATTTTACCTCGGCCAATCTGGAGCGCGGTAATTTGGCCAAGGCCGATTTAAGACATGCAGACTTGAAGGATGCCGATCTCAGCGGAGCCAATCTGGCCGAAACGGATCTGGGCGAAACGGATCTCAGCCGAGCAGATCTTCGCGACACGGACTTAAGCCGGGCGAAATGGAAAGAAATTCGCGGTATTAAATTGGCCAACGTTTATGGTGTCCGCAACGCTCCAGACGGTTTCATCGACTGGGCGCTGAGCCAGGGCGCTGTTGCCATAAAAACCGATGACGACTGGTATGTTAAACTCAATAAGGAACCGGCTGAAGATCGGTAAACCGGTAGGGATGCGGTCCCAGCCGGTCTCTACCGATTCTTCGCGTCATCCAGGAATAATCCGTATAGTTCCGTCATCCTAATGCGGGGGAGATTTTTTCTTTAGGTAAAATCAACGAGCAATTCGATTACGATTTATGCCAGCAAATCCATTCAACGGTTATACCGAGTACGGTATCGGCATCGGCCTGCGGGTACCGCATTATCGCCATATTTTAGCGAACAAACCGGTGGTAGACTGGTTCGAGATCATTTCAGAAAACTTTATGGTCGACGGCGGTCGACCGCTCGAAGTGCTTGACCAGATCCTCGAACAATATCGGGTTGTCCAACACGGGGTCGCAATCTACTTCGGTTCGGCTGACAAGTTTGATCGGGAACACCTCCGGCGGCTGAAACGATTGGTCAAATACACTGGGACTCCCTGGCTTTCCGATCATCTTTGTTGGGGAAGCGTCGACGGACGCTACACCCACGATTTGTTGCCGATGCCTTATACCTTTGCTGTCGCGCGGCATACGGCTCAAAAAATCCGGGAGGCGCGTGATTATCTCGAGGTACCGATCTGCGTCGAGAATGTGAGCAGCTACGCCGAGTATCACGTTTCGGAAATGACCGAATGGGAGTTTCTTAGCGAGGTTGTGGAGCTAGCAGATTGTGGAATCTTGCTGGACGTAAATAATATCTACGTCTCTGCTCAGAATCACAATTTCGATCCCTACGATTACCTAAATAATGTTCCCCACTCCCGAGTGGGACAAATTCATATCGCCGGTCATTCGAAATTTGAGAAATACATTCTCGACACCCACGATCATCCGGTTTTGGATCCCGTCTGGAAAATGTACGCTCACGCGATGAAACTTTGCGGGAACACGGCAACTCTTTTGGAGTGGGACGACCGAATTCCATCATTCGAGGAAGTGCACAATGAAGCGCTCAAAGCCAACCAATTCAAAGACAACATCGTCGCCGGTTCCGAAGCAAATAAATAGCCGGGAAGAATTGCTCGAAATGCAGCGGGCGATGGCAGGCGCTCTCTTTCGGCCATTGACCGATGACTGGAACATGCAGAGCAAATGGAATGACGGCCGCCCGATGGAGCAGTTCGCTGCCGAATTCATCAAACCAAACGACCGTCTGAGCTCTTTCGATCGGCTAGAGATTTATAATCGACAATATTGGTTTCGGATTCTTGATTGCCTCTACGACGACTATCCCGGGCTCCTCGCCGTAGTCGGAGAAGAACAATTTCTGAAGCTGGCAACTGCCTACCTGACAAAATATCAGTCTGATTCCTATACGCTACGCAATCTGGGGGGCCGCTTGGAGAAGTTCCTGCTGGACGAGCCTCACTGGACCGAACCCCACCAAGCATTGGCAATCGATATGGTGCGCTTTGAATGGGCGCAAGTGGTTGCTTTCGATGGTCCGGCAAAACCTGTGGTTACGCCAGACGACTTAATTGACACTCCGCCGGACGAATTGCGCCTGGGCCTGCAACCTTATTTATCGATTCTTAAACTCGATTATCCGGTAGACGACTTCCTGATTGCCGTGAAAAAGGACGCTGACTCCTTGCGAGGCGAAGCCAGCAACGCTATGAATTCTGCTCCCTCCACCCATCGTGAATCGACACAGATTCCGCTTCCCCGACCCGAAGCTACTTATCTGGCGGTTCACCGGTTTGACAACATGCTTTATTTCAAGCGCCTTGAACCGGAAGGCTACATCATATTAGAAGCCCTCGCGGCTGGATCGATGTTAGAGACTGCCTGCGTCCAAGCAGTCGAACAAAGCACCCGTGCAAACCCGGATTGGCAAACGCTCATCAAGGAGTGGTTCGACAATTGGGCAGCATTAGGCTGGTTCTGCCGGCGTTAGAGCCAATGGCCCGACTCGTTTTGGCCTGAGCACACACCTTCGGTAGCGATTCCGCAAGCTTCCCATGCGCGTCAACTTAAGGTGGCGGTCTGGCGTCCGCGTAGGTAGGGCGCGTCTCTCCGACCGCAGGATTGATCCGAATCTTCGACTTTCCTTTGTACATCTCGATCCGGCCAGTGATTTTCGACGTGCTTTCCTTCGATATCTAAGAGTAGCCGCCCTTCCCCTAGTCGCCGCTACTCAAGACAATGCAGATCGAATGGATCGATGGGGAGCACTTCAATGAGCGATTTTAACACCAGGCGATGACGCTTCCTTGCCCGAAAAACGCGTTCAAGGGTAAGGCGACGCACCCGCGCACCAAGCCGACCATCCGAGAACAGATAGATTGCGGCGACGAAAAATTCATCGTCGGCGTTGAACAGAAAAAAGGTGCCGTTACCGCCTTTTTTCAGCCAGTCGGGATAACGCTGCACGAATTGCTTGACTTGCGCTTGGGTGAGGGCAAGACGGTCGAACCCGACGCCAAAACCGCCAAACATTTCCTGAAAGGTGCTGTCGCTGACCATTTCATAGACTTGCACCAGGGTCTCTGTGGTCGGTGGCCCGGACACATCGCAATTCCAATGCCCGAAATTGGAATCAATATATCTGAAAGCCTCCGTAGCGCCGGCCAGCGTTTCCTGACCATCGGTCGGACCGAGCACTAATTGCTCTTTCCCGGAAATGAGTTTGAGCCGTTCGTTCATAGCGTCCCTGAGGTTCCGAAACGCGAATCCCTGCACGCCCTGGCTGGAGGTATCAGGCTACTTGGCGATGCCGGACGTAATCGCTTTTCGTACCGACGCTAGCGGCGCACTATCATCGAAACGCACTGTCTTCCCATCCGAGACCACTCCCAGCTGTTTCCAGAGTGAGTTCAGATCGGGTGTGACCGGCTTCCCACTCCATTCGTTGTAAAGCTCCGTTAATACTGGGACGCCAGTCGCCTTGTCGCCGGTGGCGAGCAGGTCGGAGAGGTCCGCTTCCGTCTGAATATTTCCGTTCTTTTCCAGAATCGCTCGCATAGCATCCTCTAAACCCTTTTGGTTGTGTGTGCGGCGGCGGATCTCGACATCCGCGTAAAGACAAAACATAGCTCCTCCCCAATACGTGCGTCCCCACGTCGGCGTGTGATCCAGGCCGTGGTCACCGCCTTCAGGTAAGCCGTTCGGCATGCCATCAACCATATCTCCCCAAATCTTTTCCGGCGATAGTTGACCAACTCGCGCTCTGGCCACCGGTTCTATGTAGGTAGCCAAACCTTCTTCGATCCAGTGATGCTTCTCCGCCACGGAAGGGAACGCGAGATGCACCATTTCGTGGGTCATAATCCAATCATCATCAAATAGGGCAGCGGAATTATTTCGGCCTACCGCGATCTCAATGCGAGCTCCGTTCCATCCCGAAGCGTGCCCATCATTTACGCCTAATCGGTTGCGAAGATTCACTGTGATATTGACGGCCGAGACAGGGTATCTGCGATAGTAATTGGTCACTGCCGTCGCGGCTTTAGTTATCCATGTTTGGATCACCGGTTTCAGCGGAGCGGGTGGTGGAATGGGAAAAGAGACGTGAATGGTGGATCCACCGGACTGTAACGTCAAACCGTTGTCGCCGGATTGGGCGTGCAAGCGAATACCTGCGCAAGCGAAAAACAGGACGGCGCTCGTTGCGAATAGTTGGGATGCGGTACGCATGGTTTCCCCTTTCAGTTGGTTATATCGATGACAGCCGTAAGAGTTGGTTCGATCGAATTTTCTTCCTCCGAATCACGTTTTTTAACCAATGCCGTTGACAGCTGCGCGAAGGATTTCCTCCCTTACCAAACCTTCCTTCAGATCGAT
>DATNNZ010000584.1:0-6085 GCA_035601575.1 Chthoniobacterales bacterium
TCCTTCCCTGGCCGCGCACGCGCAAACATCTACACCACAGTTCCTGCCGGAGATCGATACGCATCTCAAGCTACGATCGAATATACGGTTTGTTTTTCAAGCGAAGGATACGAGAGAAGGTGGTAACCCAACCGAAGCGGAGGTGGGCCCCAGCATAGATTTCTACCTGAAGCCCTTGGTTAAGCTAAGGGAAACTAGCGCTTTTGAGCTGGACGATGCAAAATCCCGGCCGCTGGTATTGTCAATCGGATACCGCTATGTGCCTTCACCAGGCAAGGCACCCGTAGATCGGATGGAGCCCGTAGTCATTTTTCACTTCCCAACGAAGGGTCGGATCCTAGTCTCGGACAGGAACCGCGCCGATCTTGATTGGTCGACGAGCCGCAACTTCACCTGGCGCTATCGCAACCGGTTGACCCTCGAACGACGAGTCACGATTCATTCTTACCATCCCGTGCCTTACGCCAGCGCCGAGGTCTTCTACGAGAGTCAATATAAGAAATGGAGCACAACCGCCCTTTACGCTGGCTGCTTGTTTCCGATTGGCAAGCGCGTTCAGTTCGATCCCTACTACGAGCACCAGAACAATACCGGTAAGCGCCCCAATGAACAGCTAAACCAATTTGGGTTAGCTCTGAACCTTTACTTCTAGGTGGAAGCAGCTAGAGCCGCGACGGGCTCGAAGGCATTTTTGAGCCCTCACAACCACTTCTCAAAGACGTGTATGCCTGCGAGCTACCTCGATGCATCGAATACCACCTGGTCATACCACAAGAGCCGCTCAAAGAACGCACGCGCGATCTCGAGCTGTATTTTTTGCCGTGAAGATGACAACGTGCTTTCTATGAGATCGCCGATACAACAGTTCCCGTCGATGGCATCAAACAAGAGCTTTTCTGTTGAGTCTATTGGCATGAAGAGATCCGTGTAGGTGTGGTTCTGGTTGATCAAAACGGCCGCAGCCCCGGCAGGCTGCCGGTCTTGAATACAAATCGTGTCTGGCATTCGAATGGGGACGTAGCCGAGCCAAGCGTCACCGGCAAAACTGACTGTTTCCGCGGCGGGAGGGCTCTCGTTTCTATAAGCGACAATGCTGTGACGAACCATCGTTCCCCGAAATAGTTCGACAGCGGCATACCGTTCTGCCAACGGGAGCTGTGCCATCTGGGAAGCCTGCGGGATTTGCGCCATGACTCCGCAGTGCGACGCATAAGGCGCTTGCTTTATCCATCGGCCGAATGTCAGTCCACCGCTGTGCAGGAAATCGAATAATTGCGGGACCGAATACGCGCGATCTCGCGGGTGTAGAAGGGCGTCTGCAAGTGCAGCGTCTTGTCGAAAGTCCGGGGCCCCCCGCAGCAGGCTCTCCAGCGGATGTCCAGCTGGCAACACGTTGAGCGCAGCGATAACATCTCGAATATCGGCATCGGTAGCATGGATGCTCGTCCGCCTGCAAAATTCTTGCAGCATATAGATGCCCGTCCGCCCGTAAGGCGCATACACCATGAGGTGCATTGCCCCATCCGGCTTGAGCACCCCGCGTAGGGCTCTGAGCCCCGCGTCAGGGTCCGCAAGATGATGGAGAACCCCGGTGCACACAATCCGATCGAAGCTCCCCTCCAATTCGTTTACACGCTCAATGGGCAATTGGTAGACCTGGAGGTTGTTCAGGCAGTATTTTCGCTTGAGATCCTCAGTACACCACACGCTCGTCCCGCTAACGTCGATGCCAATAATCTGCGCCGCAGGCCAACGCAATGCATGCTTGGCTGCCTGAGATGTGCCGCAGCCGGCAATGAGAATGGAGAGGTTTTCCACATAGGGTCTGGCAGGCCAAAATAAATGAAAATCCGCGCGGCGGCGTTGTGGGTCTTGCCAGAGCCGCCGATATTTATCCAGGCTAGCGATCGGCCGAGGATAGGGATAACGATCGTAGAAGTCGCGGACCTCTTCGGCGACACCCCGCAATGCCGGATCGTGTTCCATTTGCGCAATCATTTGACAATTAGCCGAAAATTTTAGACATCAGACGTGCAGTCCATCGCGAGCGTCGTCGAAGCACACGCGAAGAGCGACGTTATTGAATTCTTCTCTAACCAACCTCTGCGGCTGCCTCACTACTCGTGCGCTGCCGATCTTTTCGCGAAGGCAGCAGGTATCCCCGGCAGGCAGAATTGTCCGCCGGGGATATCTGTTCAGGTTCGGGTACCGCCACTCAAATCCCTTTACCTGCTTGCTGCTGCTGCTACAGGTGCACTGCCTGCCGCTTCTTTTTCCTTTTCCGCCTTGATTGCCGGCGCTAATTGTGCCATCACCGCGTCAAGGTTGAATGAGGCCGCCTTCTGGCGCGGTGGATACTTGACGAAGTTTTCGATCTGGGCTGCCACCAGTGCCTGGCATTGATAAAGCTGGGGGACGTGATCGATCATCCAATCAAAGTAGACGTTGGAGTTGAAATCGGCGCGCTCGAACGGATCGCGACGCAGGCTAAATATATGCGGAAGCCGCAGCTTCACCATGGGCTCGGCCCAGACCTGTGTGGTCGTCGCACGCTGCTCCTCAAACACTAACTTCCAGTCGCCGCTCCGGACCGCCATGACGCCGCCATCATCGCTGACGTAGAAGAAGTAGTCTCTCGGACTCTCCTTCACCGCGCCTGTCAGGTAGGGCAGCAAGTTGATCCCGTCAATATGCACTTTGAAGGTCTTGCTCCCGACCTGGTAGCCGCTTAACAGCTTTTTGCTTACGTCCGGATCGCCCGCTGCTGCCAATAACGTCGGGAGCATGTCCTGATGGGAGCCGATGCCATTCAGGACTGAGCCCGGCTGGATCTTGCCCGGCCAGCGGATGAACGAAGGCACGCGCCACGCACCCTCCCAGTTGGTGTCCTTCTGACTGCGGAACGGCGTGTTGGCCCCGTCCGGCCACGTGTCGTTCTCGGGTCCGTTGTCGGTGGAATACATCACGATGGTGTTGTCGGCTATGCCCAGCTCATCGAGCTTGTCGAGCACCTGACCGATCTGCTCGTCATGGGTGACCATGCGATCGCTGTAATCGTCCTGCCCGCTCTTTCCACGGTTCTTCGCAGCGAGGTGGGTCCGGAAGTGCATAGCCGTCGAGTTGTACCAGAGGAAGAAGGGCTTCTGTGTCTTGGCCTGCTTCTCCATCCAGCCGATAGCGGCGGAAGTGATTTCCTCGTCGACGGTTTCCATGCGCTTCTTGGTCAAGGGGCCGGTGTCCTTAATGGTCTGCTTGCCTACGCGGCCCCAGCGGGGATCCGTCGCGGGGTCATCCCTATCGTTCGCCAAGCAGTGCAGCACGCCTCGGGGACCAAATCTCGCAAGGAATGCTGGATCCTTGGGATAGTCGGGCAGCTCTGGTTCTTCTTCCGCATTCAGGTGGTAGAGATTGCCGAAGAACTCGTCAAATCCATGTACGGTCGGCAAAAACTCATTCCGATCGCCAAGATGGTTTTTGCCAAACTGGCCGGTGGCGTAGCCCAGCGGCTTTAGCAGTTCGGCAATGGTCGGATCTTCCGCTTGAAGTCCAAGAGTGGCGCCGGGCATTCCGACCTTGGTCAGTCCGGTGCGGAGGGGGTTCTGGCCGGTGATGAAGGCTGCGCGTCCAGCCGTGCAACTCTGTTGACCGTACCAGTCCGTGAGCGTCACTCCCTCTTTGGCTACTCGGTCGATATTCGGCGTTTGGTAGCCCATCATGCCGCGGCTGATGTGGCTAATGTTCCACATACCGATATCGTCGCCCCAGAGGATCAAGATATTTGGTTGCTTTGAAGCCATAGTTTGTTCCTTTCCTTGCAATTGTCTTTTTGTTGCGTTTCCCGGCCCGCGCCAGAGAAAAATCTATTTGAAGCCGAAATGTGACGTCGAATTGTCATGTAGCTGCTCCGTGCCAGCCGCCGGATGATCGTTGCGACGGGAGTTCGGAGGACGAAGCATTGGCTCGCCGTTCGCGTGGCACGGTCGTCGCAGGGCTCACACCACTGAATGGCGAGCGCGGCGAGCGATTGCCGTGGCAGAAGCGAAACTTCTGGCCGCTTCCGCAAGGGCACGGTGCATAGGGCCCCCGCTTGGCGTCCTCGGCAGTGGTCATTGCCACAACGTCGGAGGGTGGGCGGCCGCTTTGTAATAGTCGAGCCATCGTCAACATCGCCGTGCGGGTGTGGGTAAAAAACAGTTCCAGGCCCGGGCAGAGGTAGTTCTGACCGGGCTCGCCGTCACGCGAAACTGCAAACCGGTCCTTCGGGCACCCGCCGTTACAAAGCTGCTTAACCGGGCAACTCCGGCACTGCCCGGTAAGCGAATCGCGCTTGTCGTCCCCGAACTTGCGCTGCTGGGCCGAAGACACGAGTTTCAGCAGGTGGGTCTCATGAATGTTCCCCAGCAAGTAACGCGGCTCGACGAAGTGATCGCAGGAATAAAGATCGCCGTTGAACTCCAGCGCCGGGCCGTAGCCGCAAGTAGGGGCGTGGATGCACAGTAGATGGCGACCGAAGTAGGCCTCGAGCGTCACGTCGAAAATCTGGACGAAAACCTCGCCGACGTCACGACGCACCCACTCCTCAAAAATGTCCACGAGGAAGCGGCCGTACTGTTCGCCTCCGACTGAGCGCTTGGTTACCAAATTGCCGGACTGCGTGTAGAGCAGGCGTTTGCGGTTGGGCTGCTCGCTCCAGCCCAGGTTGGCGATTCCGATGGTCTCCTCGCTGGCACGCTCGACGATGGGGATGAACTGCAGCCACTTTGCCTCCATCTCGTCGCGGAAAAAGCGATAGACTGCGCGCCCGTGTTTTTCATTGGCGGCGTTAACTGTGCACAGTATGTTGAAATCGACGCCATGCCGGCGCAGCTGCTGCCAGCCCGACATCACTTTATCGAAGGTGCCCTGCTTACTGCGGTCGACTCGGTAGGTGTCGTGGAGCTCGCGCGGGCCGTCGACACTCAGGCCGACCAGGAACTTGTGTTCCTTGAAGAAGGCGCACCATTCATCATCGAGAAGGATGCCATTGGTCTGGAAGGTGTGTTCAACAGCCTGGCCAGGCCGCCGGTACTTTTCGACGAGCTCGATGGAGCGCCGAAAAAAATCGAGCTTCATCAACGTCGGCTCTCCGCCTTGCCACGCTACCGTCACCGTTGGCGTGCGGTGTGACTCCAAGAGTTGGCGGATGTACGTTTCCAGGGTGACCTCGGACATTCGGCTCTTTTCATTCGGATAGAGCGACTCTTTGGACAAGAAGAAGCAGTATGTGCAATCGATATTGCAGGTGGATCCGCTCGGCTTGGCGAGCAAGTGGAAGCCCGGTGGGGCGTTTATTGGTAAAAAATCGTTGGTTATAGGAGCCATTTCCGCATCACCTTTACTTTAGGTCTTGAGATTGCCGCCAATTCCGGGTTGCCAGTCCCACAATATGTTTACCGCCAGGCGATCTCCGTCTGCTTAGTCCTTTTATCCCTGACGTCGACCAACATCGGCCACCTTTGCGATATCTGCTTCTTTATGATTTCGTGCACCGAGCATTCGCACGATTCGATTAATCGGGCCGCGCAGCACCAGGTACGGCGCGATCGCCAGGGCGAACGCCACGATAAGCAGCTCCCCCGCGTAAACCGTCGAATGAACCTTCAATTGGTAGACGACATCGAGAATGATCGCGAGGATAAAAATCTTGCCGACCGACTTCCAGCCTTCCTTCATCAGCTCTTTGCGACGTTCAGGAGTAGCAAGCAAATCCCAGAAATACGGGGGCTTCCCGGCTTTTGCATCTTTGATCCCGTCGATGACCGCAAAAATAGTTGCCATCAACGGCTGGACGATAAACCGGAAATGAAGCGGACCGTCCAAGCGAGCGAAAAGATCCTCGACAATTCTTTGCCACTCTCGCATGCCTCAAGGCCTCCAACTTCTTGCAACCTGCTGCGGCCAACAACCGAAGCTTCCTTCTTTACTAAAACGGCCCATGGCGCAGCAGAACGCCGTAAAATGTCATGAGCCCAATCAGAATTACGAAAATCGCTACCACGAAAGAGATGGATACGCGCTGCGTCTGAGACGCTCCAATCTCGGTCAG
>DATNNZ010000585.1:0-4779 GCA_035601575.1 Chthoniobacterales bacterium
AGCCAGAACAGCAGGAACCCGGCGGCCGTGACGGCCAGCGATACGCACAGCAGCCGGACGGACCGCCCGGCGCGGCGGGTGTGCGTTCGTTGGCTATGCAAAAATTTTGCCCGCTATTTGGCATCGGGAGCGCTTCGCAAAAGCGCCATGGACGAATTGGCATGATTGGATAGTATCGAGTACCTGGACTGATTACTAGAGTCAACTAATGCGGATAAACGCAAATGCACGAATAACCACCATAGTGCGCGACGCTGACTGCACTAGATTTGATGCCCATTCATCGATGAGTAACATCGGGTTTGGTTACCCGAGGTTTCTTGCGCCTTTCTGCTTCTTCCTTCAATTGCCGGGCGAACCCTTCGGCATTAAGACTGGGGCGAGAGACAAAAAGCGCAGCCAGGATGACCAAGGGAGGCAGCGCGGGGCGAAACGGTCGAGCAACTAAAGATGCAGGCAATGAATCCACGACCCCTTCAGTTAATACCGCAGCTCCGTTATCGGCGATCATCTTGGCAAAGAGAGAAGCGGTGCCATCCGATGTTTGCGAGACCAGTACGGGAACAACGCCATAAGGCTTTAAGATCGCCCTTAAACGGGGCGCGTATTCCGGAAAGTCTCGACGTCCCAGCCCATAAAGATGAACGTTTTGCAGGATACGCGGAGGAATTTTGGACAATCTGGCCAACCTATGGCCCTTCGGGACAACCAAGACAGGATCTAGGCGCGTAATCTCTATTAGCTCTACCCCGCGCAGCCTCGATTCGACTCCTCGAGGTATAATCGCCACGTCAATGAGTCCCTTAGCCGCCCGTTCGCAAATCTCCTTCGGAGTCATATCTGCAAGATCGACCCTGACATTTCGTTGTAAGAGTTTGAAATGTGCTATGACCTTGGGCAGAAGGTCCGAAACCAGGGAAGGCGCATAACCCACCCTTAAAACCTCGCGGGATTGATTACTTTGTACTCGCCGAACGACGCGATCGATATGTGCCAAGAGGTCTTGCGCCTCCTCATAAAAAATTTCGCCCTCTTGCGTTAGGGCCACTGATCTTTTTCCACGCGCCAGCAGCACGACACCGAGCTCCTCTTCAAGAGCCTTGATCTGGCGGCTCACTGCTGGCTGCGTCAAGTGAAGCCGTGCGGCCGCTTGATTAAAGCTACCACCGGCAGCGACTTCCATGAAGTAGCGCACCTGTCGAATTTCCATCGTCTTCGAATCCGAACTATTACCAAAAGTATGAACGAGCCTAAGAACATTGCATTGGAAAACATCTGACGAAGTCCTCAACGTTCGTCAGTTATGCAAGCAAACTCTCCCACCTCGAAGCTTTCCGGAAAGATTGCCCTCGTCACTGGAGGAACTAGCGGGATCGGCCTGGCCACGGCAAAGAAATTCGTCGCCGAAGGAGCCTACGTTTTCATCACTGGTCGTCGCCGAGCTAATCTGGATGAAGCGGTCAAAACGATAGGACAAACCAATGTAACCGCCATCAACGGTGACGTCGGCAACCTTTCGGATCTGGACGTTCTTTTTGAAGCGATCCGAACCAAAAAAGGGCGCCTTGATATTCTGTTTGCCAACGCTGGAGGAGGGACGTTGAGCTCCCTTGGTAACATTACCGAAGAACACTTCGATACTACCTTCAACACTAACGTCAAAGGCGTGGTCTTCACTGTCCAGAAAGCCTTGCCACTGCTTTCGGAGGGTGCCTCGGTTGTCCTTAATGCCTCAACCACCTCCGTCAAGGGAACTGCGGCGTTTAGTATCTACAGTGCAAGTAAGGCAGCGGTTCGCAACCTGGCTCGGAGTTGGATCTTGGACCTCAAGGGACGAAATATTCGGATCAACGTGATTAGTCCCGGAGTGGTCCCGACACCTGGCTACGACGGTCTCGGACTTACCAAGGAACAAATCCAAGGTTTCATCGACTTTCAGGTAAACAACATTCCGTCAGGACGGGCGGGCACTCCTGAGGAAATCGCCAAGGCAGTAACATTTCTGGCTTCGGATGACAGCAGCTTCGTCAATGGCATCGAGCTGTTCGTGGACGGCGGAATGACCCAGATCTAAGTGCAGTATGAATCAGGCAAAATCGATCTTCATGGAATACCTCTCGACCATGCCGGACGCAGCAAAGGCGGCGCGCACCGTATGGTGCCACCACCATCGCAAGCGGCGATGGGCTCGCGGCAAACGTCAGAGAACGAACTGAAGGTGCGCGCTATCAACGTCGGGGAATCGCTGAAGTCGCCTCCAAACCGAATTGATAAAGCGGTATAAATAGTATGACCACATTAAGGAAAAGAACTATGTCCGAAAGAATTCACGAACTACTCCTCCGTAACCTTCTAGAGGTTTTCGGAGAAGGTGACTCTGCGAAGCGACGCTCCGCTATCGAGGAGCTCTACACAGACGACTGTGTGGTTTATGTCCCCCCGGGTATCCTCGTGGGGCACGATGCACTCGATAAATTTGCAGGTGACCTGAGAGCCACACATCCACACTTCGCCTACGCACCCCACGCTTCTCCCCAAGCCCTCCACAATGTTGGTTGCCTAACATGGGGCTCCGGTCCTCGCGGCGGGGTGCCTACCTATACGGGATTGGACGTGATCATCGTCCGCGATGAAAAGATAGCGGCTCTTTATGTTTTTCTTAACTCTCCTCCCGCGTGATCCGAAAGGACTATTTCGTATCGCCAATCCCGCGCGGAAGCTACACTCCAGAACGTCCATTCCAGTCTTCGGCAGTCCTTTCCAGTCCGTTACTCCCTAGAGACCAGGGAGTTCTGAGCTATTTCCCCGGCGGGAATCGAACCCACATTTAAGGTTTAGGAAACCTTCGTTTCTCCTAGGATCATGGCATTTGGTGCCAAAATGCTGCCAAATCGGAAGTGATTTTTCGCTTTAATGAGCTGGTGACTTTCGTCCATGAGCGACTAACCAGAACAGAGACCCGAGCCGTACGCAACGCTACTCGAGCTGGTTGCGGAGCACGCTGAGTTTAGCTTGGATTCGATTTACTCTTTGCCGATTTGGATCGCAACGGCACGCCCCTCTTTTTTGATCCAAGTCGCGTCACAAGCCTGGGCGAACCACTGCTCATGTCCACACGAACCGACTCGTGCAACTCCTTTGGCTTGAGCTTTTCCAGTTCCGCTGGCACCTCGAGTTCTGCTGCGCGCTGGCCGACCTGCGGCTGGAATCGAATGACGGGCGCATTGCGTTTTGTCGGCGGATGCAGAATAGCCTGGATTTTGCCGCCTTTATCGAACAAGGCTAGGATTTTCATTTTTTCTACTCCGCTTCGATTCAGGAAAGGTAGGATCGGCCGCGGTCATGACAATGAGATTTAGTTGCACCACGCCCTCCCGGTCCGTGAAACCTTCTAGCACCGCAAAAGCACTGTAGACGTCGCGCTGTCCGTCGTGATGGGAACCTTGATTAATAACAACTACAGACTCGGTAGCGAACAGGTCAAAGTTTCGGAGATTGGCGGACAAGCCGCACCACTGGTTCGCACTGATATGTCCGGGCCAAGTGACAAAAACCGCGGTTTGCTTTTCGCGAACGATGGTCATGAATCCTGCGTAAGCAATATCGACTGCGCTCATTGTTTACTCCTCGCCGTACTAGCGACTCGCCTCACCCAGAATCTTAGCCCAGTTTCCCGCGCCAAAACGAGTCGCATTCTACGCTAGCCCACACCGCTGCTGCAAGGCTTGCCGCGGACTGCGTGTTGTCACCTGACGTTTTGGATACTTTACTCTGTGAATAGTCCGAATGGGCATTCGTCGTAGAGCCCTGTGTGCCTGCGATCCTCGAGTCCACGGTACAGCGGGCTGTACCCCTGATTGTCCAAAAAAATTCCATGGTTCTTCTATGCTTTGAACCGCTTCTCGCACAAAATGACGCAAAATCAGAAAAGCCTTGCAACCTGTTACTCGTTGATGATGAGAGAATTGCGCAAGATTGCAACCCTCTGAAAAACTGCGTAAAAGCCTGTTTTGAATTATGAGTTCTTAGTAAATGCTTTTTGACGTTTTTTGCAGTTTTGCAGAAAGGGCTCCTCCGAGGGAAAACGGCAATTTTCCTTTCTACGGGTTTCTGCTCTTTTGTGTAAAAATAGGCTTAATCTGTAGAACAGGACCGTGAATTGATTTTGCCGCGTTGTCGCTAGAATATCAATTGGGACCAGATCCGCTTCTGGCTCGAAGCCTAAAAGCAGTCGTAAAAGAGTCGCTAGATCAGGCCGATAACTTAATCGGCGGGGAGAGTGGGTCAATTTATCGCTAAGGAGAAAGCGGAAGTGAATTCAATAATGTTAAGAACGCGATAATCGGGCGGGGTAGCACGTCAGGAGTCAGGAGAACAAGGGTTCAACTCCCCTCCCCTCCAAGTTGCTATTTTAGAGCGATTTACGACGAGAAACCTCCATTATGGATAACATAATGGCTAACGCATTCGAGGATATTTGAGGAAATTTGGACCCTCTCCACGACGGCGCGAAGAAGGTCTTAGATGAATTGAGACAGCGGGCCGCACGAGCTTTACAACGGAGAGTCGCCGGCCGTTAAAGCCTGGCTGATCAAACGAGCCAAGATGGAGGCGCCCGCAGATTGCGACACAGTTGCTTATGAGGTTCCTTACAAGATTGCGTATTTCGAAGGAGATCGTTGCACTGGATGGGAGTACCTCAGGGAATAGCCATTAGGGTCACGCCTTAAGATATTCTTCGAAGGACTCGTGAGCGCTCATCGATAGTTTAGATTCTGC
>DATNNZ010000586.1:0-5244 GCA_035601575.1 Chthoniobacterales bacterium
CTCTAGCCGATAGCTCTCGCGGAATCCGGTACTTGCCGATGCCTTGCGACGAAAGATCGAAGATAAGCCGAACGACTTCCGCCCGCTCAGGGATTAATTCGATTGTGCGATCTTTGGTTACCCGTAACCAAGCCGGTACTCGGGAGGTAATGGCTTTACCCGCGGTGGCATTAAGTTTCAAATTGCTCCACGCTTTGCCTACTCGTTCGCTCTTTCGTTGGCTTTCTTCGTTGGCTCGCTCTAAAGAAACGTCTAGCGCGATCGTATCCCGCAGCTGGTAATTGGGTTTTAAGATGTGCCGCTCGGAAATGGAATGGACTTCGATTCCCGCGTCGGCGATGTCTCTTACCAGTCGGCTCGATACGGAGAACTTTTGCCGGGAAAGCCGGTCGTAGCTCTCCACTATAAGAGCGGAGCCTTTTGCGACCTTACCGGAGAGTACCGCGTCCAAGAACTTCTTTAGTGCTCCGATGGTACGGTTCTTCCCGCGGAAGGCAGAGATACCTAGATCACGGAGATTGAACGATTCGTCGAGTACGAAGCCGTTGGCTGCGGCGTATTCCCGGCTAGCTTCTAATTGGCGGCGAAGGGAATCGCCCCGAGCTTGGTCGGGGGTAGAAAAGCGAATGTACGAATAAGCGGTCTTCATCTTAGATCGGCTACTATCGCGGAATTAAACGGACCCGTAAAGGCTAATGATTGGGCCGCCTGGTTCGGGCAAGTCGATGATCGCAAAACGCGTTCCGTCAATCCTGCCGCCTATCAGCTTGGAGGAAGCGATCGAGACGACCAAGATTCATAGTATTTGCGGACAGCTAAACGGTGATCGGCAGTTCATTACTACACGCCCATTCCGATCGCCCCATCATACCATCTCCGATGCTGGTCTTCTCGGCGGTTCGATGCATCCGACACCAGGAGAAGTAAGTCTGGCACACAATGGTGTTCTTTTCCTGGATGAACTACCGGAGTTTCATCGATCGACACTGGAAGTAATGCGGCAGCCGTTAGAGGATGGCAAGGTTACCATTTCTCGCGCAGCCGGTTCACTCACTTTCCCGGCCGCGTTTATGTTGATCGCGGCGATGAATCCGTGCCCGTGTGGTCATTACGGCAATGTAAAAAGAGAGTGTCGATGTAGTCCGGCCCAGGTGCAGAAGTATCGCGGACGTATCTCCGGACCGTTGCTGGACCGCATTGATATCCATGTCGATGTACCGGCCATCGACATTCAGGATCTGACTGGAACAGTGGAATCGGAAAGCTCTGAGTTGGTACGCAACCGAGTTGCCCGGGCGCGTTTGGTACAACGAAAGCGGTTACGGAACGAAAACGGAGTTCGCTGTAACGCCCGGCTCCCGAATCGTTTGATTCGGAAGCATTGTCAGCTTGATTCGGCCGGTCTCGATCTAATTAAACAGGCGGCGAGTTCTTTGAATCTGAGTGCTCGGGCTTATGACCGCATTCTCAAGGTGGCTCGAACCATCGCCGACTTGGCCGGAAGCGAAAGGATCAATGTCGATCATCTCTCGGAGGCGGTACAGTATCGGGCATTGGATCGAAATTTGTGGTGAAGGCTGAAGAAACTCACGCAAAGACCTGCCCGCAACGCTTCGCGTAGCTCCATCCGTTTCGATAGACGGAGTTTGCCGCGTAGCGATGCAGGCAGGCGCAAAGACGCCAAGGTCCGAGGGAAGGGTATTTGAGAAAAGCTGTCGAAACGGATTACGATCTCGCAGTCCGTGTTTCACCATTCTTTTTGATTATTTTTACGCTCTGGAGAGGATACGATCGCTAAGTATGTCCTCTTCGCCGTCCAAGTTCCATGCGCTAGTCGAAAATGACCGCGGTTATGTAAAGGTCAGCCTCGAGTACGTAGGGGGAATAAAGAAGCTTCGGCTTTCCTTAGAATGGCTCACGGACGAGCGACACTTTCCGCAGAAATCTGGGAGTTTCAGTTGGCGAATAGAGAGAAGCGGCACCCGGCAGGATTTGGCCCAGTTTATCGAAATCTGGATGCCGAAATGTCCCGACCCAGACTTGCTAAACCGGGGATTAGCGAGGCTCAACGAACAATTACCGGAGTCGATACTCTAGAGATAAATAGAGCATTGGACCTCCACTGTCGGTCTTTGGTAATTCGGCGACCACAAGCCAAAAGCCGCACCGCCAAGATTTCCGTTCCGCGTGTCCCTAATGCAGCGATTTATTCGTCATATCTTCAAAGCAGCCGTTTTCAACGCAACTATGGTCTCTCGGTCCCATCATTTGACGCTTGCTGCCGGCGTCGTTAGTGTCGCCGACTTATGCCGTCGCCGTTATTAGATGATAGCAGCGAGAGCGCATCGGCTTCGTTTTGGCAGGTGGTTATCGCGGCGATTCGAGGCGAACACCGGGATTACACGACCGAGACGCTCAATCGCGCGGTCGTCCTATTGGCAATACCGATGGTGCTGGAAATGGTGATGGAATCCATTTTTGCGTTAGCCGACGTCTTCTGGGTTTCGCATCTCGGGAGCGACGCGGTTGCGGTGGTGGGGATCACCGAATCGATCATGACGGTTATTTATGCTGTTGCCATCGGCTTATCTATGGCCGGCACTGCAACCGTGGCGCGCCGGATCGGTGAAAAAGATCCCGATCGTGCAGCCACCTCCGCGGTCCAGGTGATTTTATTAGGTCTATTCGTGTCGGCTACATTGGGACTACTCGGAGCTTTGTTTGGACCGGACATTCTGCGCAGCATGGGAGGGAACGAACATGTCGTTAGCATGGGCGGGAATTTCTCGAGGATTATGCTCGGTGGCAACGCCACAGCTATACTGATTTTTGTGATCAACGCTATTTTCCGAGGAGCTGGTGATGCAGCGATAGCGATGCGGACGCTCTGGTTTGCCAACGCGATCAATATTTTGCTTGGTCCCTGTCTGGTCTTTGGTCTCGGCCCTTTCCCCGCATTGGGGGTAACCGGGGCTGCAGTTGCTACGAACATTGGCCGGGGTTGTGGCGTATTGTATCAGCTCTATTATCTGACCGCACGCACGAGCCGTGTCCAAATTCGATTGCCGCACTTGCACTTCGAGCTAGGGCCGGCACTGCAAATGTTTAAACTCGCGGCGAATGGTACAGTGCAAAACCTGGTGAACACGGCTAGTTGGATCGGGCTGGTCAAGATTCTTTCGCAATCTGGCAGTGCTGCGCTAGCCGGTTACACCATTGCGATTCGGGTTGTCATCTTCGCTATCCTGCCGGCCTGGGGGCTGTCGAACGCGGGTGCAACATTGGTCGGCCAGAACCTCGGCGCGGCCAGACCCGATAGAGCCGAATCCGCGGCTTGGATTGCGGTTCGGTACAACGTTTTCTTCCTTAGCGCGATCGGGTTGCTTTTCATCGTATTTGCGGAGCCGATTGCTCGCGTATTCACTGGTGACTCGGAAACAATGGCATACGGCACTCAGGCGCTTTGGATTATTGGGCTCGGTTTTCCATTCTATGCCGCCGGGATTTGTCTCACTTCGGCGTTCAATGGTGCAGGTGACACCTGGACTCCGACACTGCTCAATTTGTGCTGTTTCTGGCTATTCGAGATCCCGCTTGCCTGGTTGCTTGACAATCAGTTTGGCGCCGGTGCAACTGGAGTTTTCATCGCTATTCCGATTGCTTTTTCGATGCTGGCAATAGGAAGTGTTTTTCTCTTTCGGCAGGGCCATTGGAAACTGCAACGAGTCTAGCGTCATTCTCGCCTGAGGCTCGAATGAAATAGCCAATAGCCGATAGCCGATTCTGTGGATTGGATCCTAGACGGCCAGATCCCACACCTCTACTTGACCGGAGGCAGAGCCAATCACCACAGCACGGTCACCTGGGCTCCAGACTGCAGAGGTAATTGCTTCACCAAGAGAGGTTTCAGACAATGGAATACGCGGTCTTTCCGGATCCCAGAGGGCGACGGTGCCATCGGCACTGCCGCTAATCAGCAACTTGCCGCGGGCTTGCCATGCGAGCAGCGTCACCTTCTTGGTATGCCAACGCAGTTCCCTAGGCCGCGTGCCGCGAGGCCCTTTGCCCGACACGTCCCAAACGGTGACCACCTCGCTGCCTCCGGTCGCAAGGAAACGGCTCGTTGGATCCCAAGCTAGTTCTTTGATCTTGTTGGCATAGCCTGTCATATTCAACTCTTCTCCGACGCGGTAAGGCAGCTTCCAGAAATTCACAGTGGCCTCTTGGGTGCCGGCCGCGAGATATCGGGCGTTTGGACTCCAAGCCAGCGAAAGAATGGAACCTTTCCAGCGGACCTCTTGATGGGGCTCATTGTGGCTAAGCCGGTAAAATCGGGCTCCACCGTAGAATCCGACCGCGATTCCTTTACTGTCTGGCCGCCAACAAAGCGCGGAAATCGTGGTCGAGTGTTCGCCGTATTTCAGGCAGCTATCGCCAGCGCTCGGTCTCCAGATACGCAACACTTTGCTCGCTCTACCGGCTAACAGCGTGCCGTCAGGTGACCAACGCACCTGTTCGACCCAGGTTGACCGGTTGCTTTCCGCGGTGTCCAAGGTCACGAGCACAGTGCCCCGAGAGGCGTCCCAGAGCCGAACTTTTCCGTCCTGTCCTCCGGTCGCCAGACCGCCTTCGGCCCAATCGAGCGTGAGCGCGCCGACAGTATGCGCTTCGGGCAACTCATGGACAACATTGACATCTCGAGCGTCGAGGATAAAGAGGGTTCCAGATCCGGTTAGCGCGGCCACGCGTGCGCTGTCAGGTGACCAGCCGACTCCGACGACATGATCCTGCGCGTCGAAAGAATAGCTCTTGGCGGTGACGGCGTTCGCGCGGCAGCTCAAGCTAGACATGCACGGAAACCCTCCTCCAATTCGTCACGAACGAGATTCCGTCCAATAAAAATGAGCTGGCTTTTCCGCGACTCGTCGTCTTTCCATCGCCGGTCCTGCCTACCGTCGAAGAGCATGTGAACGCCTTGGAAGATGAATCGCTGTTCGATCCCCTTCAGGTTAATAATGCCCTTCATGCGGAAGATGTCGACGCCCTTTTCGCGCAAAAGCGTGCTCATCCAATTGTTGAGTTTGCGCGGGTCAACCGGGCGCTCTTCGACGATGCCAACACTTGAAACAGTTACGTCGTGGGTGTGACCGGGCGCAAATGCTTGGCTACGTATCGTCTTGACCCCCTCCCCACTGCCGTCTCGCGTCAGCTTCATCTCGAACTCGGCTGGAACGTGCTGCGTGA
>DATNNZ010000587.1:0-3272 GCA_035601575.1 Chthoniobacterales bacterium
AACCGTCGCAGTCGCTACTGGACCAATTGACTACCTTTCTGACGGCAAAACGGTGATTGCCGTCGATAACGGGCATCCCATGATGGCGCGGATCACTGGTTCAGGATGCGTCGCAAGCGCCGTGATTGCTGCTTTTTTACCCGTGAATCCAAATCCCCTGGCAGCTGCTATTTCGGCAATAATCGTGACGGACATCGTCGAAGAACTCGCCGCGGAACATTCCCGTAGCGAAGGTCCAGGGAGCTTCCGGATTCGATTCATCGATACATTCGACCGACTCGAGCCCGAGCACCTCGAAGCGAGAATGAGGGTTGCGCGGGTCTAAAGCTTACAGGGTGCAAGTTGGCCAACCAACTTGTAACTCGTGACCTGTAACCCTTGCGTGGCTTGCGGTCACCTAGTTTGCCGCGGGCAAAATACCTAGCGAAGCCAAGCATTGGCGCGCGACGATCATCGGTTTCGGTGCATCCTCTCCAAAGCAATCAACGAATGGGGAATCTTGTAAGTTGATGCGGGGATAAACGGTTCTGCCGCCCTTTGCGGGTCGTAAACATGAGTCTCTTCCTTCGCGAGATCGGTCACAACGATTGTTCCAGCAACGCCGATGGCCTCGAAATAGGATTTCCATTCGGGATGCTCTGTCGTTTCGCTGGCCACACTCGACATTCCAAGACACAAGCAAACTGGGAGAACCAAGAAAACCATTCGCATAAGCGATCGACATACCGAGAACGGCATTAAGCGCAAGGGCGCGCAGAGGCCTTCAGCACCCCCGGGGAACAAAACGCTGCTGAAATTCCGTCGTATCGTGATGCAATTTCTGACGCGCCCCTACCGAAGCCTGGTATGTACTGCGCTTTCCTTGTGCACTCGAAACGACTCGATCGCCTCGTATTCAGCTAGTCCCAGACGGTCGTAATGTTGCGCGGTTTCCCGGTTTATCTGTTCAGCCTGCTGCCAGCCTTCGCCTGCTTGGGTCTCGGTAAACGGCGTTTGGCTCCGCTGGGAGCGGTGATGATAGAGACAATCCAACTTGATGGCGAGTTCAGCCGGGCTCAGAGGCACCGCCATGTCGATCTCGTGCGGAGGCCATGGCCGCTCGTTGGACGCATAAAGCCAGATCTGACAGTTAGGGAACCACGGCTCGCTGGTGCAAGTCCGCAACGCCGCAGAACCCAATTGAAAGGCGATACCCGCTATACTGCTGGGATCTGCTCCAGCTCCGGTCAGATAGATCTGGTGCGGTTGAACCAGGCAGATCAGGGCGGCAATCGACTTAACATCATCCGTACCCCATCGGAACTGCCGATACCGCCCTTGCTCGTAAAACGCTAAATCAAGAAAGCGAACTCGCTCCAGATTCAAACCAAGGATTTGGCAGGAGGCGCGCGCCTCTGCTTTGCGAATGAGACCCTTGAAGCGACGAAGTTCCGGGCTGTCCTCATCGAAAGGGGCTTTCTTTTCGGTCTCCTCGGCCAGCGCCCCGAGACGAGCCAGGGAATCTGGTTGAGATACTCCGAGCTCATGCAAAAGGCTGAAGGCCATTCGGGCTTCTCCGTCGGGAACGCTGAGATTACCTGAAGTCAGATAAGCAAGCGTAACCTCGTGTCGTTGGTTGACGAGCCGATGAAGCGTTCCGGCCATCCCGATCTCTGCATCCAACGGCTCCGGACTAAACACCAACACTCGTTTAAACGGCGGCTCAGCCGGGACAGGACGATTGGTATCATCAGCATTCGGCTTACCTCCTGGCCAACCAGTGATCGTGTGCTGAAGCTCGTTGAAGATCCGAATATTCAAACCATAGGCCGAGCCGGTCTCCACCAAAAGGGGAGCAAGGGCGTTCTCGGTATAATCCTCGTCCCCAAGTCGGAGGACAGGTTTTTTGCGCTCGCCAGCAAGCCAACTGACAGCCTTTCGGGCGAGGTTTCGATCCCATTTTACCGGACCAACTTTCCAAGGAGCTCGGAAACGCGATAATTCACTCGCGGCGGCTTGATCGATATAACAGCCGCAATCGGGATGGCGCTGCAGGAAACTGGCCGGTACTGCATCGGTCTCAGGTCCTTCGATTGCAGCACGGAGAATGAGCGCTTTGGACTCGCCCCAACCAAGTAACAGGATCTGGCGGCCCTGGAGGATGGTGCCAATTCCCATGGTAATTGCATAGGCCGGGACATTGGCTTCGCCACGAAAATCCCGAGCAGCATCCCGTCGCGTCAAGCGATCAAGGGCTACCATCCGAGTCCGCGAGTCGGGACCCGATCCGGGCTCGTTAAATCCGATGTGGCCAGTACGACCAATTCCAACGATCTGAATATCGATCCCGCCCGCTTCCTCAATCTGGCTCTCATAATCAGCGCAGTATTCAAATACTTTATCGCGTTCGACCAGGCCGTCAGGCACATGCGTCTGCTGGGGCGGCAGATCCACATGACGGAAGAGCTGAACCTCCATGAAGTGCCGATAACTCTCCGGATGGTCGGGAGAGAGACCGTAATATTCATCGAGATTGAAGGTGACAACGTTTTGAAATGAAAGTCCCTCCTCTCGATGTAGCCGAATCAACTCCTGGTACAGCTTCACCGGCGTGGAGCCCGTGGCCAGGCCAAGTACGACTCGACGATCGTCACTTTGGCGTTGTCGAATAACGTCCGAGATAATTGATGCTAATTCGCGGACGGCTGTTTCCGAGCCATGAAAGACTTTGGTCCGGATCTTTTCGAACTGTTCGGCTTCGGTGATGGAATTAGGCATAATATTCATGTTCCCGTGAAACGATGCGGTTCGGTTGGGACGGTATGATTCTACAGGGAAGCACGCATACCGGATTCGTCGAGCCAGATCGATGCAAGCAACCGCAGCCAGATGTAGCTTGCGGAGTCGGGGTTTCGTCCCACGATTATCCGACTTTTAGATCTCTTGCACCATATCGGGCCACACCCCTGGTCATCGATGCCAACCAATCCGCGGATGCGACATCGTCGCAAAAATTTGCACAAACCATTTTCCCGTCTTCCGAAAACTATGCATACTGCAACGATCTAGTTCACTTAAAAACACGGATTCCCGATCGCAGAATGAACGTTCATACTGTATTGCGGCTCATCTTGAAAAAAGGAGGTAAAATCACCCACTCAAGCATCCAGATTTTTAAAATGCTCGGCCGGTCTTTGTGACCGAAGTCACTGCTGATCCGAAATGGGAAAACACGTCGAACGCTTCGGATTACGAACCAGCACAGGTCAATGTGCAAGAGAAGCAGCTAAACC
>DATNNZ010000588.1:0-3620 GCA_035601575.1 Chthoniobacterales bacterium
TCGACGGTCCGCTCCAATATGACGCTGCATTCATGCCAGATGTTGCGAAAGCGAAGGCGCCCGATAGCCCGGTTGCCGGCCGCGCCACCGTCTTTATCTTTCCAGATCTCAACACCGGCAACACCACTTACAAAGCGGTCCAGCGCAGTGCGAATGTGATTAGTATTGGACCGATGTTGCAGGGAATGAAAAGGCCGGTGAACGATCTGTCGCGCGGCGCCCTCGTGGATGACATTCTCTACACGATTGCTTTGACCGCGATTCAGGCTACCCAGTGAGAGCTGCGAAAAAGCGAGGACTGAGAAGTTTTATCAGAACCGATAAGTCAGCCCGCCGCTCACGCCATTGGAATCATAACCGCCGCGCCCGACATTCCCATCGTAACCGACAAAGTTACTCCACCGATCGTTCCAACGAACTTCGATAGCGGAATGGATCAAAGCGCTGTCGTGTCCGATCCCAGGACCGTGCACCGTGAAAGCGCCATCCGCACCGCTCGCAAATTGAGCAGTAATCGATAGTGCGCTGTACTTAAACTCGTGTTGCCAACTAGCCCGCAATTCGGGAATCAGCAGGAAGGGACCTACCCGCCAAAATGAAAAAAGGCGCAGTCCCAGATTGCTGCGTAATGATTCTTGGGTGTCACCTTGAATATCGAGCGGCGCCAACGAGCCATTTTCCTGGTAACCCGACAGATGCACGGCCGTGTACTGGAGCGAAGCGATCGGACCGAGGGTAACGTGACTACTCAGGCGAAAATCGTAGCCAGCTCCAAAAAACCCATTGAACTCGGCTCCATCGGTGCTTCCGGTCGCGAAGCCCTGCAAGCCCGCGCGCCGAACATCGTAGTTGTTGTAGCCGCCGCCGGCGTAAGCATTGAGATAAAAACCGTCGGTGAAATAGGTAGCATACACTCCGCCACGCGCGCTGTTGACAGTCGCCCGACCGCTATTGACTAAGTTGTTATCAGTGTACGCGTATCCGCCGGCTATGCCGACTGCAAAGTGATCGGTCAACCGGTAATCGATTCCGATGGTCACTCCCGCGGTAGTGAAATTGTAGCCAGGGCTGTTGCTTTCGCCGTTCACATTCACAAAGTCACCGTTACCGGTCACGAATACACCCCAGCGATTCTCTGCCGCTGGTGTCAGGATCGGGTTCTTCTCTATTGTCTTACCACTCTTTCCATCAACGATCGGGGCCGGCGAACCAGCGAGGCTGAGCGAAGAATTGAATCCGTTAAGGCCCGACCGAATATCACCAAGCCGGTTCTCAATGTTGGCCTCCTGCACATTGGCAAATGAGAAGCTAATTTCGTAAAGCGAGCTTAGTTCGTCCGGCGCAATTTTATCAAAATCAGCCGGCAGATTAATCGTAGGTTCCCGGTATAGAAAACTTAGCAAGCTAGACTCTCGCGGGTCAGTAGATACGTGGTCCAGAGCATTTGCTACTGCGATCTGATTAGGTGTCTTCGCAAATGGAGTGAAAAGTACGTTCAGAAAATCTAAGACGACCGAATTGCTTCCGTAGAGAAGCTCGGTCCGAAATGCACTGAACCCATTCAGGACGTTAGCAAACTCACCTGAAATTCCTCCCGCCGCCGTGACGATGCTGAGTTTGTTGCCTGGCTTTGGCACGAACCCGCCGGTGGGAACTAGCTGTAAAGTTCCTCCCAGGATTGCGTGGCCGCTTACATTCAGAGAATCGTGTTGGCCGGGTCCTGTGCCGCCAATGGCGAGTAACAGGGTTCCGCCCGCATTCTGAGTGTAATTGCCGTTTACGTTGATTGTTTGTGGGTCCGCTGTCAAAACGCCGCTGTTCACAATCACATTACCAAACCCAAGCGACTGAGGTCCGTCTACGACTAGCGTTCCACCGTTTATAATGGTGCCTCCCGTATAGGTGTTAGTGCCAGACAAGGTCAGTGTGCCGGCACCGGTCTTGGTCAGCGAACCGGAATTGATGACGCTGCCGGAGAAAATTGCATCAAAGCCGTTCGTATCGACGATCCCGCCGTTAGCCAGGAGGGAAATTGTCCGCGACGTGACCAAGTTCCCGATAGCCTTCAGAGTTCCACCGTTGAAGTCGATGAACTGCCCAAAGCCCAGAGGAGTGAGTGCCGCGTCGCTGGCAACTAGCAGCGGGCCGCTTCGCGGTGCAATAATGTTCGGTCCAATGAAGGAGCCCAAAGCAAAAGGAAAAACTCCTACCTTAATGGTGTCAATCACCGTGTTAGTGGCCGTAGCGATTACCGAAACGGAGGCGACACCGGTCCCGCCGCTATTCATGGTGCTGTTCGCGACGTAGACAAACTTGCCGTCAGGAGTTACGGCAACGCCTATCGGCGAAATTCCAACTGTGATTGGGTTCCCCACTACAGTGTTTGTGGTCGTGCTGATCACCGAGACGGTATTGCCGTTAACGTTGCCGACATACACAAACTTTCCGTTTGGAGTGACCGCGACCCCAAGGGCTCCGTTTGCTACAGGAATTGATTTCACCACTGTATTTGTCGCCGTGCTGATTACCGAGACCGTGCTGGCATTAACGTTGGCGACGTAGACAAACTTTCCGTCTGGAGTTGCGGCAACGCCGACCGGTGAACCAGTGGCAGATCCGAGTGGAATAGGTGGTACAACCACGGTACGCGTTGCGGTGTTGATTACTGAGGCCGTGCCTTCGTTGAAGTTTGCAACGTAGCTGAACTTGCCGTCTGGTGTGAAAGCGATTCCGATTGGTCCGCTCCCAACGGTTATCGGTGGACCTACCAACGTGTTTGTAGCGGTGTTAATCACCGAGACGGTATGGCCGGTAAATGTAAAAAAGACTGAACTTGTCACAAAGGCGTACTTTCCGTCAGGTGTGACTGCCACACCGATGGGCCCCGCAGGGACCGAAACAGAACCAACTACCCTGTCAGTTACGGCATCGATTACTGACACGGTGTTGCTGCCATTGTTGGCGATATAAACATACCGGCCGTCTGGTGTGACTGCGACGCCAATTGGCATAAGTCCGGTCGAAATAGGAGAGCCGACAATTGTATTAGTTGTCGTATCGATTACGAAAACTTTATTCGAAGCAGGGTTGGGGTCTGAGATGTAAGCATTTACCTCGATTTGCGCATCGCAGAGAGAAGCAGTTCCGATTCCTGTGCCAATCAAGGCCGTTAGTAGCCATGCCAGGTTGTTCAATCCTCGACTGATCCGTCCGGTGTTCTTCGTCGAACCAATTTCGGCGAGCACAAAACGAAAATCTTGGCTCGTTATTTGGTGCTTGCTGGTCAGATCGTTGTTCCGGTTTAGCGCCTGTTCAGTGTCTAGCAGAGCGCGCCGTGGCTGCGACTGCAGGGGTAAGTAGGCGAGCAGCCTATAATTGCCGTAAGTATCAGAGATATCAGGAAGACGTGGATGTCGTCAAGCGTTCACCGTGGGCAGGAATGCGCCCGTCTGGATGTGCTCGAGATATCCGCGAAAACGCTTGCCAAGCGTAGTAAGACGAATCAAGCCTTTGCCTATCGTAAGGATGCATAATCAAACCTGGGCTCTTTTTGCTTGAAGTGACTTTTCTGGCGGGGTTTTCTGTGCGGCATGATCGGAGACATTCGCCCCGCGGTTGTA
>DATNNZ010000589.1:0-3943 GCA_035601575.1 Chthoniobacterales bacterium
GGAATCTGATCACCAAATCGAAGACTATTAAATGAACGTCGAAAATTCGGGAGTTCGATTTCAACGGTCACACAGTATTGGTCATCTCGTTTCTCATTGGAAAGTACTTTTGCGGGAAGCCGAGTCATAACTATAGATTGATGCGCCTGATCGTTCCCTCCCCTGCAGAAACCGCGAAGCAGAAGCTCGAGGACGAAGGAAGACCCGAAGCTGAGGTTTTCTTATTCGGCAAATCCTAAAGAAGGAACCGGCAAAAGATCAACCGTTCTTGGCTTGGGAATTTAGCCAAGGCCAGCCTAAGCCAGCATTTATTTATAGATAACTATGGAGGCTGTAGAATTTCTGACTAAGAGGCCAGAACGGTTCTAGGTGCGAGCGAACAAGCTAGTTGAAGTCAGAGGGCAAAGGGCGGGAAGATATCCCAACTTCTAGCATCAGGGTGCCTCCAGGAGCGCCCGCCGCACAGTAAACGACTATCGGGATGGCGAGATCCGGGACGACATCTCTAATGCTTTCCTCCAGACTATCGGGGCTGATGCGCTTGGCTCCATCGATATGACCGAGCACGAAGTGCGCTTCCTCGCGAACATCGACAATGACCGGGAACTGTCTCCTACGCCCTTGTTGATGCGCGCGATCTGGCGGAGTCAGCCCCCAGTATCCGTTTCCGGTCTCGGGAATGCGTTGTGACGGTTCATCGAAAGTTGCCTCCTGGTCTACGACAGAACATGATTCGCCTATCAGGCTAATCCCTAGTTGTATATCCATTAAATAGGCTTTACACGCCCGTCGCGATGCCCTTTGCTGGTCCTCACGAATTTCGCGACGAATTAGAGAGCGCAAGAATTCGCCGGATCTAAGTCCAAGGAGAGAAAACCAATGATCCTAAAAACCAAATATGCTTTGGCACTGGGCGGCCTTGTTGCCTTAACCACCGGTGGGGTATTTGCAGACGACCAGGCGCTCATCGATGCTTTGGTTCGCAAAGGCATCCTGACGCAAAAAGACGCTGATACGATAGAAAGCGAGGTATCGAAAAATCCTGCGGTGGTACCGGCTCCGAGCAGTCCGCTCAAGCTGGCACCCTGGATTAAGGAACTGAAACTGAGCGGCGACTTGCGGCTTCGTTATCAGTGGGATGAAGAACAGGCTCAGGAGCCTTCGGCTGCTCCTGGCATTCCGACTCCGACGCCGAGCCCTAGCCTTCGGAATCCGACCCCCACGCTGACGGCCAGCCCGAATGGCAGGAACCATGTGGCAACACGTAGCCGTTGGCGATTCCGATTGCGTTTGAATGCGGAGATCACATTTGACGGCGGATTCTTCGGCGGATTCAGCCTGACAACTAATAACTTCGCCGATAGCGGCAATCAGACCTACACGGGCGGGTTCCAAAACTACAGCATTTATATAAACAAGGCTTTCTTGGGCTGGAATGGTTATCCTGGCTTGACCGTTATTGCCGGTAAGCAGGACAACCCGTTCTATACCACCGATCTGTTCTACGATCCGAGTATTTACCCGCAAGGGTTAGTCGAACGGATTGATTTTGATAAGCTCTTCGGTTGGAACTCAGCTGGTGAACCGGTCAGCTACAGTAAAGAAGGCAAGACGCCACCGCCTGCACCGGCCAAACACCCCTCGGTTTTCGAGCTGAGCCTCATTGCCGGTCAATTCATCTTCTACGATAACAACGAATACAACTTCGACAGCGATCTGAAGAACGATTCTTATCTGTTTGAAGAACAGTTGTTGGCCCGCTATAGGACCGACTGGTTCTCGATCACGTTTGGTCCATCGCTCTTTATTGCTAATGCAGCTGGCTACGGCCACGACACGGTTGCCAACGGTCCGGCTGGGAACTTCTCCTCCGTGAATACCGGTGGATTTACCGCTCCAGCGAAGACCGACTTCCTGCAGTTCCTGGATGGTACCGGCGAAGAACGCGATCTGTTTGTAGTCTTGGCACCCGGAGATATCACCGTAAAGGTTGCCAATGTGCCGGTTAAATTCTACTGGGATTTCGCCTATAACTTCGACGGTGGTAAACGTTTCAGCTTACTTGGGACCGCTGGTCAACGCATGACCACCGGAACATTGTTCAACGGTACGTCGCTTAGCACCGGGAGCCTTACCATCACTCAGCGTGATGGAACCAATCCGACTACCTTCCCGTTTGCTGGTTTGTACAGCGAAGTGGTCACCGATTCTCACGGCAACGTGATCGCCTACAGGAATCTCGCGCAGCCCTCCAACAAGGATAAGATGGCGTGGTTGGTTGGATTGAAGATCGGCGACAACAAAAAGGCCGGAGATATCGCGGCCTTCGTCGATTACCGCCAAGTCGGAATTGCGGCGGTTGATCCAAACCTAGATAACACCGACATGATGAACGCCCGTTTGAATTTCCAAGGCTTTGGCTTCGGAATCAATTACAACGTGACCGACTTCTTCATCCTAGGAGTCAGCGGCCGCTATGACTGGAACTTGACCAACCTCTACGGTGGCCAAGCTACCCGTGGTTCCGGTATTGCCGACGACAATACCTGGCACTTCATTCGGGTGGACGCGTTGTTGAAGTTCTAGATCTCGGAAGCAGCCGAGCCACCTTTATCTAAAGACCTGGAGGTTGAACCCCTGCCTCTTTTTTGTTGTGGAAGGTGCGGCGTCTTGCGATGGCCAAGCACCAGTCGTGTCTCGACTATTTGATCCGGAAAAGCTGGTGAAATGTTGCTTTGCTGCCATCCGGCTACGCACTGATTGGCCAACTTGGCTGCTAAAGGATCTGAGCTGATTTCAGCTTATAAATCGTCGAGAAGCAGACCAACAGGTCTATCGGACAGCGACAGCGCGAGGCGCACAGCGGCCAGCGTCCCAATGGCGTGAGTAAGGTCCTGGTAAGTTCTGGTATCGGAAAGTATTGGAACACGGTGCCCCTTGTTCTAGGTCAATAGGTTGATCGAGGACGAGTTGAACGGATGATAGCAAGATCAAAGGGCGCGGCGTGGCAATCGTATTTCAAATCGCGCGCCGATGCGGCCGTTGCATTATCGACTATCGTGCACCGCCAGGGGCGTCTCTGACGGAAACGGATCGTCTCATGCGCCTGGTCGAAGCGATCGTTCAGAAAATCCCGGAGCTTCAGACTTGCTCCCGGCGTTCTAGTCTTGGTTTGGGAGGCGATTTGAACGAATTTGACGAGGACCACGGTTTGATCACAGCAGAAGAACACGACCGGAAACGTACCGATTTGTTGCGAAGTTGGTAGGAGATGATGAGCTGCGGACCGGATCGAAGATGGCCACTTCGCCGGTCCGCAGCAACAAACGAACAGCAATGAAGAATTCCAGGGTCATCAGAATCCCGATTCGTGGTCGGGCACGGGAAAATGTGCAATTACCGAATACCGATCATACAATCAGCCAATAGTCCTCAGTCTCAACATGAACCCGCGCCTTCTCGATCCAGCATCCTGGGACTCGATGCGCTCACTTTCTTGATGGCTGATGTGCGCGATGGCGTTGGACCTTTTAGGCGCTGCTTCGGCTATCATTCCTCCAGCTCTGGCTGCGCTGAGTCCCGAAATCGTTGGCAGAAAGCTGTTCCCTGAATGTCGTTCCGATCGGAGGCTGGAACAACCCTTTTATGGACGGCTATTGCGTCTGCTGAAAGACTCTCTGTTGCCAGTAGCGGACGTCCGTTTGGCAAAGTGTCCAAGCACTTACGAAGCTTGGACACTTTTGGGTTCTTCTCCGCTCTTTCTTGTGCTTTAATGACCCGGCTTAAACCAAATCTTCCTGAAGCCTCCCCTCTCCCGCGTTTACTAGCTCATTCCCGCACTCGTCCAGTTTTTTCGACGTCCGCCCGGAATTATTAGTTTTTAGTTAGCCGCCGTTTTCTATTCACATCGTATGGCAGACCAAAACTTTTGCGAAACGTCGCG
>DATNNZ010000590.1:0-13530 GCA_035601575.1 Chthoniobacterales bacterium
TTTTGGCAACGACAATAACTTCAATTGGCGTGGTATTCTGCTTTTTGCTTTTGCCATTACGTTGCTCGGGGTGTTTTTCTTTTCTAGGAACGGAGGCTACGGAAACGTAGAGGATATTCCGTTCACCGAATTTCAACAATACCTAAACGAGGGGCGCATCAGCAAAGATGAGCCGATGCAACTCGTTGTCACCGAAGGGAAGACAACACAAGTGTTGCGCGGTGCGTTCGACAAAGAGAGAAAGCCGGGCGCCGGCTCGACCTCTCCAGATCGATTCAAAACGACCGTCTTTTTAGAGTTTAATAAAGATCTCAAGTCCGAGCTCGAAAACAAGGGCTACAAGGTCGATATCCGCGCTGACTCCGATGTGATGTTGACCGCGCTGCTCAATTTCGCGCCGATAGCGCTATTCTTCTTCCTGATCTATTTGCTCTTTCGCCAACAAATCCGCAACGCCGGCAAGGGCGCTCTGTCCTTCGGTAAGAGTAAAGCGCGAATGCTGGCCCGAGATCGGAATCGGGTAACGTTTAAGGATGTGGCCGGCGTCGAAGAAGCGAAGGAAGAGGTGCAGGAAATTGTCGATTTCCTGAAGGATCCTAAAAAGTTCCAAAAACTTGGCGGACGTATTCCCAAGGGTGTTTTGATGGTCGGGCCTCCCGGCACAGGCAAAACTCTGTTGGCGCGAGCGATTGCCGGTGAAGCGGATGTACCGTTCTTCAGCATTAGCGGCTCGGACTTCGTTGAGATGTTTGTGGGTGTGGGCGCTTCCAGGGTGCGAGACATGTTCGAACAGGGAAAGAAATCTGCGCCTTGCATCATATTCATTGATGAGATTGACGCAGTCGGACGTCATCGTGGCCACGGTTTGGGCGGTGGACATGACGAACGAGAGCAGACGCTCAACGCACTGCTGGTGGAGATGGATGGATTCGATACTCAAGAAGGTGTGATCATTATCGCGGCCACGAATCGCCCTGATGTTCTGGACCCTGCTCTTCTCCGGCCTGGCCGGTTCGATCGCCAGATCACCGTAAATCTGCCTGACGTTAAAGGACGCGAAGAGATCCTGCGGGTACACGCGAAGCGCGTCAAATTGGCGGAAGGCGTGGATCTCGGCGTCGCGGCGCGCGGTACGCCCGGTTACTCCGGGGCCGAGCTGGCGAATGTCATTAACGAAGCAGCCTTATTGGCGGCGCGGCGCGGCCTCAAAGCCATCACCATGGCGGAGTTGGAAGAGTCCCGCGACAAGGTGCGATGGGGTAAGGAGCGTCGAAGTTTGGCCATCAGCGAAAAAGAGAAAGAGAACACCGCTTACCACGAGGCTGGTCATGCGCTGCTTTGTGAATTGCTTGATCACACCGATCCGGTTCACAAAGTCACTATCATACCGCGAGGGCCTTCGTTGGGATCGACGATGTACTTGCCGGCCGAGGAAAAGTACAACAATCGCAAGAACGAATTGCTTGATCGATTGGTGGTGATCATGGGCGGACGCGTGGCCGAAGAAATGATTTTTGGCGACGTTACTAGTGGCGCGTCCGGCGATATCCGAATGGCGACGGGAATCGCCCGAAAAATGGTTTGTGAATGGGGAATGAGCGAACGCCTGGGGATGGTCGAATACGGCGAACACGACGATTTCGTTTTTCTTGGCCGGGATATCTCTCGTTCCAGGGCTTATAGCGAGGCGACGGCGCAGGAGATCGATCGAGAGGTCAAGCGTTTATGTGACGATTCCTACCAGCGCGCTATGAAGGCCCTCACGCACCGCAAAGATGTTTTGATTGCGATCGCAAAAGCGCTGCTTGAATACGAGACGTTGGACGGCAGTCAAGTGCGAGAGATCATCAACTACGGAAAGCTGATTAATCCTCCGCCTCCGATTCCGCCAGTCCGAATCGAACCGCGGCCCGACGATCGGCCTGAACCGGAAGGTCTCGGCGGCTTAACCGAGGCGCCCGTCTAATCCCGGTTGCTTGACAGATTTGCTCGAGCGCCGTGAGCTAGCGTTCACGGCGCTCGTTCTTTTGCTCGTAGTGACAGGGCGCTGATCGTCGTCAGTCTCTCGCGCATCTTTAGTTGACGCTCTCTCGGTGTCCGCTTAATTGGCGTCTCACCTTATTAAGAGACCAGCCATCATGACCAAAATTGGAATTAACGGGTTCGGGCGGATCGGACGTTTGGTATTTCGTGCAATCGTTGAGCAAGGCTTGCTCGGTAAGGAGGTTGACGTTGTCGCGGTAAACGACATAGTCCCCGCGGACAATCTTGCTTACCTGCTCAAGTACGACTCCACGCAAGGACGATTTGAGGGGGAAGTGCGCAGTGAAAAATCGAGTTCGGAATTGGCGGACGACGATACATTGGTGGTGGACGGTCATCCAATTCATTGCCTCGCGGTAAAGGAAGGCCCCGCTGCCTTACCCTGGGGCAAGCTAGGCGTTGAAATCGTGATCGAATCCACGGGGCTATTTACCGAAGCCGAAAAAGCAAGGGGACATCTGAAGGCCGGCGCCAAGAGGGTGCTCATTTCTGCGCCAGCCAAAGGCGAGGACATCACGGTCTGCATGGGCGTGAATCATGAAAAGTACGATCCCAAACAGCACCAAATCATCTCCAACGCAAGCTGTACGACAAACTGTTTGGCGCCGATAGTCTATGTCCTGCTTAAGGAAGGATTTGGGATCGAAGAAGGTTTGATGACGACGGTGCATAGCTACACCGCGACCCAAAAGACAGTTGACGGACCTTCCCGCAAAGACTGGAAGGGAGGGCGTGCGGCAGCAATCAACCTTATACCTTCGACCACAGGAGCGGCGAGGGCAGTTGGATTGGTTTGCCCCGAAGTAAAAGGCAAACTGACCGGTATGTCATTTCGTGTGCCGACCCCCGCTGTTTCGGTAATCGATCTGACGGTGCGCACAGTGCAGGAGACTAGCTACCAAGAAATCTGTGCGAAGATGAAGGAGGCTAGCCAGAGCTATCTTAAGGGTATTCTCGCGTATACGGACGACGAAGTGGTCTCGACCGATTTTCTGCACGACAGCCATTCCAGTATTTTCGACGCTGGATCGGGAATCGAATTAAACAGCCGCTTCTTTAAGCTGATCAGCTGGTACGATAATGAATGGGGCTATTCCCAACGCTGCGTTGATCTCCTCAAACACATCCTTTAGGAGCGCGAGCCCATGCCCAAGATGTCGGTTCGTGGTTTGGAGGTAAAAGGACGCAGAGTTCTAGTTCGAGTCGATTTTAATGTGCCGACCGAAGAGGTAAAGGAAGGGATCCGGATCACCGACGATACGCGGATCCGGGAGAGCTTGCCAACAATCCAGCTTCTTCGGGAAAAAGGGGCCAGAATTGTTTTGCTCGCGCATTTCGGTCGTCCAAAGGGCAAGCCCAACCCGAAGTATACGTTGCGCCCAGTGGCCAAACGATTGGCTGAGCTGGTCGGGGCTGAAGTGGAATTCTCTCCCGAGGTGATCGGCGACCAAGCGGAAAAGGCTAGTCGTCAATTGGCAGAGGGCGGAATATTGCTGATCGAGAATGTCCGTTTTTACGAGCAAGAGGAAGCCAACGATACTGATTTTGCCCGGCAGTTGGCTCGACTCGGTGACATGTTCGTCAACGATGCCTTTGGTGCAGCTCACCGTGCCCACGCCAGTACCGAGGGCGTTGCTCACTGTCTGTCTCCGGCCGCGATGGGTCTGTTGATGGAGAAAGAGCTGCGCTATCTCCAGGATGAGTTGGCTACTCCGGAGAGACCATTCCTGGTGATTTTGGGTGGAGCGAAGGTTTCGGACAAAATTGGCGTCATCAAGGCGCTAATGGAAAAAGCCGACGTGTTCTTAATTGGCGGTGCGATGGCCTATACGTTTTATCGTGCACTGGGCATTCCCACCGGGGCCAGCCGAGTGGAGGGAGACAAAGTACATCTCGCGGAGGAGTTGTTGCAACTCGCCCAGCAAAAGGGAATCAAATTTTTGTTGCCGGTAGATAATATCGAGACAGATGAGCTCAAGGCGGGCGCCCACTCTCGTAATACGCTGCTCTTGTCGAAGGAACGTGGGATTGCCGACGGTTGGGAAGCAGTCGATATCGGATCGGCGACGATTCGCTTATTCGAAGGAGAGATCGAGAAAGCAAAAACGGTGCTCTGGAATGGGCCGGTCGGAGTTTTTGAAATTCCTGATTTTGCAAACGGAACGAAAGCCCTTGCGGAAGCCGTGGCTCGTTCATCTGCAAAATCGATTATCGGGGGAGGAGACTCGGTAACCGCGGTAAAGCAGTTCGGGCTAGCTGATCGGATGACATTTATTTCCACTGGTGGCGGCGCATCACTGGAACTGTTGGAAGGCAAGACACTTCCTGGAGTGGCCGCTCTCACCGATAGTTGATCATGCGCAAGAAGATCTTGGCCGCGAATTGGAAGATGAACCTCACGCATATTGAGGCCGAGTCTTACATGCACACTTTTTTGGGCGAGATCGGTGAGGTCGATGACGTCGAGATCGTGATGATTCCGCCGTTTACTTCGATTCCGGTGTTAGCTCAAATTTCAGAAAAAGCCCCATTTATCCGAATCGGTGCGCAAAATATGTATTGGGAACGAAGCGGCGCTTACACCGGAGAGATCAGTGCCACGATGCTTCGGGTCTTATTTGTGAAGTACGTCGTGATTGGGCACAGCGAGCGTCGGATGTTGTTTGGTGAGACGGATGAAACGGTAAACCGCAAAGTTCACTCGGCTCTGGAAGCCGGGTTACGGCCCATTGTCTGTGTTGGTGAGTCAACTACTCAGCGCGACAATGACGAAGTAGAGACCGTGCTCAGGAGACAGCTCGAGTTGGGGCTGAAAGATCTTTCGGTCAAAGATGCGGTAGAGATCGTGATCGCATATGAACCGGTCTGGGCGATCGGGACCGGTCGTACCGCGACACCGGCTCAGGCAGAAGAAGCGCATCGTTTTATTCGTTCAGTTCTCAGCAAAATGTTTGGCACTGGGCCAGCGGAACGTGTCCGAATTCAATACGGGGGAAGTGTTAAGCCCGACAACGCGCAAGAATTATTGCGCCGGTCTGATATCGATGGAGCACTCATCGGAGGAGCGAGTCTGGATCCGCACAGTTTCGCCAAGATTATTCGGCACGCGGAGGCGGTGTTACATTAGTGTTGCATGCTGGTTCCCTTGGCATCGGTAGGGCGCGGACTCCATTCCGCGCCGAAAAAAGCCAGCTCACCAATCACTCCTTTTTAGTTTTCTCGCCCTGAGCCACCTGAACTACCATGCCATTAGCCAAGCTATCGGACGGATTGACGACAACATTGTCGTTCCCGGTAAGACCGTCTATGACTTCAAGTTTAGCTCCAAGATCGCGGCCGATCTTGATCGGACGAATTTCTACCTTTCCGTCCGGTTTAACGATCCCGACCGAGGCCCCCTCTTCCCGAAAGAGAAGTACGTTAGCCGGCACCAACCATGCGCGGTCCGCACTCTCAGTCTGCAACCGCACCTGCGCATAGGCGCCCGGGAAAAGTTCGCCCGATTCATTCGGAACCTGTAGCTCTGTGAGTAGTGTGCGGGTCGTTGGGTCAATCGCGCCAGCAGTACGTACTACCGTCGCCGGAAAGTGCCGATTAGGGAACTCGTTGAAGCTGAGATCCGCTTGGGTTCTCTCGCGGACCGAATGAGAAAAACCTTCCGGCACAGTGACGTAGATCCGCAAAGGCGAAGTCTGAGCCATCGTGAAAAGAGCGTTACCCGATCCCGAGTTGACCAGTGCACCAACATCGGTATTGCGGCTCGTAACTAACCCGTCAAAGGGCGCTTTTACCAGTTTAAAGGCCTCGAGGGCTTCCAGCCGTTTCACGTCCGCTTCGTCAGCAGTAACGGTGGCCTCCTTCACCTGAAAATCACCGGTCGAGTTGTCAATGTCCTGGCCCGCAATGACGTGCCTTTGGAATAACTCTTTGTTCCGCTCGTAAGTTACCCGCGAAAGGTCGAGCGCGGCCTGGGCCACCTTGAGATTAGCCCGAGACTGGTTGAGTTGCTGATCAACTTCCGGCGTATCAAGTTCAGCCAGTACGTCTCCGTTTTTCACTTTAGCGCCAATGTCGAAATACCATTTTTTCACGTACCCGCTGGTTTGGGCGAATATCGGCGCTTGGGTGTACGCTCTCGTTTCTCCCGGAAGCTGTAGTGTTACCTTGGCGGGCGCTTTTTCTGGGCTTATGACGGTGACGATTGCCAGCGACGTGGCGTCCGATTGGGTCTGTAGCACCTTCGTAGCAGCGGAGCGCGAGGCAATCCCAAGGAGAGCCAATCCGGCCGCGGAAATCACGACAACTACCGCGCCGACCTTGAGAAACCGAAAGCGGTGAGTTTTTGCCGGTTGCGATGTTCTCGCCGACGGGGCGGTTGAGTGCGGATTTGGTTCCAGAATGCTTTCCTTCATACACGCAAAGTTTGTTGGTTAGGATGATGCGGGTTCCGGGGAGGGCGATAAGTGGGACACACCTATCCGCTTACGAATCACCATGAAAATGGTCGGTACAAACAACAGCGTCGCAATCGTTGCGAAGATCAGTCCGCCGATTACTGCCCGGCCGAGCGGCGCGTTTTGTTCGCCACCTTCGCCGAGCCCGAGCGCCATCGGCACCATGCCTATAATCATCGCTGCTGCGGTCATCATGACTGGCCGTAGCCGTACGTATCCGGCTTGGAGCGCCGCCTGATATGCATCGTGGTGTTCCTGAAACTGTTCGTTGGCAAAGGTGATGACCAATACACTGTTAGCGGTCGCGACTCCCATGCACATGATCGCTCCCATTAGCGCCGGAACACTCAATGTCGTTCCGGTCAGGAATAACATCCAGACAATACCAGCGAGGGCGCATGGCAGGGCCATGATGATGATAAAAGGCACCGACCAAGACTGAAAGTTAACAACCATGAGCAGGTAGACAAGGACCATCGAGAAAGCCAGGCCTAGATATAGCCCGGTGAAGGAGTCGTTCATGGTCCGAACCTGACCCCGCAAGATAATGCTGCTCCCTTTCGGCAGAGTGCCGCGGGTTTGATCAACTAGCTTCGTGACTTCGGAACTGACTGATCCAAGGTCTCTTCCGTCCACGTTACCGTAGACGTTGATAACCGGACGGATATCGAAATGATCCTCAATGGGCGCCGTCGTGCCGCGCGAGATCTGGGCGATGTTCCCTAATATTTGGGCTGGTAATCCGGCCGTGCCAACAATCGGCACATTCAACAAGGCATTTAACGAGTTGATATCATACTGGGGCGTTTGCGCGTTGAGCTGATAGCTCACCCCATTTTTTGGATCAACCCAATAGTTCGGAGCGACTTGGTTTGATCCGGCCAGCGCTCCCAGTACGCTGGTAGCAGCCTGATTTTCTGTTATTCCCAGCAAGCCCGCGCGAGTACGATCGATGCTAACATTCAATCGCGGGGTGTCTTGCGGCTCTTGCACTCGAACGTCCACGGCGCCAGGAATCCGTTTGATCTGATCGGCCAATTTGTTCGCTATGGCGGCGTTGTGGGTCTTGTCGGCGCCCACGATTTGCACATCAAACGGCGCGGGCAACCCGAAGTTCAGAATTTGCGCGACGATATCCGCGGGCGGGTACCAATAAGATACGGAGGGGAATTGAGTCCGGAGGCGCTCCCGGATCTGTCGTATAAAGACGACGGTTGGATCATGATCTGGGTTGAGCGAGACGATAATATCGCCATCGGCCGGACTCATGGTGCCAGTGGTGTTATACGACAAATTGATCCCGCTATAGGGTATGCCGATGTTGTCAATGATTCCTTGCAACTGCTTTTTGGGAATCACCTGACGAATCATTCCTTCGATCTGGTCTACCGTTCGCGCGGTTTCCTCAATCCGAGTGCCCGATTTCATCCGGACGTGCAGGTCAAAGCGACCCGCATCAACCGCCGGGAAAAAATCTTGACCCAGCCATGGCAGTAAAAGAAAGGAACCGACCACCACCACGAGGACACCAAGGCCAACCATTCCGGCATGACGAAGAAACAGGCTTAAAAAATCGCGGTAAACTTCGCGCATCGATTCGAATCGCCGGTCAAAGCCGCGATGAAAAGCTCCGAACCAGCCGAAAATTCCGCTTTTCTTCGTGGCCGGATGGGCCCCATGGTTACCCTCCCGACCGAAGAAATACATTGCGAGCGTCGGCACGAGTGTTCGCGAAAGCAGATACGAAGCAAGCATCGCGAAGATCACCGATTCAGCGAGGGGCGCGAACAAATATTTCGCCGTTCCCGACAGGAAGAAAATCGGGACGAAAACGATGCAGATACACAGGGTTGAGACAAAGGCCGGCACCGCGATTTGGGCGGTTCCATCCCGGATCGCCTCCAGGTTCGATTTTCCTTCCGCTAAGTTGCGGTCGATGTTCTCGATCGTCACCGTTGCGTCGTCGACCAAGATACCAACCGCAAGCGCGAGCCCACCCAGCGTCATGATGTTGATCGTTTCGTGTAGCGCGCTCAATACCACCAACGACGAAAGGATGGAGAGCGGGATAGAGATAACAATGATGAGAGTGCTTTTCCAGTCACCAAGGAAGAGCAAAATCATAATTGCGGTGAGACAGGCTGCGATGATTGATTCGCGGACGACCCCCTCGATTGCTGCATTCACAAACAGTGATTGGTCGGTAAGAAAGCTGAGATTAAGGCTGTCCGGCAACGTCTTCTTGATCTCCGGCAGCTTGGTCTTGATGCCAGTGACAATGTCCAAAGTCGACGCATTGCCAGTTTTCTGGATGTCGAGCATCGTGGCGCGGAAGCCATCAAACCGCACGATGTTCGTTTGGGGGATGCTCCCGTTCCGCACATTCGCAACATCCCGAATATAGATGGTCGAATTCCCGATCACCTTCACCGGGATAGAGTTAAAATCTTCCGGCGTCAGCGGAGCGTAATTGAGTCCGACTTGATACTCCGTCGGGCCGATCTTTGCCGTCCCGGAAGGTAGAATCAGGTTCTGGGCATTGATGGCGTTGACTACGTCGACCGGTTGAAGCCCATGCGCCTGAAGCGCCGGATAGTTTAGATCGACCGCGATGTATTTCTGCTTTCCTCCGTACGGATACGGTACGGCTGCTCCCGGCACAGTGACCAGCTGGGTTCGAACGAAATTCAGCGCGTAGTCGTTGAGTTGCTGTTCGGAGAGCTCTTTGCTGCTCAAACCGACGCGAAGGACTGGCACATTGGAGGCACTATAGCTGAGGACCAGGGGCGGTGTGGTGCCGATTGGCAACTGCCGCAGTACGGCCTGGGAGACGGATGTGACTTGAGCGATAGCCGTCGGGACACTGGCCGTTGGTTGCATGAAGATCTTCACCACGCCAATCCCATACAAGGACTGCGACTCAATGTGTTCGATGTTGTCGACCGTTGTTGTGAGAATGCGTTCGTACGGCCATATGATGTGGCTCTCCATGTCCTCCGGAGAGAGGCTGTTGTAGTTCCAGATCACCGAAATGACCGGTATGTTGATGCTGGGAAAGATGTCCTTGGGCGTGCTGACAATCGATAACACGCCAGCGATCAAAATGAAGATCGCGAGGACAATGAACGTGTAAGGCCTACGAAGGGCAAGATTTACGATCCACATAACAAAGTCTAGGCGGCGAGTGTTTCGAAGGGATCAGGGAAGACGAGTTTCATTGGAACTGACGATGAGCGAGAGGCTACATTGGAATAGCGGATTTGTAAACCGACAGATCGGTCAATTTTTTAGTGAGCTTGCTCTCCCAATAGCCGTGAAAGCCTTTAGAGCTGCGGAGTGCCCATCTTTTCAACTTGGCCGGGGGTCGGCCCAATCTTCTCGACTTCTGCAATGAGAAGTCGCACATGACGCAATGCGTTCTTTCCCCGGCGAGTGCGAATTGTTCGCTCAAAACCAGTGCTGATTCGCCGCGCATTTTCCAACGTGTTCTGCAGTTTCGACGTTCCAACCCGGGCAGAAAGGTTATCATACATGTCTGCAAGCTTTGCGATCTGCACGATCTCTGGTGCATTAAATAACCTTTCATCGGACTCACGCTCCCGCCTTCTCTTCGGCAGAGCCTCATCTTTGGTCAACGCTTCAACATAATAAGCAATCGTCCTGCCAAAGAGCTGATCGATTTCGTCCAATGAAGTCCCAGTGTCTTCCACCACATCGTGGAGAATCGTTGCGATGATGATGTCTTGATCGTCTATATCGAAAAGATCGCGGAGAATGAAGGTTACGCGGACGACGTGCGCAAAATAGGGAGTTTGGCCGTCGGGAAGAGTTTGATATCGGTGCTTGAGTGCCGAGTACCCAAACGCGCGCAACACCAGTTGCGTGCCCGACTCCAGCTCCGATCGCATTCTCTACTCCGTCGTCAGCACAGCGGCAGCGGCAGAATAGCCGTGTAGAAAACTTCGCGCACCAATCGGACCAATTTCGCCGTTACAGAAAAAGCCGGCGAGCGGCGAGGCCCCCAAGCTTTCGGCCAGGGTCACGGCGTCATGGCTGGAAATACCGAACAGACCCTGTCCTCGACCGGCGCACGAGAAGAGCAGGTTAGCCCACGGTCGAACTCCACGGTTCGCGATGTTTTTCGCTCCCTCAACCATGTCTTGGTGAGCGGATTTCGAATCTCTGATCTGGAACTGGACGGTTTGACCGATCCGTGGATATGCGCCCACAGCCAATGCGCCAATTTGCGGGTCGGCGCCCAGAATGTTCCGAATCAAGAAATCGCCTCGTTTGAACTCATCCACATACTCGGATGCAGCCAAACCAAGGAACAGATTATTGCGGACCGCGTTTCGTTCCTCGGCTGGAACAGTAAGGAACGCGGCCTCCAGAGTCTGATAGGCGGGCACGTTTCCGATTTCGAGAATAAAGTTGTCTTCTGCCTTAGTAATCGGAGAAGGATCCCCAATCGGACGGCATCCCTGGCTCATTAATACTTGAATGGCGATGGGCGAACTCAATGAAACCGCGATTATAGGAGCGCTGATGATATCGCCGTCCCGGAAAAGGAAATCTTCGGATTCGCTCGCGCTGGCCAGTCCGCCGACAATGGGTTTATCGGGGAACGAACTATTCCAACCTTCCAGCCACTTCTCGATCTCTCGGAACGCCGGATTCCCTAACACAATCCAACCGTTCACGTCTTTCGGCTGCAGTCCGGTGAATTCCCGCCAAAATCCCGGATCTGACCCTCCCTCGACATCGTTTTCAGAAATCGTAAATATCTGAAAACTATTTTCCGGAATCGATAGCAACAGAATGCTCAGTCCAGGACGATGTTCTAGTTCGGTCTTCGTGCCGATGATACCGGAGCCAGAGCAGCCGACCAATCGCGGTACCCGTGCGTGCAAACGAATCAGCTCGAGAGTGTCTTCCAGGTGGCCTCTCCATTCCGGCGTCGCGAAGACGAACCCGAGAGCAGCATTTCCTCCCAGCTCAGTGCTCAGCTTCTGCGCTACTGCGATGATTTCCGGCTCAGAATAGGTCCCGGCGAATAGCTGTGAGACGGCACGTGGTGTCATTGCTGTCATTGCCTTAATCTACAGGTTCCCAGCCAGATTCAAAGCATCGGAGACTGACGATCGAGGGATTTCTTATTTCTGGATTTCTTAGTCCTTCGAGGCGGTTGTGAGAAGCGTTTCTCAGGATTACGTTTTTTTGCTTATGCGCGTCTTGATCACAGCGGGACCAAGCAGTGAGCCGATCGATGAGGTACGGGTGATTACGAATCGATCGACTGGAGAACTTGGAACTCTGCTCGCAGAGTGCATCTCGCAAGCCGGCCACACGGTGGAATTATTTCTCGGGCAAGGTGCCGCATTTCAATGGAACCTAGCCAGGCTCTTTGCCAGCAACGAAGAGCTAGAGCGGCTAGTCGCCGAGATTTTTCAGCCCGAAACCGTAGACGTCGTATTTCATGCCGCGGCCCTAGCCGATTTTCGAGTAGGCCGGATCGAGATTAATCGAACCGGACAATTGGCACCGAAGATTGCCAGCGACGCCGGTCCGGTCTGGCTCCAACTCGTGCCGCAATCCAAGCTGATAGCCAAACTCCGAAACTATTTTCCGCAAGCAAGGATTGTCGGCTGGAAGTACGAGCACGGTATCACCCGAGAGGAGCTTTTGTCGGAAGCGGCGCACCAGATGCAACAGCACCGTACCAACGCTTGCGTTGTTAATGGTCGCGCCTTTGGCCCTGGCTTCGGGGTTTGCACGAGCGCCGGACTCATTGCGACCTGCGACTCGAAGCTTGCACTGGCAGAATTCTTCGTTCGTTGGATAGACACCGTTCGGCTAACGCCGAACGGTGATAGCCGATAGCCGATAGCCGATCGGGTGACCATTTGAAACGGCTGGTACCGTGCCCTACAATGCCGGATGAGCCAGACTTTTGTTCCTCTCATTAGTTCCGGTGTGGCAGGTCCGTTGGGAGTCCTGCATCTACCACGGTTGTGGCAGAAAGTTTCACTTGAAGCGAAAGGCCAACTCTGTCCCGGTTATCCCGACATTGGAGCCGGATTTGACTCCATGGTATTGCGAGCGCTGAATCTAAATCCTGAAGCAGTCCGAAAGTTTATTAAGGAAGAACACCCAACTTACCCGCAATTCGAACATTGGGTTGCGCAGCAGCCGGGAGTGAAAATCGATCGGGCCACCGTCGAGGCGAGTAATGCGGCGATCAGGGGCTACAATCACTCGGATGAAGACCGAAAGACTATTCTTGGGGCGAACGGACTGGCGGATGAGCCTTCGACACCGCATGATGCGGTCGGTCTAAACAATCTCGAAGACTGGCTGGAATTCCACGCCCGGGTATTGGCATGAGACTCGCCGCCTTCCCTTAGGGGGTGTCGGGCTTTGCAATCGGAGTTGCCGCTACCGAACGACACCAGCTGCGCGTCCTTGCCGTGGCGTGTCGCAGCGAGCTAATCGCCCGGAAAATTCGTTGCAATCTCCTTCGCTCAATCTAACATTCCGGGTTCGCGGCGCGCGATTAGCTCAGTGGTAGAGCGCTTGCTTCACACGCAAGAAGTCGCAGGTTCGAACCCTGCATCGCGCACCATGTTTATTCCACGGATGAAGGCATTTAATCCCTTGATCTCGAATAGGATACATAGACATGTGTACAATTATTCCCTGAACGCTTCACACCGATCGATGTGAAAGTCTCCCGGGAAAATTAGACCAATAGGGTTTATAGAGTTCAATTTGGTATAGCAAAAACAGACGACATTTGTTAACTATACCAGATGGTAAGAGTCAAAGGCGTCTACAAGCAGAGAGGCAGCCGGTTCTATTGGTTCAGGCACTCGATTAATGGAAAGCGCTTAGCCGTTAGCCTGAAAACTGATGACCTAGGCGAAGCTCTGAAAAGGGCCGAAGCGATTAAAGCAGCCGGTCTTTTCCATATGGTCCCGATGGACCTAGAGGTCCCAGATAGCTTTAGGAGAAGGTTGGAGGGCGAAATCGAGAA
>DATNNZ010000591.1:0-2199 GCA_035601575.1 Chthoniobacterales bacterium
CTAGTTGTGCTGGAGACGCTGACGCCAACGGAACGAGCGGTGTTTATCCTGCGAGAAGTCTTGAACTGCGAGTTCTCCGAAATCGCTCCGATCGTCAACCGGTCGGAGGTGAACTGTCGGCAAATCCTCGCCCGCGCACGCAAACACGTTGAGGAACGCCGTCCCCGCTTCGACTCGTCGCCTGAACAAGCGGAAGAGCTCACGCTCCGGTTCCAGCGAGCGGTGAAAAACGGCGAGATCGAAAATCTGTCGGATTATCTGGCGGACGATGTGGTGCTGGTGTCCGACGGCGGCGGCAAGGCGCGAGCCTTGCTAAGGCCAATCTGCGGGTCTGAACCCATCGCCCGCCTCCTTGTCGGCGCGGCGCGAAAATTTGGTTCCAAGGCCGAAGAGGTGAAAAAAGCCACGATAAACGGGCTTCCCGGACTCGTCAGTTTCGAAGGCGACCGCGCGCTGCGAGTGATGGCCTTTGGCATCCGTGACGGTCGCATTCACGAGCTTTTCATCATTACCAATCCCGACAAACTCCGTCATCTTTCGCGCCGGTCCTGAGCGGACTTCCCCACTGCTTTGCAGAAAATTTCGGTCGCTCCTTTAAAGGGTGATGTCACAAATCAACCCGTTCACCGGTCTTCTCATTGTCGCAAATAACAATGATAAAACATCGGATACTTTGCAGCAGGTTGCGCCTCGTGGGAACAAGCGTGGAACGCCACACGACTGTAGCGGCTCTCGGCGGGTCAACGTTGATTCAGTGATTATATATCGAAATTTTTTCCAAAAATACGAACACCCAAAAAATGAAAAAAGATAAAATCATCTACTGGACTGCCACAGGAATCGTCGCGGCAATAATACTGTGGAGTGCATTCAACTTTTCTTTAAATAAAGAAATGAAAGCCGCTTTTGAACATTTGGGGCTGCCCAATTGGTTCCGAATCGAGCTGACTGTAGCAAAAATATTAGGTGCACTGGCCTTACTAATTCCAACGGTACCCACTAGAATGAAAGAGTTTGCCTACTTCGGTTTTACAATCACGCTGATTTCGGCAATTATTGCTCATTCCTCCAGTGGCGATGGCATCTCGTCTATAGATCCTTTGGTGTTTTTAGGCATTTTGATCGTTTCGTATTTGTATTTCAACAAGATTAAGAACACTAAACATCTTAGTTACATTCGTTCGGCAGCTGGAGCGGACGTTGGACCTCGTGCAGCGTCTTCGATACATGGCTGAGTCCACCAAAACGAATTGCCGCTCGTTCTGACTTGCTCTTTCACAACGGTGGTTTTGCCCAATGAGTTTCGCCAAATGCTCTGCGGTCTCAAGCCGATTTGGAGGGAAAGCGATTTGGATGTGACAATTTGAAGTAATTGCCTCTTCTCCCCCGTGATGAGCCTGAAGCTGGTTAATGTCCTGACAGATGAGATAGCATTTGATGCCGTAGCCAGCGATGAAAGCGACCGATTCCTGCATAATTGCGAGCTTCCCGAGACCTGGAAACTCATCGAGCATCATCAGCAGGCGATGGTTGTAGCGGGCACTTGGCTTTCCATCCGTGAAATCAAGTTGTGAAGCCAGCAACCGCACAATCGTGTTAGCGATCACTCGCACGAGCGGTCTCAGCCTGGCCGTATCCTCCGGTTGCGTGATATGTAGAGACTAGCTAACAGGATTCTCATGATTTATGAGGCCCCGGATGCGGAACTGGGAACGGCTGATATTGCGAGCAATAACCGGATCTCGGTAAAGAGAGAGATACGATTTCGCGGTCGAAAGCACAGAGCCCGCTTTTTGCGGTGGTCGATCGATCATGTCGCGACCACCGTCGCACGGACATCAGGTCCTACGGCTGTGTTGCGTTTCATACGAAAGAATCAGTCGTCAGTACGGAAACCAATACGGCGCTTAGGTTGATCCGGTGTTGGAAGCAGTAGCGGACGAACAGAGATCGCGCAGGGCTGCATCATGAGTCAGTAGAGTTCTTTCGATCTCAGCGAGACGCTTGGAAATGGCTTGGTTGGCACTGAGTTCTTCCCTCATTCGCACAAAGGCACGAATCACACGTAGATGCTCATCGCTTCGGCTTTAGAGCTATTGCGGATGTTTGCGACCTGCAACGCGCCATGTTCCGTGAAAAGCGTAGGGCCGGGTTCGGCGTCCGCCACCACCGGGTTTTGATATCGCAGATTGCGATGTC
>DATNNZ010000592.1:0-5944 GCA_035601575.1 Chthoniobacterales bacterium
CGGTGCGCCCATTTTGGCCCACCCGTAAATGCAAGCCACACGCACAGGCATATCATCATCCCCAGGCCGATGTTGTAAGCCAAGAGCAGACTTTGCGGTAGGGTAATCAGGCGCGCGTGCGCCAGATATTTCGGCAGCATGAATGCCAGGGTAAGGAACCCGAATGGAATCAAGAGGTCCGGCTTCGAATCGTGGAGCCATGAAGTCCGGTCCAGGACAAGGACGATGATCAGAAGCGCGGCAGTCGCCCATAACCCGAGCTGGAATTCCCAAAAGGTCGGGAACATAGTGGGAGCGATGATCGCGACAAAAATGCCCCCAGCAGCTCCGCCGGCCGAGAGCAGGAGGTAGAATGAGGTAAGATGTCGGGCCGGTGGTTTGATCCGCGCGAGCTCTCCGTGACAGACCATGCAAGCGGCGAAAAGAGTCGAAAGAAATATAACAACTTGCGAAGTGACCCTCATCTCAGTACCGCGGAATAACGAAATCACCGCGAGCGCTGCGCTGATGACAAAAAGCGGGTGAAAGATAGCCCGCCTGTACCAGCGTCCATGAAATGTGAGGACAAAGCTGAGCAGGTATACGCAAAGCGGCAGAACCCAGAGCAATGGGATTGGCGCGACATCCTGTGTTAAAAGATTGGTACTCGCCAGAAGCATAACTGAAGCGGACATGGGCAGGAGGAACCATAACCAGCGTCGAACGGGAGTTTCGGAGGCCGCGCCTATCGGCGATAAATCTTCTTCGATACGATGCGCTTTTTCGGCTCGTGAGCGATGCACCTGCCATGCGCAAACGGCGCAGCTCAACGCGAAAAGCGCGAAGCCACCGCCCCAGATCCAGCTCTGAATTTTCAGACGAAAAGTCGGCTCCAGGAGAAACGGATAGCTTAATAATCCCAGGACCGAACCAGCGTTCGACAAGGCATACAAAAAATAGGGCGGCTTATTGTGCTCGCTAAGATCAAGATGGGCATACCAGCTTTGCAGCAACGGCCCGGTGGCGGAAAGAAGAAGAAACGGCAGCCCGACACTGATAACTAGTAATTCCACGATTCCCAGGATCGGTGCCGCTCCTGGAGCCGGTTTCCAGGAAGCGTCGGGAAGGACCGGTGAGTTCCAAAAATACCAGGCGACGACGAGCCAGAAGGAAGTGAACGCCAGAAATGCGAGATGCGCTTTGCCCTGCAACGAGGGGCGAAATGCGCTCGCGATTTGGTGTGCATACACATATCCGCCAAGCAACAGGACTTGAAAAAACAGGAGACAGGTCGCCCATATCGCGGAAGTGCCTCCAAACCACGGCAATAGAAATTTGCCCAGAAGCAGTTGGACCTGAAAGAGCAGGAATGCGCTTGTGAAAATCGCAATTCCAAAGATCGATCGCCGCCAGAATTTCAGATTAAGCAATCGGGACATCAGCAGGAATCGATTTCGGATTCTCCGACGTGCGCCGTTGTTGCGCTGCCACCTCCCCGCGGCGCAACCACCAAAGCACGACAAACAATGGAATTAGGGAAGCGACAAAGAAAATAGGTCCACCGCGGCGGTGAATTGGGCTGTCGATCATTTCGGGACCGATGTGGACGCAGAGTAACGATATGACCAAAATACGGAAACCGTTACGCAGGAGACCTAATGGAATCACGGCTCCCACCAACAGGGCCCGTCGCCAAGTGGTGCGCAAAAACATGTTCGCGGCCAGGAGGCTGGTAATCACCAAGACTAGGCTTGACCTAATCCCACTGCATTCTTTGGCCACCATGATAGAAATTCCAGGAAGTTGAAAAACCGTTCCCATGCGCAGCGCCGGGGTGCCGCTGATAAGAAATAACCAGTTAGCAATCTCCGCCGAAGCTTCCTTCGATGCATTTTCCAGCGAATCAACCACGGCCTCCGGCAATGGGATCATGAAGGCAAGGAAAAAGAGCGGAAACATGGCGGAGTGCGCCCATTTGCTCCCCAGAAATAAGAAGACCCCGGCGATCACAAAACAGACAAATGAGAGCGCAATCAGCGTCATGTAATCGTTCTGGCCGAGTTCAGTAAAGTACAGGCTGGCGGACAGCGCAGCCGTTCCGGCCAACGCAAACAGCAAGGCATTTCCCCAGGCAGTGCTCAGTTCACGCGAAAGCTGTTTCCATCGAATATATATGAGATAAGCGGTGACGAACGGAATGAGCAGAACATAGGAATGCACCTCGCTGTGACGCGCAAAAGTTACGAACTCGCGCAATGGCAAAGCAAACGCGCCGCACAGGATGACAAGATAGATACACCAGCCGGCCAGGCGCCTGTTCATAACTGCCCTCCTATTGGAAGTTCCGATTCCGTTGCTGGCAGTGGGATTAACGATATTTGGTAAACTCAAGGCTCTCTTCTGCAATGAAGGACTAAGCGCCGCTTTTCAAACTGCTGGCAAAATATGGGCGAGCTCCACCAGGTTTGCTCTCACGCTTTCCAGACTCTGGCCTTAGACGGCGGAACCGCGGCCATGGCATTGCGAGTATCGATGATGCAATCCGTCCAAGTCGCCAGCTCACGATAGTTCACCGAACTATGGTTCGTCGCTATTAGGACTAAGTCGAAACTCCGAACATTCGCCCGGTTCCACTTAATCGACTTCTTTCCCGCCCAGCGCGGATGTTCGCGGGTAGGTTTTATCACCGGCACATATGGATCGTAATATTCGACTTCGCCGCCGCGGTCCGCCAGCAAGCTCATCAGCAAGTAACTGGGGGACTCACGTTCATCATCTACATTCGGTTTGTAGGCAATGCCCAGAATTAAAATGCGACTGCCCCTGACCGCTTTGCTGCGAGCGTTTAAGGCGTCGGCAACGCGGCGAACCACATACTCGGGCATCCAGGTGTTAATTTCGCCCGCCAGCTCGATGAATCGCGTATTGTGTCCATACTCGCGTGCTTTCCAGGTTAAATAGAATGGATCAATCGGGATACAATGCCCACCAAGTCCAGGCCCGGGATAAAATGGCATAAAGCCGAACGGCTTGGTTTTGGCCGCCTCAATTACTTCCCAAATATCGATTCCCATCGCGCCGTAAACCATCTTTAGCTCGTTAACCAAAGCGATGTTGACGCTGCGGAAAATATTTTCCAACAGCTTGGCTGCTTCTGCCACGCGACAGGATGAGACCGGCACCAGCCGCTTGATCGCGATCGAATACAAGGCCATTGCCTTTTTCAGACATGCCGGAGTAAAACCGCCAACTATCTTGGGAATGGTCGCTACGACACTCTGTGGGTTCCCGGGATCTTCCCGCTCTGGTGAAAATGCGAGATGAAAATCCACACCCGCTTTCAGTTTTGAGTTCTGTTCAATGACGCCGCGCAAATCCTCATCAGTCGTTCCCGGATAAGTGGTCGATTCCAGCACTACTAATGCACCCTTCTGCAAATGCGGTGCGATCTTGCGGCCGGTTTCAACGATAAACGAGATATCCGGCTCTCGGTTCTTGCTCAGCGGTGTCGGCACGCAAATAATGACCGCATCGGCCTTTTGGATCCGACTAAAGTCCGTTGACGCGGTCAGCCGTTTTGCCTTTAAGACCTCGCTGATTGTCTTGGCCGCAATATGCTTGATATAACTGCGACCACGGTTGACCTGATCGACCTTGCTTTGATCGATGTCCAGCCCGGTCACTTTCGCACCGGAACGGGCGAACTGGATTGCCAATGGCAATCCAACATAGCCGAGGCCCACAACACAAATCGTCATTTATTTAGCTGTACCCGCGACAGAAAAAGCTCGGCCGGGTAAAGAATCGATGTTCAGCTCACCCGTGGGAGCCAAACCCGCGCCAGGATTGGTCCCAGCAAAGCAAGGCTCAGCAGAAACAGGGTGCTGCCCTGGTCCGGAACAATGTCGCTCGGGATACCGGGACCGATGCCGAATGGACCACCGCCATTAGACTTAAACAGAAACTCTTCGCCCGTGATGGAGATAGATGGAGCCGCCGGAAGTTTGAGGTCGAGATGGATTCCAAAGAAATCGAAAGGGCGTTGTAAGTCTCCAGGCAAAAGTGGAAAGAGACCGGCGGCGAGAGAGCCATTACTCCCGGCCGCGCTTCCTAACTGCAGGGGCTGATCCAGCGGATTACCATGCCGGTCCACCAAAAACCCTGTTCCGTGCAGGAAATCGACCATTCCGGAGCTGTTTGTTTGCAATTTCAATAGGGCCATAAATGGATTACTCGTGACGGTAAATAGGCGGACAAACTCCCCGTGCGAAAACCGGAAATCGAGCGAGAGGGTCTGACCGTACAAGCCTATCCCGTTCAGTCCATCAAAAGAGTTGGCAACGTTGGAAGTAACGTGAGGGTTAGTCCCAAGGTCAAGATCAATAGTGGTCGCTCGCGCAGATCCAATCGCTCCCAGACTCAGCGCTGCCATAACTCCGGCAAAAAGAACCGATGCGTTTACTACACTCCGTAAACTTATTGCCCTATAACGCATCGATAGAACTGAAACTTTGCATATTGTAATGAGGAATCTGCGCACCACAACATTAATTTTTTATTATTTCGATACTACTACTACGACCGGATGTCTGTAACTGCACTGATGCAAGACTCTCCGGGGGTCGCCAAGAACACAATCAATCGCCTCATCAATCAATTTGCGACGGTCGGAAGAAAAACTTGGCGTAGAGGTAAGCGACGCCTTCAGTGACAACGTCTTCAACACCTTCGCTGTAGCGCCACCAATGGCTTGCGTCGAAATCAGGACTGGGAACAGCAATCACACCGACGGCAACATTTGATCCAAGAGCCCTCTTAAAGAGGAGGCGAGTACGTCGAGCGTGAGTTCCTTCAGTTACGATGTTGATGCTCTGCACCTGCAAATTGTGTTGGTGAAGCCAGTCCCTCAATGCAATTGCGGAGCTATAGGTTCGATCGCGGCCAATGACATGCGACGGAACCATTTGAACAACATCACCAGGAATGCCAAACTTCTTCGTCAAAACCTCCGCGCCTACACTCGCAGAAGTCTGATAGTCGTTAACATAGCCGCCGCTGCCGTTCTCAGGCCCCCCAGTGGTAAAGATGCGTTTATACCTGCCCGATTTGAACTCTTCTACCGCCTTTTGCATGGCGTACCGCTGTATCCATCCCTCGACCACGAGAGTGTCCGCATTGGCGCGGTCCGACACAGCTAGAAATGGATGAATATTTAGGACTACACAGCAGGCAGTCAATGCGACCACCAAAGACAACAGTAACCAGCCACGCCAGGAGAGGCTCCAGCTTTCTTTCCGTCTTAAAATTCCCCAGAGTTTTCGCGACGAGCAACTGCCATAGGGAACCGGAGCCCCTGCAGTTGTTGTTGGCATTGATTTAATCTGCAAAACTCCGCGATTGTTGAATTAATTGAGGCATTAGCTTGAACATTACTTATGATCCCCCGCCGCGCTGGCATTCACCTTTCCCCGGGGCAGCAGCAGCCCACGATCAAACCGACCACTTCAGGCGTGTCGTGAAAGAGCACCTGCGCGCTTTTGGTCGCGCGACGCTTCCTCACGCGCCTGTCTTATTCTTATCAGGACAAACTGCGGCAGGAGCGCTTTGATTACCTGCTTTGCATGGCCTTTCAACCGCACCCCGAATCGCCAGCAGAAGAAGAACACGTCCGCCCCAAAGCAATAGAAGGGACCAGCCACAGTATAGACCTTGCTCTCGTTCCGAATTACTTCGTCAGCATTAGGCATCCCATCTGTTAGCGAATAGCCCCACTTCACAAATCGCGGCTCATACTTCTTCGCAATATGCCGATAATAGCTCTTGAAAAGCGAATTTCTCAGCAACTTTGACCACCGATTGAAATACTTCTGATTGTGAGCCACACTTACCTCTTCCATCGAATGTTCCGGAACACGTACGCCGGCCGGATTACGCCACTCGTTTACGTAATAGAACTCATCTTCTC
>DATNNZ010000593.1:0-6510 GCA_035601575.1 Chthoniobacterales bacterium
ACAAAGAAGGCGGAGCGGTTCCCGCTGGCTTAATAGTAAATCGAGCACAGTTCGTTCTAACGTCTCGCTGCAGCCTGAGCCGCCACCACCTGGACTCTCGGCTTGGTTCCTCGATGCCGGGGCACTCGGGCTGAGTCGTTCCAAACTGCCCAAGGTGCATGACCACCAGCGTAAATGTCCTCGAGCGTCTGCTTGTCCTTGAAGGTATCCATGGGCGCCCAGAAGCCGTCATATTTGTAGGCCAGAAGCTGTTGCCGTGCTAGCAATCTCTGGAATGGTTCACAGAGCAACTCTTCACCGTCTTTCATATACTGGAAAATTTCTTTGCGAAACACGAAGTACCCACCATTGATCCAGATATCCGAACGATGAACATCCTTAATCGACTCTACGACTCCGTTAGGATTGAGTGTAATGAAATGAAAACTCAGATTGGGCCGGACACAGAGAAAGCTCGCCACTTTCCTCTCGCGTTTAAAATGAGCGATTTGATCGTTAAGAGACAAGGCCGTAAGCCCGTCACTGTAATTGGCGAGAAACACATCTTCATCGTCGAGATACTTCTCGACGGCCTTAAGACGCTCTCCGAGATTAGAGGTCACGCCGGAATCCGCGAAAGTGATGTTCCAATCGCTGATGTCGCTATTGAACAGTTGGAGTTTTTTGCCCCCTCGGGACAGAACGAAATCATTAGAAATACACTCGTTATAGTTCAAAAAGTAGTTCTTGATAAAATCCGCCCCGTGACCAAGGCACAGAATGAAATCTTTATGACCGTAATGAGCGTAGTACTTCATGATGTGCCAGAGGATTGGACGAGACCCGATGTTCACCATCGGCTTGGGAATCGTGTCGGAAAACTCGCGCATCCGCAACCCTTGCCCGCCACAAAAAAGAACCACTTTCATTGAAACCTCCCTTGTCCAAAACGCTGATGTAGTCACGTGCGGCCGCTGCCGATCATATGACCATAGGGGGACATTTTTTCACCTGTCCGAAAATTCACAGTCGCCTTGGTTTTTCTTATGCTTTAGACGTACTGCTTGCGATCGAAAAAGCCCGAACGGAGCGACGGCAAAATGTAACGTAGGCCGATAAATCATCACGACGCGGAAGTAAGGCGCTCCACGGCAAATCAGTTTCGCGGAGATAGTACCAAGTCACGATCAGCCCCAGAACAGAATACGAAATCGACGACGCAAGTGCTGCCCCCGAAATGCCCATGCGTGGAATCAGCACGAGGTTGCCAACAATATTAGCAACAACGGCACCAATTCCCGCCCACAGCGTGTAATGAATCTTTTCCCTTGCAACCAGCTCGGCGACGACGGTTTTCCCGATGCTTAGTGTTAGAATGCCAGGCAGCAGCCAGCGCAACGGGCCAACAGCCGGTGAAAACGCCGATGAGTACAGAACACGTATTGCCAGATCAGCAAGCAGAAAAACGATTAAACACGCACCGCCGGTCCAGATCATTACGTGACGCGCGACAGTCGCGGCTACTGCGGGATCGCGGTCTGGGACATTAGTTAGGTGCGGCAATAGCGGCCCTGCCACAGCCCCTGTCAGGATCCATAGTTGCTCGGCGATATCTACGGCTATCACGTAGAATGCCAGCTCCTGAGGAGCGAGCAGTGCGCCGATGATGAATTGATCAACACGATAATTAAGATATCCCGCGATGGTTGCACCATATGCTGGCAAGGCAAATCGGGCGGTACGCTTCCATAGACCTAGATCGAATGATGGCCGCCCCCACTGCCCTAACCAAACAAGTAGAGCAACAAAAACGATCAGCTTACCGATGATTAGTGCAAAATCGACCGACACAGCACCTGGAACGTCGAATCGCAGCCACCCAACAATCGCCAAAATAAGACTAACTGAAACAAACTTGGTTCCCACATCAACAAAATTCATCAGCAGGATGCGGTTCATTCCCCTGACAATTCCACCCCAGTACGTTAGGAGCAGCCGGGCGGGAACCGTGGTCAGAGCCAAAACGTATAGCCAAAAAGGCCCCTTTTGCAGAAAGTGAAATCCGGGAGCGCCAATTGCGAGGAAAACGATGCATCCTATAGCAACAACGCTTCCTACGGCCGCAGCCAAACAACCGGATTGCCAAACCAGCGCGCGACGCCGTTCAGGCGTGAGGCCAGCGTAAACGACATACGCTTGGTCAAAACCCAAAGATGCTAAGCTGGTGGCTAGCTCAGGAAGAAGAAGGACGAGAGCGAATAAACCTCTTCCTTCGGGTCCCAGCATCCGAGCCAACAGAATCGAGGAAATTAACGAGAGCAAAAGTATTGCGACCCGGGACCCAAGAGTCACTAAAATGTTCCAAGCTAAGCTCATAAATTTTCAGTGGTTTAATAAAATCTAAGCGAACGGCGGGATCTTGGCGTCGAGCGCGTTCAGCTTTCGAGATCAGATTTAAGCGATGGCACGTTTCTGCACCTTACTCGTTTGGCCGTCGTGTGGTACGTAACTCGAATACAGATAGGATCACGGTCGCGAGCCAATCGGATGGAGATCAAAGATTTGAGAATATTCGGCGGATGGTCTGCCGCATGGCAGCGATCATTTCGCCCGTCAGTTCCGCGTGGCTCCAATATGCCTTACGCGTCAGAAAAACGCCCAGTTGCATCTTCTCGTCAATGGGGATTGGAGTCCGGAACACAGATCGCCAATATGCTAAAAGACACCTCCATTGAATGAAAGCAATTCGTCCTTTTGACTCAGGATCATAAAATTCCTGGCGTTGATCAACGCTTTTGTAGCTGCTATACGCGCTTGAATGAAGACGACGATAGAATAAGGCCTCGGGAATCTCCCAAAACTTACCTTGAAGCGTTAACTCAGCCAGTAGTACCGTGTCTGCGTGAATAAAGTTTCGGATCAGCTCAGTTTTTTTTAAAGTCTTCGCTCTAATCAAGCCATAGATCGCATTGACTAGCCCCAATCGGAGGCAAAGCTGCACAAACCGTTCACTGGCCCTGGCAGCCTGCAAGTGCAGATTATCCTCATAGTCGGAAATGATCTGTCCTCGCTCGTCTATGAGTTTGGTTTTTGGATACACAAGGATAGTAGATTGTTCCCGATCCAGCACCTCCACGCAGCGAGACAGCGAAGTAGGAGCGAATAAATCATCACAGTTAGCCCATCGAAAGTATTCGCCCGATGAAAGCTCGAAGGCGAGTCTGTAATTTCTCGCCGCGCCGAGATTTGTCGAGTTACGCACATAGCGGATCCGCGAATCCTTGGCGGCATACGCGCGGCATATCCCCTCAGTCCGATCGTGCGAAGCGTTGTCGGAAATGATGAGCTCAAAATCCTCAAATGTCTGTGCTAGGAGGGAATCCAGTGTTTCGGCGATGTAACGCTCGCCGTTGTAGACAGGCAGGCCAATGCTAACTCGTGGCCCACGCCTAGCGCCAGTTGATGTCATCGATTCGGCCCTGCGATCCGCTGTTTACAAGAAACACCAGCATATTGCGGATTGGCTGAGGTCTGTGAATTTAAAACGCTCCGCGTCCCGCGTCATACCAGACCGAGGAAGTGATCGTACTGATTCTGAAGCGCTCGTCGAAAAACGAATTTTCTGTGCTGGATTTCATCCTGTATTGCTGCGGACCTGGTTTCCAGCGAGATAAACCGAGTCTTAAGCGAATCTATATCAAATGAGTTGATATCGACGACGTATTCTGCTTGACCCATCTGTGCCATCAGGTCAACCGATTTTCTTTGATACGCAATGCCCAAAACGGGCCTGTTGAGGACATAGGGAATGACGATCCCATGAAATCGGGTAGCGACAACTATGTCTGTAATACAAATCGCTGATACCAGATCATCGAATGAGCAGATCGGTTTATCAACGATCTTCTGATTTAGATCCCCATCCGCCTTCACTTTCAGAATGTTTTTAATGTCATTGATAACCGGCGGGTCCAAGCGGAGTTGGGTGGGAAAGAACAAAATCCGATACCCTCTTTGAATTACCCATAATGCAAAAGTAGCCAACTTATTCACATATAACTCGTACCGATGGGCATTAGCTCCCAGCCAGTACTGCTCATCTAAAAATGGCACTGGATTGATTCCTACAATTGGTAGAGATTCACGACCAACGCCATCGTTTAACGGGGCATCGATTTGTAAACTGTAGACCAAGTCTGGAAACACGGCGTTTTGCCCTGAGACGCCTAGCGTTTGGACAAACGCTCGAGAGCTTTCATCACGGTAGGAACGATAACTTGCGAGCATAAGGCTTTTGCTGGCGAAAAACTTGCCCAGTGTCGACCGAATTGGACCGACCCCCACACTAACGAATGCGACCTTTGTTTTGACAATCTTGGCGAGTAGGGTCCATTTAAACAGAGTATAACTGTGGGCCCAGGGTCCGCCAATGTAGTCGATCAACTGTTGCGATCCGGCAATGATCAGAAGATCGATGCCCTTCAAATTTCGGTAGCACTGAATTAAGAACGGCAGTTCACGCAATGAAGTCAGAAAAATACGCCAGCTTTTCTCGAGTCCTCTAAGGAATGCGTAAACGACGGGGACTGATTTCAGTGTGATTTTGGTCTGGTGAGTGACCTTCGACGATATGCCAGAAGGTTGCGCTCTCGTCACATTATTTTTATAGTGAATCCGCTTACCAATTCGACGTATCGGAAAAGCAGTTATCTTGTGCCTCTTCTCTGTATCCTTGGGATTGAGCGTGAAACCAAAGATCTGAGCCTCCGGGTACCGACAATTAATGTTTTGAATTACTGCCGCAATAATGGCTTCGTCGCCGAGATTTTCGTTGCCTACATGACCCAAGATACCGATTTTCCGGACGCACGTCATCTTAATCGCTGGGGCGGCAATCATTGGACCGCGATGAACTGAGTTCTGCTTATGACCTTTTCTGGGCCAATGCCACAAGTGTGTATCCCCAGCCAGCCCGTTCCTTAAGCTTCTCCAGGTTTCTCTGAGAAATAAATAACCTAAGCGCCGCATTCATCTTATCTGAGTTTATAACTCTCAGAATGCCACGATTCCCAAGCGGCACAACGGTCGATGTATGAAGAATCCGAAAATGCCGATCCAGTAGGCGTTTCAGGTTTGCCATCGTCAGCCAGTGCTCGATATGCTCGGGCGGCTGAGCCGGCCAATCGCTGCGGTCCATGACGAATTTATTAGGGGTCGTAATGATGAGATAACCGCGTGATTTAAGCACCTCTGAGACACGGTCCAGGTAACCCGCTTGATGAGGAATGTGAGCAATGACCTCCTGCGAGACAACGATATCGTAGGAAGCGCTCTGAAGCGGAATTCGAAAGATATCTCCAGCGATAAACTTGATGTGAGGCGCGCGAGACTGGGCGGCCTCAATGACCCGGTCGGCCAAGTCGACACCCGTTGGGTCGCCAAATTCTGCTAGCCGCTCGGTAAGCCATCCGGTGCCACAGCCGAAATCCAGAATCTTCGGATGTTCGATGGCCAGGGAGCGAACCAGTTCTATAATGGTTTCACCACGCTTTAGAGACCAATCGTTAAGGTTCTTGGGATCGCGCAGCGTAGCGTTCCAGGCGTTCCAAAAGTGTTGTTGGTCAGTTAGGCTCGTATTTGTTGGTGATGACATTATATCTTTCTCCTAGCCGGAAACTACGCCCGTGGGTGCGTGTAATCGCAGCGATCATTTGGGATTTTCCTCAACAGATCACAGGCAAATAACGCATCCGCGGCTTTCTTCACAACACCGAATGCGATACTCGCTCGTTCAGCGATATCGAGAAGCGTATGATTTCCATCAGACAAATTGAGCACCCAGAGAAGTGCCAGGTCGTCGCTACCACCATTGGGATAACCTCGATAAAGGCCTCGCTTGCCGAGCTGTGGCTCACCCTTTGGGTTTTGGTTTACGTAAGTTTCGTTATTCTCAAGTATAGAAAGCGCTGACAGACACTGAAGCAGCGAATCGGCAAGACATAGCGGTCGCACAAAGTCTAAATTGTCTGCGGAAGTATGATATTCGGGATACCTGCCATACGGGGTTCTCATGAAACAGCCCACGGGAAGATTAAACCCGGGCGAACAGAACTGGCGCTCATCGTAACCATAAGGAGAGAAATCCATAACTTCATATTCTTGACCCGAATGTTTCAGGGCATGTAAGACAGCTTTGTCTACTTCCGCATCACCTCGGCGGCTTTTTTTGTATGTTAACTTGCCTGAATCACCTACACAGGCAATGACCAAGCCGTGCTCGACATTTGAGATTTGGCTCTCATTCAGCGAAAGCCAACTGATGGAACCTATGGTGCTTGGTATGTAAAGAAACCGGTATGAAAAACGAAGTTTAGCCTGGCTCAAGTATTTAGCAAGAATCGTTGTGAGTGCAATTCCTGAAAGGTTGTCGTTCGCCAGGGACGGGTGACAGGTGTGACATGAAATAAGCACCTCGTCCGCGCGCTCGCCAGGGACGAGATACTCGCCATAAGTCAGAAACCCTGGTTTGAG
>DATNNZ010000594.1:0-4910 GCA_035601575.1 Chthoniobacterales bacterium
ACCGGCAGGTCTTAGCTGGTCCAGCCTGATCGATCTCAATTGTTTCCCGGCTCATCCCAACCATCGCTACCAGATCGTGCGTTGGCTGCCAATAAGGTTCGCTCACGCTGAAACCATGGTAGTCGTTTCACGTGTAGAAAGATTCGAGTCCGCGCCGCTAACCAGCGCCGAATTTGGGTTGATGAGTGAGCACGCCTTATTCGAATACAGAGCGAAGCTGATGAGTACCCCACATGTTGAAGAGCAAGGCGAGCCAGTCCATTGCTTAATTAAGATGGAGATCGGCTTCCAGGATGGACGCTCTCGAGAGCTTCTTGAGCAAGAAGCTGGGGACCTTATCCTTTTTGCTCTTAATCCCGGACCTCACCGCAGAATCAGCCATTCCAGCATCTGCGAGGTGGATGAAAACAGCCTGCGTGAGCTAGGTCCCGCCACAGATTTTCATCTCATCGGAAGCACCGAGATTTGCTTTTATTCCTCCTGATAATGGCCCTGTATAATCGCTCGTAGCTCTTTTACGGCCCACGTCTTTTTCTCTGCCATTCCACGCCCTCTAGCGCTTCCTGGTCGCTCCCTTCGGCCCCGGTCGCTCCGCACTTTGGGCAGACGCCGTGGAACGAGGTAGAGCCTAGCTTCCGAATCTTGCCCCGCGTTTTTCGACAGAACGGTGAGGCCGCAGGCGTGAGCAGCCTTGGCTGAATTAGTGTACGTTTAGAAGTCCGCGGGTCGAGAACAACCCGGTGTCACGAAACGCGCTCTAATCGAATTTCCGTCTGCATGAAACGAAAGAGAATCTATGGCCGACATTGCGAATAAATACGCGGAAAACGTGGCCGGAAAGTTTTACGTCGACGACCAGTGCATTGACTGCGACCTGTGCCGGGAAACCGCAACCGTTAATTTCACGCGCAGCGACGACGGCGGCTACTCCTATGTGTTTAAGCAACCGACCACCCCGGAGGAGGAGGCGCTTTGCATGGAAGCCATGGTAGGATGTCCGGTCGAAGCCATCGGCAACAATGGCGAAGGCTGAGTGTAATCGAACCAAACCGACTCAAGCATTATGGCAAAACTTCTCAAGATAGCTAAGACCATGGACGTGCCACCCGGCCAAGCGGCTGCGTTCACAATCGAAGGCCAGAAAATAGCCCTCTTCAATGTGGAGGGAACTTACCATGCCATCGGCGACACCTGCACACACCGTGGCGGACCGCTCTCGGAAGGAGACGTTCAAGGCACCAGGGTCACCTGTCCGTGGCACGGTGCGGATTTCGACCTGAAAACCGGCGCTGTTCTGGGGCAGCCAGCGCAGAAGGGCGTTCCAAGTTACAAAGTCCTGGTCGAAGGCGATGACATCAAAGTGGAAGTATAGAATATTATAAGTACCTCAACAAACACGGTTGTTTTCGGGTCCGGCTCACTCATTGCTCAGCAGCTCTGGTATCGTACGCGCATTAGCTGGTTGCGACGTAATCGGCAGGGGTCCAAGCTTCAGAAATTGGCAAACCTATATCTCTTAGCTGACGAAACGGTTAAGAACCCTCAGGAACAAGATTGCCGTTTGGTGGTGATCATTTACGGCCCTGATGGGTCCGATAGCGGAGCGCTTCGTAAGGAAGCGGAAAATAAAATCAAAGAAGGAGTCGACAAAAAGTTTGCCCTCGGCGAAAGGTTTGCGCTCAGATTCACCGATAAGGACACAGCCTCTGAGTATTTGCAAGCGGACCCAGGCCACGCCAAAGGCTCATTAAACTTGGCGAGTACCGTCCCAGTGATTTGGCACATAGCGCGGATAGTCTGATCTTGCGCGCCGGGAGCAGGCCGCTGAAATCTGCTGTTCAAGGGCTTCATCACTTCCCTCCCATTCCACGCCCTTAAGGGCTTCCTGGGTGGCTCTCGCGCTTCGGTCCGGTCGCTCCGCACTTCGGACAGACGCCCTGGTCAAAATTAGTGCTAGCCGCTACTTGGGCGCACTCGGAACATAAGCTACAGGCTGAGGAATGTTTATAAGCTCTTAGGCAAACTATGGGCCTTGAGGATCGAGAAGCGACATGGCTCGCTAATGAAACCCTTCACAGCTACTCATCGGTGCCAGTTTTGATATGAGTGGTCAGCCAGAATCCCCGCGCGCGCTGCGCATTCTCCTCGTCGAAGATGACGCCGCCTATCGACAAGCCTTAAACGGGCTCGCGCAAGCACTCGGGCATCAAACACACGTTGCCCAAAATATGTCGCAAGCTCTTGACCTCGGCATTTCTGAAAACGAAGCGTTCGATCTGTTGTTGAGCGACATTTCTTTACCGGACGGTGATGGGTGGGAGCTCTTGCGATGCCTAAGCGAAGCAGGCCTTCGTCCCCGGCGAGCGATTGCCATAAGCGGTCGATGCAGCGTGCAAGACTTAGCGAGAAGCCAGGAGGCAGGTTTCGATCGCCACTTCTGCAAACCTATTGAGACGGGGGTCCTTGAAGCAATCTTGCGCGAAGCGGCAGAGAAAGCGCCGCACTAAGGTTTTTAGCTGATCCTTGAGCGGGACATTTATCAACCCCTCGACCTAAAGCGTTACGAATTTTTCTCGCTCCACGCCAGCGATTGAAGAATCACCTCGTCTTCGTCGGTTCCTGTGACATGCCGCAGGAGTCGCTCTGAGTCCTTCTCATAGATGAACGTCACAAACGTACCGCTGTCTCTGCTCCGCGCTGCGTGCAACTCGACTACATGGTGGCCTCGATCAATACTGCACTGGAAGGACGGCGAGTTCCTCACGTCTCAAGAGACGCAAATTGACCCGTTGGGATTCAAGCTTTTATCTAATCCGGGCATTCAATTTATCAACCAAATCTGCCGCTGATTATTGTTAATGTAGAAATTGCGAAGACAGAAACCTAGGGCCTGGAGACGCCACTCTAGTTGCCGAGAAGAAGATGTTTTCGGTAGCGCCCTCCAGAATCTGTATCGGGAGTTGGAGCGAGCAGAGAATCTAGTTGGACCCTCTTATTCTTTACAGGAAATCCCGCGATGCCTTTGAGGACCTTCAGGCCGCGAGAGAAGCCGGATAGATGACTGGATTTAAGGCCAGCGGCATCGGGCATGACCGTTCGGCCTTGCATTTCGATAACGCATTGAGCGCCAGCAACTTCCTGCTGCTTCCCAATATTTAGCTTGAAGTCTAAAATATTCTCAAGTTTGATAACGCTTGGAAGACCAGAGCGCCGACCCCCAATGCTTCTGTCTTTGCATATCGCTCAGGGTAACGCGAGACGCGTAGCTGGTAGGAATCGACCAGCGAAGCTACCCGCCCGGATTAGTGTGTTGCGGGCCGCATTTCGGCTTGGGCCTATTACCCGAACACGGAGCGAGAGTGACCAATATATGAAAAGCGCGTCGGGAGACGCATCACCATCTCCCGCCGCTTGATAAACAACCCATCACCGAGTCACCGACAATGAGAAATTTCCTCCGTAATGGTATCACTACCCCAGTAGTTTTCAAAGCCGTCCGCTGTAGCCGTCGCGTTCAACTATGGAACCGACAGGCTTCGATCATCATCGACCTGACCACTCTGACTCTTCGCCACAAGGGGCGTTGCCTTCCGCCCATATGAGCACCGAAGAAGTTTTGAAAGCATTGGGGCGGTACACGGAAGAGTCACCCGAGAGTGATCGTCAGACGGCAACAAAACTGGGTGTCAACCGAATGACATTGACCGCCTGGTTGGGCGGTAGAGATCGACCTCAACGGTGTATGCTAGCGAGGTTAGCGGGTTTTTTGAGACGCGTTGGCTATCTGTAGGGTGCGGATGGAAACCGCTTAACTGTAATTTTGCTAAATATTCCCAGGCTGCGTCCGATTGGGATCAGGGATGCGAAACGATGCGCCGCCGGCTGAAATGGCCGCCATTAACTTTGTTAAGAAAGGGTCGTCCCTAGCCAAGTAGCACTATGGGATTCCGCTTCAGAAAACGCATCCGCATCGTTCCAGGCGTCTAGCGACTTCCAGAGCTTCGCCAAATGATTTGCCCATCGGATCGTGGTCGCCGGCCAACGAAGCCGAAGTGTGTCGGTGGCCTCACGCCAACGCGGGCAGCGATCTTGTTCCGCAATGCGTAACTTCTCGCGACGTATTCTTGGAATTCAAGGCGTTCGTCACGCTCAACGCTTCGTTGAAAAGACGGCAAGTTCCTCATTTCAGGAAATATTATCGACGAAAGCAGGGAAACCTTTAGGTGTTATACGCGTCATAAGCAGAATGAACTTTAGTGAAGCCTACCCTCGTCATCTAAGATAGTTCCCCTAGTCGCACGGCTGTTTGGGGACGATGAGGGGGCTAACTATATGCCAAGCAGTGACGCCCAGGACACCTCGTGGAAGGAAGTTAGCGAAGAATTGAGCCGCTTACACTGTTTGATGGCGAAGTACCAAGGCCAATTTCGATCGGCTGGGCGCGGTGACTTAGCGGAAGATCTCGAATGGTGTCGCCTCCTGTTGATGGATGCTGAAACGGCCGCCATTAAACTTTGTTAAGAAAGGGTCGGCTCACCCAAGTAGCACGTATGGGCTTCCGCTTCCGCAAACCATTGCCAGCAATCGACACCGGAGGAATTCTCGACTTTCGACCAGAATCTATCGTTCATTTTACCTCGTTAACTCTTCGGTTCCAAAATTCGATCGCCTTGGCGGCCGATCGGCAGCGGCTAGTGGTGCCGCCACAGAACTGGACGTTTGTGCAATACACATCGAAGCGGTAACCATCTTCGCTTTCAACTTCCTCAAGTTTCGCGACGCCGCCACAGAACGGACAGCGCTTAAGCACCGGATACGGCTCAGCTGGTTTGCTCACCCACCATACTCGGCCTTACCGATTAACTTCGCGATCATTAGATTCGTCCTGGCCGTAGGACTGGTGGAATTTC
>DATNNZ010000595.1:0-16893 GCA_035601575.1 Chthoniobacterales bacterium
GTTTATCAAACGCGCGTCGCTCTGGGACTGCCCGCCCAACCGCCCGCCGGAACGAGCCTGACAGAGGTACCGGCAGACCTCGACCAGACCTTTTCCTCGGTTCGCCAAGCTCAGGCGGATCTGATCCAAGGCGCCGCGCAACTTGGCGTCGTGGCGTCGTCATACGATCAAACCCCCAAACAAACGCTGGATGAATTTTATAAGCGTGATCCCGGTGGCAATCTCGACCGAATCTACGCCGACGTTATTGAGAAAGCGCCCAGCTTGAAACAGGCCGAAGCAGCCTTGCTGCAGGCAGAACGGAATCTCGACCAAGCAAAGCTCAATTTACGCTATTGCACAGTCGTTGCGGAGATCGACGGCGTTGTCACTCGCCGGAACGTAAACCCTGGCAACAACGTACAAGTGGGCCAGAGCCTTATGGCCATCCGCTCGCTGCGCGACATTTGGGTAGATGCAAATTTCAAGGAAACTCAGCTCCGCAATTTGCGCATCGGTCAACGCGTCGACCTTGAGTTAGACATGTACGGCGGCAAACGGACCTTCGAAGGGCGAATCTCGGGTTTCACTATGGGCACAGGCTCCACTCTGGCGCTGTTGCCGGCCCAGAATGCGACGGGCAACTTCGTGAAAGTAGTGCAGCGGCTACCGGTCCGGATCGACGTGATGAACTATGATCCTGACAAACTGCCGCTCTTTGTTGGTCTCTCCGTCACGCCGACGGTGGATTTGAGAACTGCGCCCACCGGCCCGAACGCTGGCAAGTTTCTTCAGGAATCTACCCAACCAGTTCCGTCCGCAAACCGTTAGCCGCCCGCCCGATGAACGCCGGATCGACTGCCGTCTCAGTTCCTGTCGGAACGGCCAGCCCGCGGATCTTTAATCCGTGGCTCGTCGCGCTCGCCGTCGTCGTACCGACTTTCATGGAAGTGCTGGATACCACCATCGCGAATGTGGCTCTGCGCTATATTGCCGGCGGTCTGTCTGCGGCCGTTACCGATAGCGAATGGGTGATCACCAGCTATCTCGCCGCCAATGCTATCATTCTCCCGATCTCCGGCTGGCTAGCTGCACATCTCGGTCGCCGTAACTACTTGCTGATATCCATCGCGATCTTTACCATCAGCTCCGCCCTTTGCGGCGTGGCTACAAGTCTCGGGCAGCTGATTCTGTTCCGGGTGATGCAAGGTCTCGCCGGAGGCGGCCTCCAACCTTCCAGCCAGGGTATCCTGCTCGATACCTTCCCCCCTGAGAAGCAGGGCGCCGCGCAGAGCCTCTTCAGCGTCGCCGGTCTGTTCGCTCCAGTCATTGGACCAACCCTCGGCGGCTGGATCACCGACCAATATTCCTGGCATTGGATCTTCTTGATCAATCTTCCGGTGGGCGCCCTGGCCCTGTTCCTCTGCTGGCTCATGGTGCGGGACCCAGAGTATCTGCGCGACCAAAGAACGGAGTTGAAGAAGCGGCCGCTGAATTTCGACTCCATCGGTCTCGGGCTCCTCGTACTCACCGTGGCTTGTTGGGAGATCGTGCTGAGTAAAGGACAGGAGTGGGATTGGTTCAGCGACGCCTTTGGCCGCGTGCAAATATTAGCCGCCTTGTTCCTTCTCGGCGGCGCCGGCTTATATTTTTGGGAAACGCGTCACCCGAGTCCGATCGTGAATTTCCGGCCACTGCGGGATCGTAACCTTGCTATTTCATGCATTATCATTTCCTGTGCCTTCGGAGTCCTATACGGATCAAGCACACAGCTGCCCGCAATGTTGGAATCCCTCTTCGGCTACGACGCTTTTCACGCCGGACTGGTGCTGTCGCCCGCGGGTATTTTTACCATTCTTGCGATCATCGTCGGGGGTGCCTTGCTGGGTCGCGGCGTTGACGCGCGTTGGCTGATCGGCGCCGGACTGCTCATCGTCGCCGCTGGGAATTTCTGGATGTCGCAACTGAACCTGGATATCTCTCCCGGGCAGGTTGTCTGGCCACGCGTCGTGATGGTGGCAGGCTTAGGGTTCGTGTTCGCGCCAATCAATGTTGCTGCCTATCTTTATATCCCGCGCTCCCTGCGCGGTGCTGCCGTCGGACTCATGTCGTTGCTTCGCAATGAGGGCGGTAGCGTAGGGACTTCAGTGGGCCAGACGATTACGGAGCGGCGCGAGATATTCCACGCTCTGCGTCTCAACGAGAATCTCGATCCATTGAACCCAGCTGTGAACTCCTACGTCGCGCAGGCTCAGCCCGGTTTCCTCCAGCAGACTGGAGACCCTGCCGCAGCGCAGCAAATGACTTGGCAGTCCCTGGATAACTTGCGCACCCAGCAAGCCTCGGCCCTCTCCTATTTCGATTGTTTCCTGATCTTTGCCGTGGTGGCGGTCGCGCTCGCGTTTCTCGTGCTGCTAATGAAACGCTCCGTCGCTGAAAAAGGCGCCCACATCGCTGCGGAATAAAGGGACATCTTAAGCTTGCCGACTAGCGGCTTGGGTGCTCTCATCGCTCGGGCATTGCGCGTGCGACTCGAAGTTGCGCAGCGGGCCTTGGTGAAGTTCGATGCTTCACCTACTGCTAGAAAATAGCGCAGGTGCCGGAGTTCCATTGTAGCTTCCCATCATGCCGAAAAGGCATGATCAGCGCAAGGAATACAGTATTGGCCCGTCCAAATGATAGGCGGCACACTGTGACTTTCGATCAAAAAATCCGGCGTGGAACTCTTACTTTATGAAGCTTAAAGGCTCGCCAGTATTCGACGTTATTATTATTGGTGCGGGCGTAATTGGAGCAGCGATTGCCAGAGAACTTTCAAAATGGCAGAAAAACTAAAGACGAAAGGCAACGTATGAATCGGACCTATAAGGCTGTGCAAGTAACGCAACCTGGAAAGTTGGAAGTCGTTGAGAGGGCAGTCGTGGAGCCCGCCTTTGGGCAAGTCAGAATCCGCGTGGAGGCCTGTGGCGTTTGCCACACCGACGCGCTTACTGTCGAAGGCGGTTTTCCTGGACTAACATACCCGCGCGTTCCCGGTCATGAAGCGATCGGAAGAATCGATGCCATAGGGTCCGGTGTGCAGGGTTGGAAAGAGGGACAGCGAGTTGGCGTGGGTTATATGGGTGGCCATTGCGGGTATTGCGAAAACTGTCGCCGTGGCGACTTCGTCAATTGCCAGAATCAACCCATTTCGGGAACTTCTACCGACGGTGGCTATGCTGAAATAATGATCGCCCAGGTGACTGGGCTCGTGGCTATTCCTGACGATCTTCTATCAACGGAAGCGGCGCCGCTCCTCTGTGCCGGATTGACGACGTTCAACGGATTGAGAAACTCAAAGGCTCGGCCTGGCGAGCTCGTTGCTATTCAAGGAGTAGGTGGGCTCGGTCACCTCGGGATTCAGTTTGCGCGGCGCATGGGCTTTCAAGTCGCAGCCATTGCTCGCGGACCAGAAAAGGAAAGTCTCGCCAGGAAGCTCGGGGCACATCACTACATTGATAGTAATGCTCAAGATCCAGTCGCCGCACTTCAAACCCTGGGTGGCGCCCGATTGATCCTCGCTACAGCAGCTAACAGCAAGTCCATGTCTCCACTTTTGGGAGGACTTGCTCCACGCGGCCAGCTTATTGTCGCCGGCACGGGAGGAAATGAGCCAATCGGGGTTGACCCTGGGCCACTTCTCTTTGGTATGCGCTCGATCGCGGGAACGATGACCGGATCCTCGATAGATGCGGAAGACACGCTTTCGTTCAGTTCCCTGCAAGGAATCCGCCCAATGATCGAAACCGTTCCGCTGGCAAATGCCGCAGAAGCTTACGGACGGATGATGCGAAACGAAGCTCGCTTCAGAATTGTGCTAGTTACTGGCCACTCATAACACGAATTCCGTTAGCCTTCGAGATCGGGGATGGCACGAGCGTTTTTGCCGGATAGCAGAAGAGGCTGGCTAGCGGCGCGGAGCATTTTGGCTCGATCCACGGCATTGGTTTAGCGTCGAAGAAAGCTTGCTAACTAAGTGTTAGACATAATAGGGAGAAATATTAGCGAAGGAGGGAGTCGGACAACGAGGCCATTTGCATGGATGGCCTGCCGGTGAGAAAGGGAGGAAGACCGAAAACGGCCATTGCATCGTTACATGTTCAATGCAACGGACATGGTGATCCGAAGTACCTGAACCAGTTACTCAATGATGTCCTCAGTTGGCCTCATGTTGAGTCAACACCAACCTCTTCAAACCAACTCGACAAAGTCTCGATCCGACTAAAAGAAATAGCCGCGACCGACGATTCTTCGCCATATCAACGGGCCGAAGTTTGTTAGCGATCGCCGATTACCAGAAGTCGCGAAGCAAAAATAACGAGGATGGCGAGTTAGTCTAATTGCCTCGGAATCGAGTGACTGACAGTGGGCAGGAGAAAAGTGGTCTTGACAAAGCTCGATAATAAGGGGATATCCCTGTATATCGGACCTGCCAATTGTTAAAGTTCGTTGTTTATGATCGTGCCATACCTCGCGCCGATGGCTTCCGGGCAAAAGAGTTGTCGCCCCGTTTCCGTCGTCCTGAATGGCCGACGACAACGCGCAATGCGCGCTTTGATTTGTCCCTCCAAGTCCGTTGCCGTGTGACTCGGTTCCAGGTCCAAAATCAAATGTAGGTTATATGTGGATAGTTAAGCTAGCGCTCAATCGGCCGTACACCTTTGTCGTTTTGGCCCTGCTGATCTTTGTTCTCAGCCCACTAGTGATACTGCGTACCCCTACGGACATTTTCCCAAATATCGATATTCCGGTTATATCCGCTGCCTGGACTTACACTGGATTGAATCCCGAAGACGTCGAGGCCCGGTTGACGACACCTTATGAGAAGGTTTTAACGACTCTAGTCGACAATATCGAGCACATCGAGTCTACGACCTATAACGGTTCAGCGGTGATCAAGATCTTTCTTCAGCCACACACCAGCTTGGACAGGGCGAATGCTCAGGTGGTCGGCGCTTCCCAATTTATTCTGCGATTTTTACCGCCGGCCACGCAACCGCCAGAAATTATCAACTTCAGCGCTTCCAGCGTTCCCATTCTTCAGTTGGGGCTGTCAGGCAAAGGTCTGGCAGAACAACAGTTAAACGATCTTGCTGTAAATTTTGTTCGAACTCAGCTGATTACAGTCCCGGGCGCGGTAGTGCCTCTTCCCTATGGGGGAAAGCAACGTCAGGTCATGATTAGCATGGACCACAACCTGATGCAGGCCAGGAATGTTTCCCCCACCGATGTACTCAATGCGGTGAACGCTCAGAGCCTTATACTTCCCTCTGGAACGGTAAAACTAGGGGAGAGCGAGTTGGACGTGCGGACGAATACGGAGCCCCGGACCGTTGCAGAACTCAACAATCTCCCGATCAAGCAAGTAGGAACCACAACGATTTATCTGAGAGATGTCGCCACGGTGAGCGATGGATTCGCTCTGCAAACCAATGTGGTGCGCCAGGATGGCCGGCGTGGTGTGCTCATGAGTATTCTGAAGGCGGGGAACGCATCGACTCTGAGCGTGGTCAGCGGGGTGCAAAGCTTGCTTCCACGCATCGCAACGATCGTTCCACCAGAGCTAAAAATGACGCCGCTATCGGATCAAAGTACCTTCGTTCGTAGCGCCGTCAGCGGGGTTATTCGAGAAGCTGTCATCGCAGCGGCGCTCACCGGTCTGATGATTCTCTTATTTCTCGGCAGTTGGCGGAGCACGCTGATTATTGCGGTCTCCATCCCCCTGTCAATTTTAACGTCGATCATCCTGATTAGCTTGTTGGGCGAAACAATTAACATCATGACGCTGGGAGGCTTAGCTCTGGCCGTTGGTATCCTGGTAGATGATGCTACGGTCACGATTGAAAATATCGAGCGTGTTCTACAAGAAGGACGCTCCCTGCGGGATGGTATTCTTGAGGGTGCTGCCCAGATCGCGGTTCCGGCATTGGTCTCTACGTTATGTATCTGTATCGTGTTCCTGCCGATGTTTCTGCTGGACGGTGTCGCCCGCTATCTTTTCGTGCCCCTAGCCGAGGCGGTGGTGTTTGCGATGTTAGCATCTTACGTTCTATCCAGGACGTTGGTACCGACTTTGGCGATGTATCTGCTCAAGATCAAAAGTCATCAATCGGAGTCGCGAAACCTGTTTAGTCGGCTACAGCGCTCATTCGAGCGACTGTTTGAGCAGATCCGCACCGTCTATCGAGGGTTGTTGACCAGCCTGCTTGCTAATCGAAAACTCTTTGTGCTGGGATTCCTTGGGCTATGTCTCGGCGGCTTCTTACTGGTGCCGTGGTTAGGTCAGGATTTCTTCCCGGATACCGATAGTGGCCAATTCATCCTGCATATCCGCGGCAAGACGGGCATGCGCATCGAAGAAACGGCGCGTCTATTCGATCTGGTGGAAGACTATATTCGCCAAACCATCCCGGCGAGAGAGATGGGGAATATCCTGGATAATATCGGTCTTCCCTATAGTCCATTGAACACGATGCACTCTACCTCAGGGGTGCAAGGCGCGAATGATGGGGATGTGTTGGTTTCCCTCCACGAAAACCATGGGCCGGTAGCCAATTATATTCGGGATCTGCGTTTTCAGCTTCCTCGAAGGTTTCCGGGAGTAACTTTCTACTTTTTGCCGGCGGACATTGTGACCCAGATTCTCAATTTCGGGCTGCCATCGCCGATTGATGTACAGATCGAAGGCAATGATGTGGTGGCCAGCCAACAGATCGCTGAGAAGATCATGGCGCAGATGCGGCAAATCCCCGGAATAGCCGACCTGCGGGTACAACAGCCGCTCGACTATCCAACGCTGGAAGTGGCCGTTGACCGGGTCAAAGCCAGTCAGGCCGGATACACCGAACGCGATGTCGCTTCCAGTGTGTTAAACGCGTTGAGTGGCAGTTTTCAAATAACACCCATGTTCTTCGTGAACTGGAAAAATGGCGTCAACTACAACCTCGTCGCCCAAACTCCTCAATACCGGCTGCAATCGATGAACGATCTTTTGAATATCCCGCTTAATGCAACCAATGGAACGAGCATGGAAATATTAGGAGACGTAGCGTCGGTGGCTCGTGGCCACGAAATGGGATTGATCTCGCACTATAACATTCGCCGGGTAATTGACATTTATGGCGCAGTTCAGGATCGGGACCTTGGCGCGGTTAGCCGGGAGGTGCAGAGGATCGTGAACGCTAATCAGAAGCTGCTTCCGCGCGGTACATTCATTGCGGTACGTGGCCAAATTCAAACGATGCGAAGTTCCTATCTTGGACTTCTCGCGGGCCTCGGATTAGCGGTCGTTCTGGTTTACATGCTCATTGTGATCAACTTTCAATCGTGGCTAGATCCATTTATTATTATCACCGCGCTTCCGGCTGCGTTGACCGGCATAGTGCTATTTCTATTCCTGACGCATACGACATTGAGTGTGCCGGCTCTTATGGGGGCGCTCATGTGCATGGGAATTGCAACGGCCAACAGTATTCTAGTTGTTTCATTTGCCAAAGAGAGGCTGCGGGAACATGGCGATTCGGTCCGCGCAGCAATTGAATCGGGAGCAACCCGCTTCCGTCCGGTTGTGATGACGGCGTTGGCGATGATCATTGGCATGGTTCCCATGGCCCTCGGGTTGGGAGAGGGTGGCGAGCAGAATGCACCGCTCGGGCGCGCTGTCATCGGAGGATTGCTGGCTGCAACCGTAGCCACGCTCCTGTTTGTTCCTGCCGTTTTCAGCCTGCTCCATCGTGGCACCCGAAATACAGAAGGCGGCGTTGCCGGGCAACTCGATGGCTTCAGCAACGCCTAGCCCGCAAAAATCACCCATCATGAGAATTGACGCCCCCTTGGCAGGCTAGAGAAGGGACAAAACGAATGTTACTACGCAAATCGAAGGAACCTATGATTGGGTTACGGCCAGCAGAACAAAGAGTCGAGAAGGGAGAAATTGACCCGTCCAATGAACGACGCGCCCCGCGACCGGGTACGATAGTGTTAGCGGTCATTGCCTGTGCTGGGTTCGCTATTTTTATCTATTCAGGTATTCGCTCGCGAACGGAGGCCGAACAGAGATTGGCGCAGAATGTTAGATCTAGCCTCGTTCCCCTGGTGACTGTCATTCATCCTAAGGGCGGTGCTGCCGCTCAAGAGATCGAATTGCCTGGTAACACCCAGGCATTTACCGAGGCGCCGATTTATGCTCGTACCAGTGGCTATCTCAAGCAGTGGTATCTGGATATCGGCGCCCACGCTAAACGAGGCCAGCTTCTGGCCGAGATCGAAACGCCCGAGCTTGATCAACAGCTGCAGCAGGCCGAGAGCGAGCTTAAGACAGCGCAAGCTAACCTCCAACTGGCGCAGATTACTGCGACCCGCTGGCTCTTTCTGCTCAAAACCAACGTCATCTCAAAGCAAGAAACCGATCAAGCCGTCAGCGACCTCAACGCGAAGCGAGCAACCGCTGATTCGGCCGAAGCCAATGTGCGCCGGCTGCAAAGACTGCAAGAGTTCGAACATATTTACGCGCCGTTCGATGGGATTATCACGGCTCGGAACACCGATGTTGGCGCTTTGATTCAGAATGGCGATAATACCGTTCCCCAGCAGTTGTTCCATCTCGCGGCGGTCGACAAGCTGCGCGTCTACATTTCGGTGCCTGAAGTGTATGCAACCGCCGCCAAATCTGATGAAATCGTGCCGCTGACACTGGATGCTTTTCCGGGGGAGACATTCACCGGCACGTTGGCTCGTGACTCGGGTTCAATCGATCTAACATCAAGGACGTTGAAAGTAGAAGTCGATGTCGACAATCCGACGGGACGACTTTTACCCGGAGCTTATGCATTCGTTCATCTAAAAGTCCCGGCTCCTCCCGGAGCCGTAACGGTTCCGACCAATACCTTACTCTTTCGTTCGGAGGGCTTGAGGGTCGCCGTCGTACGCAATGGCCGGGCGAACCTCGTGCCGGTCACGATCGGTCATGACTACGGAAGCACCGTCGAAGTGATGTCTAGTCTAACGGCGGACGATGCCGTCATTATTGACCCGTCAGACTCGATCTTGGATGGTTCTCCTGTGCAGGTTGCGGAGTCAACGCAAAAGGACTCGGCACGATAAAAGAGACATTCGGGCGAATTCCTGTCCGGCGTCTCGGCTCCGGCGAAGCGCAACCGCGAGCAAGGCGCCAGTCTGGACGACGATCACGGCAATTCGAACAAAAAAATCGATCTCTCAATGAATGGCGCTTATTGGCATCTGAGCATTTTTGGAAGGTACGTCGGGTTAGGGGCAGCGGATCGATGATGCTGAGAGGCAAAAAATGGGAAATATTAGTATTCGCGTTAATCGCACGATACAATGGGCGCCGACAGCAAAAGGTTGGTCGCTGAACCGGAACTGTCCGACACTATTCTACCCCGCGGGGAATATCACATGGTAAGCTATGACTTGTCTGATCATGACCTTCTGAAACGCGAAGTAAAGCGGCTTCCGCTCCAGGCACAGGTGCTTTTCCCGATAGAAGCGCCTTTTCTACAGAGCCACGGCGTTAGTGACTCGTGCAGCTTGTGGGATATCGGCTGCGGTGATGGTTCGTGGCTGCACCTTTTCCGCTCTGCGTTTCCAAATTCGGCAATTACGGGGCTCGATCGCTCGCCAGAGATTCTTGCCTGTGCGAGGAAGCAGAATCCGGGAGCACGCTTCCTACTAGTGGACGAGAACAACACTTCAGAAGTGTTGCTTCGCGGCGACTTCAACGTGGCGCTTCTGCGTTTTTCCCTGCAGCACATGTCGCCTGCCGTCAGAATGCGGATACTGTGCGCGCTTCATTCCAGGAAGGCGCCGACACGAGTCATCGCCATCGATGGCGATGACGATAGTTTCGTCTTTAGACCCACGTCGGATGCAATACAAGCGTTGCTCGACGCTAAGGGACGTAAGCAGGCGGCGCAGGGCGGCGACCGACACATAGGCAGCAGACTTCCAGAACTGTTTTCCCGTCACGGCTTTGGGTCAGTCAGGCTGGACCGCATTTCGATCGATAGCAAGGCTATTGGATGGGACACCTGGTGGAGTGTGGTTGGCCCTATCATTCTATCAGGTGCTGATAGCGCAGAATATGGCTTGGTTGATAAGGCGACAACCTGGTTTAACCAGAACAGGGAGAATGAGCGTGCGGTTATGAAGGCTTCTGTTTTTATGGTATCCGCTTCGAACATGGTTTAGGACGGTTTGTTGCCTACTGACCTGCTGTGCGATTTTGGATCACGCTCTTTTGCGCTTTGCGCCATTCGTTCTTCGCGTGGCGAGCGGTACAATCCTAAACAGATATCGAAATGGTGAATCCCGAAGCATCAACAGCTTTGAACTATGAACCTAGCGAAATCGTTCGCTTAAGCAGAAGAGTTCACGGTATCGTCAAACACGAATTGGCAGCGTAAACTGAAAGAGGGCGCCGCGGAGCGCATTTGCTTTCGCCCACAGCCGTCCTCCGTGAGCTTCGATAATCGAACGGCTGATTGCCAAGCCCATGCCCAGCCCCTGAGGCTTGGTCGTATAAAAGGCGTCGAAAAGACGATTGAGACGCTGCGGATCCAGCCCCGGGCCCGAATCCCGCACGGTAATCAGCACGTGGGTCCATTCAGGCTCGGCCAAAGCTCTATCCTCACACCTTTCTTCCTTTGATTCGCCGTGGATCTCAGTGACCTTCTTCGAACTTACCCACAGCTCGCGCGGACCCTGATCCACTCCACTCATGGCTTCGATGGCGTTCATGAGCAGATTGAGAATCACTTGTTGCAATTGGATCTTATCTCCCAATATCAACGGTAAATCATTTGCGAGGTTAGTCTGAAGTAACACGCGATTCCGTTGCACTTCGCTGCGGGCCATAGCGATGCTTTCGCTTACTGTTTCGTTGACGTCGAGCCAGTCCTTCTTCGGCGGCGCCTTTTTGGCCAGAGCGCGAATCCGGCCGATGATTTCGCCGGCTCGATTTCCATCGCGAATAATGCGGCGGATCGCTTCGCGGGTTTCGGCGAGGTTGGGCGAATCCCCGGCCAACCAGCGCAGGCCGGCGTTGGCATTAGTTACCACTGCGGCTAGCGGTTGATTGATTTCATGAGCGATCGATGCGGTCATCTCCCCCAGCGTCGTCACGCGCGCCACGTGTGCCAGCTCCGTCTGCGCCTGGCTCGCAGCTTCCTCAGCCTGTTTTCGGGCGGTGATATCCATTACTGTCCCCACAAACTCACGATTTGCAGGGTCGAGGCTAACGGCTTCTAACACGACATGAATATGTTTGATCGATCCGTCCGGCATTAGCAAACGATGTTCAAAATCCATATTCGTTCCCTCTCGTGCTGCCCGGCTAACCATGTGTTGGACGAGCTGAATGTCTTCCGGATGCACTCTCTTAAAGATCAGCTCTACCGAAGGACGCATTGTCCGGTCATATCCCATGACGCGAAACGCCTCATCCGACCAAATGAATTCCCCACTGGAGACTTTCCACCAAAAACTCCCCGTTTGACTCAATCTTTGTGCTTGAGCTAAATAAGCCTCGCTCCGCAGCAATGCCTCCTCGCCACGCTTTCGTTCGCTCAAATCAAGCACAAAAGCGACACCTTCATTTTTGCTTCCTTCAAAGATTGCAGCGCCAATTAACACAGGCACACGATTGCCGTCTTTCCGAAAGTACTCCTTCTCGAATGGCTCGAGGATTCCAGTCGCTTCCAGTTTCGCGATCGCCCGTTCATCGCGGACATGCCAGTCCGCTGGTGTCAGGTCCGTCCAGCGCAGGCGACCCAAGGTAAGATCTTCACGGCTGTATCCAACCATCTGTAGAAACGCTTCATTGGCATCGATAATTGCACCTTCGAGATTCCAGATGAAGATCCCGACAATGTTGGCATCGACGAGGCGCCGGATCTTCGCTTCGCGTTCCTCGAGGTCGCGGTAAAGACGGGTATTCTCCAGGGAGATCGCCGCCTGCGACGCAAGCAGCTTCAGCACCGCGATCCGCGTAGGAGTGAAAACGTGGGAGGCCAGATTATTTTCGAGGTAGAGCACGCCGATCAATTTGGCCTGGTTAATCAAGGGCAAGCAGAGAATGGAACGGGCGTGCTGCTGACGAATGTAGGTATCCGCGGCAAACGGAGGCTGCGCTAAAGCATCGTCGAGAATCACGATCTCCTGGGTGCGCACAACATAGTGGACGATCGACTCTGGCATCGCAGTCTGAGCGACGGACGCTTCTCCCAAACGCACGATGATAGTCTCGCCACTGGTGGTGGCTTCCGCCTCAGTCCGCTGCTCAATGCCTCGCGGAAGAATCAACAGACCGCGCTCAGCACCCGCGTGCTCAACCGCTGTACGCATGAGTGTATCGATCAGTTTCTCCAAGACGATCTCGCCAGACACTGCTTGCGAGACTTTGATAACGGTAGCCAGATCCAGGTGTTCAACCGGGGTCCCGATTGTGCTCGTCGGACCGGGTACCGGCTCCTCTTCTCTGAGCTGCGGATACAATTCGTCGAGTTGCCGTACTTTACCGGCGGCTCCCCAACGGAGGTAGCAGTACCGAGCATCACGCAAATACGTATGCGCGATCTTCTCAAATCCGCGTGCCGCGTAAAAGCGGGCTGCGAGTTCGTTGGCGAGTGCCTCATTGTGTACGAAGCCATTTTCAAATGCAGAACGGATTGCCAGTTCGTAAAGATGTTCGGCTTTCAATGGTTGGCCTTGGACGCGCTCGATCTCCGCGCCCACTAGAGCGACACGGTTCTCGAAATTCTCGGGGCAGTTCTCCGCCCATATTTCGAGTTGTCTATGGTGTGCGGCCAGAGCCTCAAGATGCTGCCGCTGCCGGTCGGGAAACGCGGAATCGAGGGACGCCGCATGAGAAAGCGCACTATAGAAGTGATACTCGGCCGTTTCGAAAATTGATGGTGATGTCCAGAGGAGCTGTTGTGCTTTTGCAGATGCATCGAGGGCCGCATCATAGTCCCCCGCAAAAAAGCGTGCTTGCAGCTTTCGGATCCAGTACCAGCACTGGGGCAGCGTGGCTGCCGGAACGCTTGCGAAATGGCGCTCGACACCGATCTCGTCATCGAAAGAGCCAAATTTTTTGGTCAAACCTCTCAGGGTCCGGATTAGCGCGACTTGCGGACCGATGACGTCAATGAAATAGGCGAATCGAGCCCTCGCGGCAAATTCAAGGCCATCCTCGGCTACGCGTTGTGCCTCGACCAGGGGATCTCCGGTCGCAAAGAAGTTCGTGTTGAGGTGGTCGAAGGTGGACCCCACAGCGAAAAGGTCGCCGACCTTATACGCTGCATTAAACGCACGCCGTGTGAACTCGCGACTGGCTCGGAGATGTTTCGTCCACGGCATGACGAATTGCCCAAACCACATATAGGTTCTGGCCTGGAAACGCTGCAAGCCGCCTTTTTCGACCAGCTCGTAACCGAGCCGACCGAAACGAAATCCAGCCTCGTAGTTGCCGAAGTGCGGTCCAGATATCGCACCCAGCCACACATAAGCGACGCACGAACCGTCGCTATGCCCCTGCTGGAGGCTTAGATTTACCGCCCTGCAGACGGTCAGCGAAAGAAGGTTCGGATCCGTAAACATTGCGGGCGGCAAGAGCTTGATCAAAACATCCATCGTGCCAAGGGAAGTGGGATCGCACATCAATGGCAATTCAATGAGATCCTCTATCGAGCGCGTGCCAAGCTGCACCCAGATTTGCTGGTACTCCCGCTGTGCTTCCTCTTCTGTCGGATGGGGCGACCAGACGGCGCCTAGATACCGAAGGTAATCGAGAGAGGCGGCGACCGCTCGCTTGCTCTGATTTAGGCTCGTGTACAAATCGATGAGCAGGCAAGTGACAGTCGCCAGGTCGACGGCATTTGAGGCACGGAATGAAAGCGCAGTCAAGCGCTCCTCCGCAGCCGTCGACTGGCCAGTCAGGAACTCGCATTCAGCCCGGTGCAACTCGAGCGGGAAGATGAGGTGATACTTGCTATCCCAGCAGTCGTCAGACAACAGTGCGGATCCGGCAGCAAGGTAGTTTAGCGCGGAGACATAAGCCGTAGAAGCTTTGGCTCGCTCGCCCGCGATGAGGTTGAGCGCGGCGAGTCGCTCGCGCTCGTCTTGCGAGGTGATCAAGGGCGCAGCCCGGTTTAGCTGGTTGACGATTTCGAAAATGGCTTCTTCCCGCTTTTCTGGAGTAAAGTGTTCCCACAGCAGTCTTCCTATTCGCAGATGAGCCTCGGCACGCGAGTGTTCCGGGATTTGTGAATATGCTGCTTCCTGGATGCGATCATGAACAAACTTATAGGCACCGTCCTGATGGGCGATGAACTCCAGAAGGACAGCTTCCCACAGATCGGAGTGAACCTGCTCCTCCGATGTTCCGTGAACGATGGAAATCATGCTGATCTCGGCGCTGTTTCCCAGGCAGGCAAGCTCTTGCAGAGCCTTTTGGCTTTGGCTGGGCAGGCGATTCAACTTTCCTACCATAAGCTCTACTACGTTGTCAGTGTAACCCTTCGCGTGAATACGATTCAGATTCCAAAACCATCGCGCCTCGTTGTGATCGAAGGTGAGCAGCTGTTCCTCGACCAGCGCATAAATGAACTGGATGACAAAGAATGGGTTACCACCGGTTTTTTCCTGAACCAGTTGGGCCAGCGGGGTGGCGCATTCCAGTTCGCAGTGAAGCGAATCAACAATCAGTTGTTCCAAATCTTCGCGAGCCAAGGGCGTAAGGACAATGTCGTGTACGGTCGCTCCAGTTTGGCGAATCGCCTCCAGCCTGCGCCACAAGGAGTGGGTGGAGTCGACTTCATTGTCTCTATAGGCGCCGATTAACATCAAATGGTGCACATCGGGCTGGGTCAATAAGTCCTCCAGGAAATCGAGCGTCGCCGCGTCGAGCCATTGCAGATCATCGAGGAAGAGGGCTAAGGGATGTTCCGGCCGCGCGAATACTGCGATAAATCGGCGGAACACCAACTGGAAACGGCGTTGCGCGTCCTGGGGCGGAAGATCAGGCACGGGAGGTTGTTCTCCTGTAATGAGCTCCAATTCAGGAACCAGATCCACCATGAGCTTTGCATTCGGCTCTAGCGCCCCGCAAAAGGCGTCCCGCCAGATTTGCAGCTCAGATTCGCTCTTACTCAAAAGCGGGCGGATAAGGCCGTTAAAGGCTTGAGCTAGAGTAGCGTAGGGAACGTCGCGCTTATACTGGTCGAACTTGCCGGATGCAAAAAGGCCACGCGGCGGGACAAGCACCTTGTGGAGTTCCTTGACGACGGAGGACTTGCCGATTCCGGAATAACCGGACACCAGCACGAGATTCGGTTTACCGGTGGTGACGACCTGATCAAAGGCAGCCAGAAGTGTTTTGATTTCTCGATCGCGCCCGTACAATTTTTCCGGCAGATGGAGCCGATCTGATATGTCGTGCGTGCCGAGGGAGAACGAGCTGATGCGTTTGTGAGAGTCCCACTCAGTCAGGCATTTTCTCAGGTCTGTCACCAAACCGGCCACCGTCTGGTAGCGGTCCTCGGCCGTTTTCGAGAGGAGTTTCAAAATGATGGCTGAGACGATCTCGGGCACATCCTTCCGCCACTCGCCAAGCGGAACTGGATGTCGCGCGATATGGCAGTGAACCCATTCCATCGGATCGGAAGCGATGAAGGGAAGACTCCCAGTCAGCATTTGGTAAAGCGTGACGCCGAGTGAGTAGAGATCGCTGCGGGAATCGATGGAACGATTCATTCGTCCGGTCTGCTCGGGTGCCATGTAGGGGAGTGTCCCGGCGATAAATTCCGGAGGTTCAGGAGCCTGGCGCTCGCGTCGAAGCCGCGAAGCGATAAGGAAGCCTCTCAACCAGCACTGGCTGGTGACGGGGTTGACCAGAATATTGGCCGGCTTGATGTCCTTGTGAATAATGCCGCGCTGATGCAAGTGACCAATCGCCGTCGAAAGGCCGATAGCCAGCCGCAACCAAAAAGCTAGGTCCAATGGCTGACCGGGCAATTGATCCAGAGGCACACCGCCGGGATCCTCCAATATAAGTACCGAACGGTCCCAGTGGCGACCAATTGCAATTGGTCGGGCAGCCCACGTCGGGTCAAGCTCTTCTCTCAGAGAATATGCGTGCTCCAGCCATTGCAGAATTTCCGGTGCAGGATACTCCACCAGAGGCGCAAGCACGAGAACCTGAGATCCGTCGTCCTTACTACGCCCGCGATAAAGGATAAAGTCTTCATCCTTCCGCAGCGTCTCGAAGACATGTCGGGATAGCTCAGTCACGGGGCCTCCGGTCACCACAATTTAGACAATTCTTTTCGTGATCAGCCAGCAGAAGCTCGATTGAGGCACTAGAGTGACTCGAGCGCCAGCACCTGCATCATTGTCGACAAAAACCATGGCGTCTGTTTCCCTCATCACATGCTCTGACCACGAATCGGCAATGTAAACTGAAAGGCGGCACCTCGGGGCGGATTTGCTTTCGCCCACAGCCGTCCTCCGTGAGCTTCGATAATCGAACGGCTGATCGCCAAGCCCATGCCCAGCCCCTGAGGCTTGGTCGTATAAAAGGCGTCGAAAAGACGATTAAGAAGCTGCGGATCCAGCCCCGGGCCCGAATCTCGCACAGTAATCAGCACGTGGCTCCACTCAGCCTTGGCCAAAGCTTTATCACCATATTTTTCTTCCTCTGACTCGCCGTGGATCTCAGTAACCTTCTTTGAACTTACCCATAGCTCGCGCGGACCCTGATCCACTCCACTCATGGCTTCGATGGCGTTCATGAGCAGATTGAGAATCACTTGTTGCAATTGGATCTTATCTCCCAATATCAACGGTAAATCATTTGCG
>DATNNZ010000596.1:0-5737 GCA_035601575.1 Chthoniobacterales bacterium
GCAGCACAACAATCTGTGCAACGGTTTGGATTTCGACAGGTAGCCAAAGAGTTCCTAAAGGATTTCGAAACTCTGGTCGCCGCCGGAGCAAAGGCCGCGGAGAAATTGAGTGTATCTCGCTCCGAAACAAACTGACCGGACGGTATCGGTAATTATAACAGACACTGATGGCCTTCATGCGCTATGCTAGTGGGCATAGAGTAAGCTATCGTCGAAAGAGCATATGGTATCAGAACCAATGGTCTCGGAAACGAGCGATGACCATTTAAAGAAAAAGATGCCTCTGCAAAAAGCCCGATCGAGGCCGCATTTCCATGCTTTTTCAAAGATCGCTGAACAGGAGTGGGCGCCGGCAATTCTATTTTTGATTCTCGATGTGGTTTGTTGGGTATCTCTCTACACGCTCCTGATCTCGGTGCGGCATGATATCTACTTTTCCGGGCGTTTCGAGTACGTAGTGGTTTACCTAGTGCAACTAGCCGTGCTAGTGCAAAGCTTGTTCATCATCGGTGGCTACAGTGCGCGAACAGAAACGCGCGGATTGGCTTACACCGCTGAGCATGTCCTGGCAATGTTGAGCGCGCTGGCAGTGACTTCCTTGATTCTCTACGGAGCGGCCACTTTCGATCACACGATGAAGCCCGGACGTGCTTCGGTCCTGCTCAGCTTCATCTTTTTTACCGCGATATCGTTGGCTTATCGCCGGGCGTTGCGGGAAAGGGTGGCGGCGGCCGCGGCAAGCCGTGCCTTTCTCGTTCTCGGCGCCAGCGCGGCGGCGGCGAACTTTTATACTGCGTATCGCGCATCTCCTAATAATCAGCGTCTCGAATTTGTCGATTTGGAAGGAACGCGGATTGGCGACCAAATTGCCGGGCCGGGTTCTCCGGTTATTGAAGGCAACCTGGAGGAGAAGCTGACGCATATATCACACCGCTATGCAGGCGTAATTCTAACGGAGCGAATTGATCAAGTGCAACCGTCCCTGTTGGACCGGCTAATTCGGACGCAGTTTCAGCGGGCGCGGGTCTATACTCTGGAGTCATTCTATGAGGCCCATTGGCGACAAGTACCAATTCATTGGATCGACCCGTTTTGGCCGCTGCAGGCCGGGTTTCAATTGGCTCGCACTTCGCCTTACCACTATGTGAAAAGAATATTTGATATCGTTGCCGCACTTGTCGCGCTGATAATCATTTGGCCCCTGATAATGGTCATCGCGTTGGTGCTCCTGATCACCGACGGACGACCGATAATTTTTCGCCAGCAACGGATGGGCAGAGATAAAGAAGTTTTCACAGTTTACAAGTTCCGAACGATGCGCGCGCCTGTCGACAGTGGCGAAATCTACACTCGTGAAAACGATCCTCGCATTACCCCGATGGGTCGATGGCTGCGCAAGCTTCGTTTGGACGAACTCCCGCAACTTTGGAATGTGCTGAATGGGGAACTTAGCTTAATCGGCCCGCGGGCAGAGTGGATTGAATGCGCTGAACGCTACGAGAAAAAGATCCCGTTCTATCATTTCCGACATCTCGTTAAACCGGGGATCACGGGGTGGGCGCAGGTAAATTATCCTTACGGCGAGAGTGAAGAAGACGCGGTGGAGAAGCTCAAGTACGATCTTTATTATATCAGGCATTACTCGCTCAAGCTGGACGCGATGATCGTTCTCAAGACGATTCACATCATGTTCGCGGGCAAAGGGCGCTAGCAAGTTCGGAGCGAAGAGTCGGCGGTGGCGGCCTGACGATATGGAGGGGCAGATTCCACTTTGTCCACTATTCTCCGAAGAGACGGAGCTCGTCTTTCACGCTCAGTGCCAGGCCGGGTTAATCGTGCGATCAGCTCGAACCATTATCAGAGCCGGTCTGGGCTTTGGCTTCGGGAATGGAAAGGTTTGTTGGTCGCTCGGAATAACGGCCGGCATAGGAGCCTTCTCCCGCTCCGTAACCGTGTGAGGCATAGTAGTAGTAATAGCCGGCGCCGCGGTGGCGCGGTAAACGATTAAGGATAATTCCCGCGGGCCGCGTGCCGGTAGCGGCCAGTAGAGAAAACGCGCGGCTAACGGCATTGCGCGGGGTGCGATTCGCTCGCACAACGATGCACGATGTTTGCACGTAAGGAACCATTAATAATGTATCGCTCACGGCCAAAATAGGGGCGCTGTCGATGACGACGCGATCATAGTGCTCCGCCGCTTCGGCCAGGAGCTCCTTGAAGGAATAACCGCTCAATAATTCGGCGGGATTGGGAGCGCGACGGCCACCAGCCAGGATCGAGAGCTCACCGCGGTGTGGAGCAGCGCCACGGTTTGTTCGATCGACGAATGTTTCCGCATCCGCTGTGAGCACAGTACGAGCCGCGTCGCGTAGTTCGGCGGTTCCAACGAGGTAATCGACGATGCCCATCATTTCGTCGGAACGCAGACGCCTCGCCTCAATGTCGGCTTGCTGAAAAACCTTGTGAATGCTCGGTCGGCGCAGGTCGCCATCTATCAAGAGAACGCGGTGGCCCTGCTGGGCAAGCGCGAGGGCGTAGTTTACACTGGTAAAACTCTTACCTTCGGTTGGAAGCGCACTGGTAAACAAAAATGTTTTGCGGTCAGGTTCTGGGCCGAGTAGAGAAAGAGAGGCGCGCAGGTTACGAAAAGCCTCCGCAACAGGCCCCTCGGGGGCTTCCTCGACCACGCGATAGGTGATAGCTCCATCCCGGGAAGCCGCACCTTTGTTACCTTTCTTGAGCTCGGCAGATCTCGTTTCCGGAACAGCAGCCAGAACTGGCAGTCCCAAAATTGCCTCCGCCTGATCGACTGTTTTTATCGACCGGTCGAGCGCGTCAGCGCCGAATACGAAAGCCAATCCTGCGACGAGGCCGGCGAGAAGACCGAGAGTGATAGCTTTTGATGGGATAGGACTGACCGGCCCATGTGGCAACGAGGAGTGCTCCGCAATACTCACGGCATTCGTCTTCACGTCCTTGGTCAAATTTGTCTCTTTTATTTGCCGCAACACGCTTTCATAAAGTGCACGATCGGTTTCTGCCTGACGCGCCAATTCCTGATAGCCGATAGCCGCCTTGTTCAGGGCCAGGGCGGCTTTCTCCTGCGCGTTGGCAGCTGCTTGCAAGCTTTCTTCGGCGTGGGTAGCTTGTTCAATGGCATTACGCAACAAGGCCGGTTGTGCCAGGACCGCCTGACGAAGGCTTTGCTGCGCCTCCTTCATTGCCGCGCGAGCCGCAATCAATTTTGGATGTTTGTCTTTGTACCGTTGCGCAAGTGCGGCAATCGTCCCTTCCATTTGCGCAACATCCCGACGGCGTTCGTTAACTATGGGCGCTGCGGCAACACTTGGTATAGCCAGCAGTTCATCCAGATTGTTGCCAGCTTCTTCGACCTGGTTTAATTCGCTCTCAAGCCGCAATCGCTCTGACTTGGCCGCCGTCAGCTTGGTGCTGAGCTCCTGCAATTTGTCTTCCACCAGACCACCCCGACTTCCGCCAGCCCCCGCGCCTGCACCTGTTTGGGATCCCGTGGCAGCGGCGCCACCACCTAGCTGCAAGGCGTCGGGGGTCTTCTCCTTATATTCGGCGACAGCTACTTCACTCTTTTGCAGGTTGGCTTTGAGACGTTCCTCTTCCTCCAAGAGATAGCGAAGCGACTCCTGACTAAAAGCGGCGCGATGTTCGATCGAATTTCGGATGTATTCGCGACCAACCGCTTCCGCCAATCTCTGTGCCATGACCGGATCGCGGTTAGTGATATAGAGATCAATCAATCGCGTTCCGCGGCGAATCACCGGCCGAACCATGCCAGAGAGCGCGCCCGCCAACCCCTCTTCCATCGGGGTAAACTTCATTCCACCAACGAGGTTCGGCTCCGACTTGGAATCGGAAGAGGATGGAGTCGGCGAAGCAGCCTTTTTGTTATTGGGATTACGGCCGAGAAGCTCGCGCCCACCGTCCTCAGCCAGGTTTTCAGCCCGAATGACACGTGCGAGCAAACTGCGATTGGTAAGGTTCTGCTCAATCGTGCGCAAAGCTTCCTGGCTGGCGAGAAACATTGATCGCATCCGCGCGGAATTTTCTTCTCCAGCCACGATCGTCGGCTCCTGGAAATCGACTTCAAGGACGGCGTGGGCCTGATAGCTCTTCGGCGTTCGGCTAAGATAGCCTAGGGCGACGAAAAATCCCGCCAGCACGCAAAGCGCTACGATCCAAATCCGCTCCAGAAATGCGTGCCAAAACTGGCGCAGATTAAATCCGCGCTGCGGCTCCATCATGGCATCAATTGCCGGATTGATGGCGCGGGACGGCGATGCCGCCGGGGTTGCTGGAGCAGGAGAATCCGGTGTCATGGGAGCGCAAAAGGACAACAAGACCACAGGACTACAGGACTACGGCGAGACGAGATAACGAGACGTCCGGACGACCAGACGACATGACAACAGATCAAGGCCCCGTGGTCAGCGGTCAGTAGTCTTGTGGTCATGATTTAGGGAAACAGCAGTAGCTTAATTCATTCTCGCGAGCGCACATACTTTTACCGGGGAAATTAGAAAATGCTTTCGCCAACCGTGATCGCATCGCCTGGGAGAACTGTGAAGTTGCCACGGTCGCCACGGGCCAGACGTTTCGCGTCCACCCGAATAATCTCGTCTTTGCCGGAATTGGAATGCCGACGCACACTAATTCGCTCTGGCGCGGCGATGCGAGTGTACCCTCCGGCCATCGCAACCGCCTCCAGCAGATCGATGCCTTCAGGACTGCCATCAGGCATGTCATAGCTGCCCGGGCGATTGATCTGCCCAAGCATGGTAAAACGACGCTTGGCATAGCCGACGAGCATGACATTGACCCTGGGATTGACGAGATAGTCCCGAGCGTAGAGATCGGTGAGCCTGGCGGCGGCCTGGGAAAGGGTGAGGCCACCAAGATGAACCGAGCCAAGTAGTGGAACGCTCAAATTTCCCTCGCCATTTAGACGGCCGTTAGTCCGCAAATCCTCTTCGCCAAAAACTTCAACGGCGACCTGATCATTCGCGCTCAGAATGTAACCGCTGGGCGCGTTTACGCCGGGCGGAAGTAGAACCGCTGGCGACGGCGATGAGTTGTTGCTCACGCCAGGGACGGGGTAGGAAGAACGCGAATTAGGTTCGGCTGATGCGACGGAAGCGGGCGATTGAGCGCAAAGGGAACCCGCTGCTCCGGTAACAACAATCACGAGGTAACGAAGGAGCATGAACTAGAAGGTTAGGGAGGTACGAACTCCGAACTGATTATCGTAAAAACTGAAGAAAGCAAGTGTGCTGGAATCCTGCCGGTACAAGTAGTAAACTCCAATGCTCCAGTAGCGGGTGAGGTCGAGGTCGATCGAGGGTTCGATATAAAAGTAGTCGTCGCTGCGGGCGGTGGAGGCGCCAGTGGTCGCGCTGAGGTATTCGGAGTTCGTGTAACCAATCCCAAGGCCAAAATTAACCCGGCTGAATAAACGCTGACTAAACGTAAGGCTGATGGTTGTCTCGGAATAGTCCTGACCGCCGAGGGAGGCGGAGCTGTTGGTGTGCCGGCTACCTGCAATGGTGACGGTCGTGTTCTCAAAAGGCCGATAGGACCCTGCAATTTCATAAACCGGCGAGACGGAATCACCGCCGCCAAACTGCCGAAACTCGATGCCGCCCGATATGCTCAATGAAATCTTTCCACTGACGATGTAATTGGCGCGGACATTCATTTGCTCGAA
>DATNNZ010000597.1:0-3643 GCA_035601575.1 Chthoniobacterales bacterium
TGTCGTAAACCACGCGAAAATCGTCAACGCTAACGTGAGTAAACTGCGGGCTACCCGCCACTTCGCCAATTGCCCAAACTCCGGGCGCAGTGGTTTCCAGTCGCTTATTCACTTTGATGTATCCTCGATCGGTCAGCTCGACGCCGGCTAGCTCGAGTCCGATCCCCTCGGTGTTCGGAGTGCGCCCCGCTGCCACCAGTAGATGACTGCCCAGTAACGTTTTCTCCACTCCGCGTTGTTCGACCACCATTTTTACAGACTGACCTGACTTGCCTGATATCCTCTTAAGCGTTGCGTTCAGAACAATGTCGATGCCCTCGTCCTCAAAAAGGTTTTGCACAGCTTCCGTCACATCGTCGTCTTCCCGATGTATCAGCCGGTCATTGCGATCGATTACTGACACATTGCTACCGAATCTGCGCATGGCCTGGGACAGCTCTAAACCGATATAGCCGCCCCCAATCACGAGGAGATGTTCGGGTACTTCATCCAGTTCCAATGCTTCGATATGCGTGAGGGGTCGCGCGTCAATCAGACCGGGGACTGGTTCTAAGGCAGCCCGCGTACCGGTATTGATGATCACGTTGGCGCCGCGCAGTCGACGAATCGTTCCGTCGTGTAACGCAACTTCCACTGTTTTGGGGCCAATGAAACGCCCGGAGCCGAGGATGAATTCCGCTCCGCTCTTTTTGTAATTGTCGAGATACGCATTGTTCCAGCTCGACACCATTCTGCGTTTCCGGTCGCGAACCGCGGACATATCAACGGTGAAATCTCTTTTGGCTATGCCGAACTCTTGGCTTCTGCGGACGTACGAGGCAACCTTCGCACTGTGTATAATGTTCTTGCTAGGAAGACAGGCGATGTTCGGACACGATCCGCCGACATATTTGCGGTCAATCGCCGCGACACGCTGGCCTTGCCCGGCAAAGGTCCAGGCAGCGATGGTAGATCCTGTGCCACCGCCGAGGATAACCAGATCATATTGTTCCGGGTTGGTCTGCCGAGCCAATCGGGCTGAAGCTGTGTTTTGCATAGGGTTTTATGTAAGCTTTACGTTGTTAGAAAAGACTTAACTTGCTAATGGCTTCGCGGAATCCGCTGAAAGAGCCACCCTCTCGACGTCCTGCTTCAGCAAATAAACGGACACAGCAAAAAGAACCACGTCCTTCATCAGGAACGCGACGTCGCCCTGCATCGCTGGGAAGCCGCCGGCAGAGGCAGCCCAGCCATCCGGCATAAATGGAATGATCGTGATGGTCATGATAAAGGTCAGGCATGAGCCAAGGGCTCCAAGAATTCCTAACTTCTTGTTCCAGAATCCTAAGAATAGGAGCGCGCCAAACAACCATTCCGAGACCCCCAAGAACCAACTGGCTCCCTGGATTCCGAAAACAGGGTACATCCAAGACATCAGAGGACTGCTTCCGATAAAAGGAATCAATCCGTGCGCCTCGTAGGCAAACCATTTCTGGTACCCAAAAAAGAAGTAGATGATTACCATCGACGCGCGAACCAAGTGGTAATCAAGATCCTTTGTTAGAAGACCGAGCTTAGTTAATATCTTTATCAGCAGATTCAATATCTCGGCGAAAGCCGGCGCGGTTTTCCCGGCGGTCTCTCCGGCTGGGAGAACGACTTTAGGCGCATAGGAGTTTTTCATTGTTAGTAATGGTTAGTCAGTTGCTTTTGGTCAGCTTTCGGGTCGGGGTTAAACAAACTGTGTGCCCATCCTTGCTGATTGGCCGGATGTCCTCGAAGATCAGAATCTTATTCAGGAACGTGGTCGACTGCATAGGTGGTATGAAAGTCCGAAATTACGGAATTCCGTTCGACCGAGTCCGAGCGGTCGAACTGTTGGAAGGAAACGGCCGGATGCTCGGGGCATGAGCGCTCGAAAGTAGGCCAGAGTTTTCTGGTGTTTCAATTACGCCGTAGAGGTCCTGAATCGGATGCTTACTGAGGAATCTGGTGTAGGTCCATAGGGGCCTAGGGACGCCTGCTAAACGCATTTCCGACATACCGCGAGCTGGATCTTGCGTGATTACCTGAACGATGGTTCCCGGTATGAGATAGTAACATTTGATATTTTGCACCACGTCGAGTTCTGCCGCATCGGTGTGGTGAGCAGTAATGCGTTCGACGTCTTGCTCAGTGTTACAAGCATAGGGCCCATTGACCCTTACCCACCGGTAGCCTTGTTCGGCTAAATCGTTGTAGTTGTCGGCGAGAGCCGTACATGTCAGGGCAAGGCCGACTCCGGTCATAACGGAGATCACTAGTTTCACACACTTCTTAACTCCTAATGCAAAGAAAAACGAATCTGCCGTGATCATATAATTTTTGAAATGATTTTAGTTTGCGCTTTCGAGAGCCTTACGAATTATCCGCAGCAACGTGTCTTTGCCGACGGGCTTGCGCAGAAAAGCTACGGCACCAGATCGCAGCGCCCGGTCTTCCTCTTCTTTGGTAGCCCTTGCGCTAAAGAAGATCACTGGAATACGCTGCTTGATTTCGCTTAGGCGGCGTTGCAACTCCAAGCCGTCCATATTTGGCATCCGCACATCAACAATCAGGCAGGCGGCCTCGGCCGCGCGCCTAGAGTTCAGCAAATCTTTAGCCGAGGCGAAGGTCTCTGCTCGCATCCCAAACGAGCGGACGAGTCGAGCGGCTGACCTTCTCACCGAGACGTCATCGTCTACAATGAAAACAAGCGGCGCTTCAGATGTATTCGCTTTCGTGACCATCGCTGTTTGCCAGCTGGGTATTGATCCTGGCTTAACCTAGCAGCGCTCAGCAGGGAAATTCTACTGACCCTTGGTACAGGTTGATTCTATTTATGGCTGGCCGGTTAGTCCGAGCTTTTGCGCCATTCTAACCAAATCCGCGATCGACTCCGCCCGCATCTTCTGCATGATGTGAGCGCGATGAAATTTGATCGTTCTTTCGGTAGTGACCAGTTCGCCGGCGATCTGTTTATTAAGCAGGCCCACTACCAGAAAAGCGAGCACCTCCCGCTCGCGCGGAGTGAGCAAGTCATAGCGGTTGCGCAGTTGGGCGACCTCGGAGCGCTGCTTGAGCGTGTCCCGGTCCCGCTCGATAGCAGCACGGATGGCGTCCAATAAATGGCGAGTGCGGAACGGTTTCGTTAGAAACTCCACCGCTCCTCCCTTCATTGCCCGCACCGTCATCGGGATGTCGCCATGCGCTGTAATGAATATAATCGGGAGTTGGATTCCGCGGTTGGTTAGTTCGCGCTGTAGATCCAGACCGCTTAATCCTGGTAGGCGCACGTCAAGGACGAGGCACGCCGGACCTTCGGGTCGCGCGCGTTGTAGAAACTCCCGAGCAGACTGGAAAGTTTGCACTTCGAGTCCTATGGACTGGATGAGGCGCTCGATGGAGCGACGGACCGATGGGTCGTCATCGACCACAAACACAATGGGCTCCCCTTCAATCATGATACGGCCTGTCCGCGGCGGGCAGGCTGAATAGAAACGTGGCCCCTGGACCCTCATTCGGTTCAGCCCATAAACGGCCGCCATGATCTTCAATGATCGAGCGGCTGATCGCCAGTCCCATGCCCATGCCCTGTGGCTTGGTTGTGTAGAATGCGTCGAAGAGCCGCTCCATCTCCTCCGTC
>DATNNZ010000598.1:0-6720 GCA_035601575.1 Chthoniobacterales bacterium
CTGGGACTGCGACCTTGAAGTGAATTTGTTGATGACCTTCTGAGTGTTCCGAAACTTCCGTGATATATGCTCCGCCTTGCGTCATGAGAACGGTTTAACTGGGAGCGCTCTTTCCAGGCAAACAAAAAGCCCGCCGAGGTCTTCTCTCTCGGCGGACTGTTGCTAGCTCAATTAATGCGGCCTCCCATACTGCAGACCGCGACTTCCGCGTTTTTAATCGGCTGAACGTGTCAATGCTTTAGCCACAATCGCCATAATTTCGCTTAATCTTGCCACAGCTTGGCCGATCAGGCTAAATGCCGCGACGAACGGACCCGCGAACGCTTCGCGGAAAACTTTGTTACTCTCGATGAATGCTGCAACCGCTGCGCTTTTGGGTGCTGGAATCGGGATTTTCGGAACCCTTATTTCAACTTGGATAAATAGACACTTCGATGAAAAAAAGGCTCGGCGGGAACTGATGGTAAAAACCAGCTGGGATCATTACAGCACCCTTGCTGAATTTACCAAAGCTCAGGGAGGACGATTGGCTCCCTTTGAGACTTATCTGTTCCATACGCAGAAAGTCATCGAATTAGCCTTGAACGAGAGTCTTTCAAACGAACAAATCGTAGAAGAGGTGAGAAAAATTCGCGGACTTACCAATGCAATTATTGCCGAAATTCACAAGGAAAAGGCCGCTAAAGCCGAGGAATACGCGCGACGACGCCGTCGTTCTTACGGCGTAGCTCGGTCCAGGGTTCGCTCGATCATAGCTGGCAGAAGATCTCGTTCCGAACAATCGGAACATCATCTGCCTATGTTACGCCTTTTCTACCAATTAAATAAATCAGATCTAACACGAAGCTTTTACAACTGGCAGGAGACAATATGCGTAAGATTTGGATCGCTTTTCTCATGATGGCCCCGTGCCTGTTTGCCCAGGTCAGAACCATTCGCCAAACACCAGTGGCTTGACCGATGGGACGAGCGAGGGGCTTGGGTCCACAAATGCCCGGATCGGTCCACACGCGGCTTTTGGCTCAGTGGCAGACAACCCTTGGATCAGTTGGGAAACGCTCGTAATAGAATTTAAGCGAAAAGAATTGTAAGGAGGTTGAAAGTGACTTAATGAGGGACGTATCTTAACAGTAGACAATTATAGTGCCTAATGTAACGATTGGCGATGGCGCGGCAGTTGATCGTGGGTAATTCGCTCATCCAGCTCTCGACGATATGCCGCCGCCGATAGATCTGCCCATTGCCGCACCGTCTCCAGGCTCAACTATTGAGCCGGCGGCCGCAGGACGTTTTGGGGTGGTCAGTTGGGCAGAGATCGTCGCCGCAATCGAGAAAGAGTGGGGCCGGCCATGGGCAGAACTCCGGACCAGTCGCGGTAACAATGCGCGGGCATGGCAATCTGGTTCGCCCGGCACCGAGCTGGAATGAAGCTCGAGCAGGTGCGGGAAGAACTGCAAGCCAGAAGCTACACTGCGGTTGCGATGCAAGTGGGCCGGTTGCAGCGGCAACTTCCTCATCAGCCTCAATTACGAAGACGACTCAAGGCAATTGCGCAACGTCCAAACATCCAATGTTAAGACGCGTCCCTTACGGCCTGTCTTTGTTTGACCGGATCCGGTCCTCTAGTGAGTATGCGTTTTTTATGGTTTGCCGCAGTCTGCTTCTGTTCTCCCACGCCTTTTCCTGATTTACGGAGCGCAACCGTCCCGAGTTGCTGGCTCTCTTTGTTCTTGAAGTAAGCTCCTGGAATCGGCAGACCGTGTCTCGTAAAAGTGCTTGGTGTATCGGCCTTGCTCAAAGCACCTGTCAAAAACGCTACGACGAGTGCCACCGATCCAAATTGAACGATGGTTTTCATATGGATGTACTTTGCTGACTAAGGCTCTCTTTTAAAATTAATTATGAACGATTCCGGTATTAGATTAGATAATATGCAATCCAGTTATGACAAAGGACTAAGCACGGCTGATGGACGACCGCAGGATCACCTTGGAGCAACTGCGCGTTCTTGTGTCGGTCATCGAAGCGGGTGGCTTTCAGAGCGCGAGCCGTCAAATACATCGGACACAATCGGCAGTTACCCAGAGCCTTAAAAAACTGGAGGAGATATTGGGATGTCGTTTACTGGAACGACGGCAAGGACATGTTCTTGGCCTCACCCCGGAGGGAGAGCGTTTTCTTCCCGCAGCGCGCGAAATCCTCGCCCGCGTTTCAGATGCCCTGATTGCTGTTCAGAGACCCGAACTCAAAGGCAAAATTGCGCTCGGCGTGCCCGATGACTTCAGAATTGCTGACCTTCCCGAAGCGATATCGAGATGCCTGGAGCTTAACAGGAAACTCCGAATCCAAGTGACATCCGCGCTTTCGGTGGAGCTTTCCAATCTCATGCTGCGAGGTGAACTGGACATGGCTATTCTTAAGCAGACATCGTCGGATGACCCGTTGGCCGGAGAGCTTGATGCAAGATCCCTGGTTTGGGGATTGCTCCGCGCCGAACCGCTTCATTGGGTGTACAACCGGCGCGTCGCGTTCCGCGATCTAGATCAGATACCCTTAGTTGCTTTCCCTGATGGTTGCGCATACCGAAGGGCCGCACTCAGTGCATTGAAAAGGCGTAAGAAATCAACTTTCTTCTCATATATAAGTGCATCCTACGAGAATATCCGCAGCGCGGTTTCAGCCGGCCTAGGCATTGGCGTACTCCCATTAGGCGCGGTCGCCGGAGACCATGTCGTCCTTACCGCAAAAGATGGTTTTCCCGACCTGCCACCCGTCCATTTGATGTTGATGTATCGGTCGCCAGAGCCCGTTTTTGATCAGTTCGCCGATATGCTTCGTGGCTTAGTCGCGCCCAAAACAGACACCAGGAAGCTTCGATCAAAGATTGTAGTTGGTTCGCTAAGGGAGCGGTGCCGGCCGAGATGATCTTTACTTGTAGCGCAGGCCATCAAAGAAGCTATGTCTGCTCTGGTTGGAGAAGGACCGCGAAATGAAACCTGATTGGCTTGGCGACCAATTGCAGCAGTTCCACCGATGGATCGTTGGGCGAAGTGGAAATTGGAGCGACAGATTGATCCGCATAGCAATAATCGTCCTTCTCAGTCAGATTGCTTTTCTGCTCTTTGGACTTGGACTCAAGTTTTTGGTGTGGGTTGTTAGCTTTGGGCAAGCCGATCTCCAGTGAACCTGCCGCTATCATTTCCCCCAGGACGGCTTCAAGACTCATCATAGGCCAATCCAGGCCGCACGCCCGGCATCCTGAGCGGCAAGCCAACGCACCTTTGCTAACGCAACTTGCATTCAGTATCTTCGTAAGCATGGCCGAGCCTCTGGAGCACCGAAACGAGAAATCAAGGTGTGCATGACGTGCGGAAAACAAAAGCCGTTGGACGAGTTCTACGCCGATTCACGAAACCCAGATGGCCATCGCGGTATTTGCAAGGTCTGTATCAGGAGGCGGCAACGTGATCTGCGCCGACATCCCGAGTTGAAGCGCAAAGAAGGTAAGCCGACCAAGCAACACCGGCCCGGATAAAGGCGATTCTCCGGGACATTGCGCTTGGGCTAACCCAAGAACAGGCGGCAGCCTGCAATGGGGTTCATTGGACGACCTGGATTGATTGGAAGAATAACGCCGAGAAGTTCCCCGAGTTGCGAGCGCAGGCTGAGGCGCGAAGGATCAAGGTTCTGCTGAAGCGAAAGCGGAAACTAGCAGACAAGCATCTGGACTGGAAAGAACCGGCTTGGGACCTGGAACGCAACCACAACTTCAGGATCAGTTTGCTGACCCGGCCAAGGTTGCACTTCACTTAACGCAGAACAACAACACACTGAACATAATGGACGGTCAGACACTCGAACAAGCCAGAGCCGCATTAGAGGAGGTTAAACGGATCAAAGATGCCGGACGAAAAGCAACAGAAGAAAACAAACAACTGAATGTATCAGGCCGGTCCGGTGACGGTTAGCGTGAATTGTGACCACGGGCACTTTGATCAATTGCGCGGGGTAATTGAGCTTACGCAACAAGGTCATCTGCCCATGCACTATGTCGTTATCTTTCCCGGCCCACACCCGCAAAACCAAATGAGCGTCGTGACGGATATGGATTGAAATCTCTTCCAAGACACGATCAAACTTCTTGCGAGCGATCAGAGTAATCCGGCATGACCAGCACCAACAACGACTAGAAAGGAATAATCCGCGATAGCGTCGGCGCCCTCGAAGTCATAGGCCAGCCTTTCCAGGACAAATCGCCAATCTGGCGTTCTGATCCATTCCTTGCCCGGTCACCAGTCAAGCTGCTGATTCAACTCGGCGCCGAAACCGCCGTCCCGGTTTACGAGTTGCGCGAGCGGCTTAGTTTTTTCCAGGCATCTCCGGACTCACCTGCATGGACGGGCCACTTCCGGGGATCTCCGAATCGGTTTAAAGACAGCGACGGTAAGATCATTTTTGAAGCGCTCCAACAAGCTCAAACCAACCCCGCGTGCTTCCGGTCGATCCCAAAAAGCTGCACAAGAAAGCCAAGATTCAAATCTTTGTCACAAAAGCGGAAAGAACAGTTACGATCCCTGAAGAAACTGAATCTGGGAAGCCAGAAGGTGTTGAAGTAGAAGCCACAGAACACACGGAAATCCAGGCGCTTTTACTCAAACTGGGCAAAGAAATGTCTTTCGACACCTGGGTTGCCAGGAATGACAAGTCGAAAGAGTTTGAGGGCAAGCTGCTCGGCGGTTTTCCAGGCGTTCGGAATCTGCCGCGTCAGGCGCGGCCGAAGTATGCGCCTGCAAAAGAACAAAATTGTTCCTTTGCAGACGCAATACTCTATCTCTTCAACACGGGCAGCTCAGATGTGGAGCGGCTGAGCCAGTCGTCGAAAAAAGTCGCGCCGATGCGTGGATTAGCGCCGGGGGTGAGCGATTGATCGTTTACTACCAGGCCGAAGTAACGCGCATCAACATCTGTGATCACCTCGCGTGGATCCTTCGTTGCACTTAGAAAGCGTCGGACGAGTTCGTCGAGACCTGCCCGTTCGGGACCAGCTATCTCGATCATGCCGTTCACCGGCGCGCAGAGTGTGACCTCGGCGAGTGCGCTAGCGACGTCATCAGCGGCGATGGGCTGCGCGAGCGTCGGTGGCAGATGAACCGTTTGGCCGACGGTGCTGAATTGGGCGATGCCGCCCATGAATTCGAAGAATTGCGTTGCCCGAACGATCGTATACGGAATCCGGGAAGCCTTGATCAGGTTCTCCTGCACCATCTTCGCGCGGAAGTAACCACTCTCCTGCAGCCGCTCGGTGCCGACGACCGACAGCGCAACGTGATGTCCCACGCCCGCGGCCGCCTCCGCGGCCAGAAGGTTACGACCTGATGTTTCGAAGAATTCCAAAGCCGCTTTGTCTTCGAACGAAGGCGAGTTCGCCAGGTCGACGACGACCTGAGCGCCTGCCAGCGCTTCCGCTAGTCCCTCACCGGTAAGGGTATTGACGCCGGAGGACGGCGACGCCGCTACTACCTCATAGCCCTGCCGGCGCAGGTTATTCACGAGCTTTGTCCCAATCAGCCCGCTACCGCCGATTACGACAATCTTCATGCTCTTAGTCAAAGGAGACTTGTTGCTGGAAGAATCTGTTTTCATGATGGCTCCATTATTGCCATGGATGTCATGTTTTGTGTAGCCATCGGTTTCTAATGACAGCTATTCACAAAGTGGATGACCGCTTTCGATGACCTCTCCCTGCTTCGCGCCTTTATTGGAATTGTGGAGTGCGGCAGCATCTCCGCCGCGGCGCGCCGCTTGAAAATCCCTCAGCCGACGTTGAGCCGTTATCTGCGTGTTCTGGAGGAACGCTGTGACGGGCCGTTGCTGCGGCGAGATACTCACCAGATGAGCCTGACGCAGACGGGCCGGCGTTTCTTAGCCGATGCAAAGGCTATGGTGGCTCACGCTGAAGAGGCGGACCAACACCTGCGCGAAGGTCAAACGACGTTGAGTGGCCACTTGCGCTTGTTTGCCACCATTGATAACGGACAATTCATTGTCACGCGCCTGGTCAGTAGTTTTTTGCAGATCAATCCAAAGGTCACCGCGGAGCTCGCCCTCACTAACCGTCCGTTGCACATGATTCAGGAGGGTTGCGGCGTCGGAATCCTGCCCAGCAAAATCACGGACGAGAGTGTGATCGCCCGGCAGGCGGGAAAGATCACTCTCTGCCTTGCCGCTTCACCTTCCCTGGTCGAAAGCCGTCCCGCGGTTAAGCAACCCGCTGAGAGGGTGCGGGAGAGGGCAGACCTATCGGTAGCGGCATATCGTCGAGAGCTGGATGAGCGAATTACGCACGATCAACTCGGATTGGACTGGAAAGGGGAGCTCGCGGCCGGAGTGCTGATGGGAAGCGGCGCGGTGGTTGCACGGTGGAAACGTTTGCTGGCAAAGCAATCGAGTAGCGGTTCGAAATCTGAAGGCAAACGTTTTGGGGTAGTCAGTTGGGAAGAGATTGTCGCCGCGATCGAAAAGGAGTGGGGTCAGCCCTGGGATGAACTGCCGACCGGTCGCGGTAACAATGCACGGGCAATCGCAATCTGGTTTGGCCGGCACCGAGCTGGGATGAAGCTTGAGCAGGTGCGGGAACAGCTACAAGCCAGAAGCTACACTGCGGTTGCGATGCAGGTGGGCCGGTTGCAGCGGCAACTTCCTCATCAGCCTAAGTTACGA